>DATKLR010000198.1:0-19766 GCA_035542295.1 Gemmatimonadales bacterium | reverse complement strand
ACGATCTCGCCAGGCCGCTTGAACCCCACCATGGTCTGGAGCTGGGCCACGTGGTCGATCGCGGTGTCGTTCAGCGCCACGATGACGTCGCCGGGCTGGATGCCCGCTGCCTTCGCGGGCGAGGTCTCGCTCGGGAAGCTGCTGACGACGACCCCCTTGATCTCGCTCAGGCCGACTGCGTCGGCGTCCTCCGGCGTGATTTCCGCGATCTGGATCCCCAGCGCCGCGCGCTGCACGCGCCCGGTGGCGATCAGGTCGTCCATCACCCGGCGTGCCAGGTTGATCGGGACGGCGAAGCCGTAGCCGGAGTAGAAGCCGGTCTGCGAGGCGATGGCGGCGTTGATCCCGATGACCTCGCCCTGGAGGTTGACGAGCGGGCCGCCGGAGTTGCCCGGGTTGATGGCCGCGTCGGTCTGGATGAAGTCCTGGATGCGGTAGCGATCGTTGTCGTCGCCGAGGCCGGCCAGGCCGCGCCCCTTGGCGCTGACAATCCCGGCCGTCACGGTGAACTGGAGGTCGAGGGGGTTGCCGATCGCGAGCACCCAGTCGCCGATGCGCGCGTCGTCGGAGTTGCCGAACGCCAGCGGCGTCAGATGGTCGGCGTCGATCTTGATGACCGCCACGTCGGTCCGCGGGTCGCGCCCGATGACGCGTGCGTCGAACTTGCGGTTGTCGAGCAGCGTCACCTTCACCTTGTCGGCGCCGGCCACCACGTGGTTGTTGGTCAGGATGTACCCATCCTGCGATACGATGAAGCCGGAGCCCGACCCCTGGACGATCCGGGGCCCGGTCGGGTTGTGGAAGAAGTCCCGGAATTCCGGCGGGATCTGGACGTTGTCCCCCCGCTCGGTCTTCTGCACCGTCACGTAGACCACGGACGGCCGCACCCGCTCGGCGATGTCCGCGAAGCTCGGCACCACCCCGTCCACGGTGCGGAGCGGGGCACGGGGGCCGGTCACGACGTTGACGGGATGCGCGGCCTCCGCCTGCCCCGGACGAGGCAGGCCCAGGCCCGTGGCGAAGAAGAGCCCCGCCACGAATGCGACGGCGACGATGCCGCCCAGCTTCACGAAGTCACGACCCTTCGACGACATACAGCACCCTCCGTGGATTGCTCTGAGGATTCCTTCTACCCGTCGTCGTGCGTCGGGTTCTACTTGTTGCCCGACGGCTTGGACTCGTCCACGATCTCGTAATCGGCGTCGACCACGTCCTCCTTCTTCGGCTCGCTGCCCGCGCCGGCGCCCGCGCCGCCCGGCGGCTCTGCGGCAGCGCCGCTCGCGGCAGTCTGGGTCTGGTAGAGCGACCGGCCCGCCTCGCTGTAGGCCTCCCGCAGCACTTCCGCCGCCTTCCGGATCTCACCCGAGTCGCCGGAGCGCAGCGCCTTCTTCGCGCCCTCCACCGCCTCCTCCAGCCGCTTCTTCACGGAGGCCTCGAGCTTGTCCGACCACTCCTTCGAGTTCTTCTCGACGTCGTAGACCAGGGCGTCGAGGCGGTTGCGCGTCTCGATCTCCTCGCGTCGCGTCTTGTCGTCAGCGGCGTGCTCCTCCGCTGCCTTCACCATCTTCTCGATTTCCTTGTCGGAGATGCCGGAGGAGGCCTCGATCCGGATCTTCTGCTCCTTGCCCGTCGCCTTGTCCTTCGCGGTCACGTGCAGGATGCCGTTGGCGTCGATGTCGAACGTCACCTCGATCTGCGGCATGCCGCGCGGAGCCGGCGGGATGCCGGTGAGCTGGAACTTGCCGATGGTGCGGTTGTCGATCGCCATCTCCCGCTCGCCCTGGAGCACGTGGATCTCGACCGTGGTCTGGTTGTCGTCCGCGGTCGAGAAGACCTCCGAGCGCTTGGTCGGGATCGTCGTATTGCGTTGGATCAGTACCGTCGTCACCCCGCCCAGCGTCTCGATGCCGAGCGAGAGCGGCGTCACGTCGAGCAGCAGGATGTCCTTCACCTCGCCCGCCAGCACCCCGCCCTGGATGGCGGCGCCGATCGCCACCACCTCGTCCGGGTTGACGCCCTTATGGGGCTCCTTGCCGAAGAACTCCTTCACGGTCTCCTGCACCTTCGGCATCCGCGTCTGGCCGCCGACCAGGATGACCTCGTCTACGCCCGACGGCTGCAAGTTCGCGTCGGCCAGGGCCTTCTTCATCGGATCCAGCGTGCGCCGCACGAGGTCATCCACCAGCTGCTCGAGCTTGGCCCGCGTCAGCGTGAGGTTGAGGTGCTTCGGCCCCGCCTGGTCCGCCGTGATGAACGGCAGGTTGATCTCCGTCTGCATCACCGTCGAGAGCTCGCACTTCGCCTTCTCCGCAGCCTCCTTCAAGCGCTGCAGCGCCATCGGGTCCTTGGAGAGGTCGATCCCCTGGTCGCGCTTGAACTCCGCCACCAGCCACTCGATCACCCGCTGGTCGAAGTCGTCGCCGCCGAGGTGCGTGTCGCCGTTCGTGCTCTTGACCTCGAACACCCCTTCGGCCAGCTCGAGGATCGAGATGTCGTACGTGCCGCCGCCCAGGTCGTAGACCGCGACCTTGTGCTCCTTCTTCTTGTCCATCCCGTAGGCGAGCGCCGAGGCCGTGGGCTCGTTGATGATCCGCACCACGTCCAGCCCCGCGATCTTCCCGGCGTCCTTCGTCGCCTGCCGCTGGGAATCGTTGAAATAGGCGGGCACCGTGATGACCGCCTTCTCGACCTTGTGGCCGAGATAGTCCTCGGCGGTCTGCTTCATCTTCTGCAGGATCATCGCGGAGATCTCCGGCGGCGTGTACCGCTTGCCGCTGATCTCCACCGTGGCGAGATCGTTCTGCCCCGCCATCACCTTGTAGGGCACCCGCTTCATCTCCTCGACCACCTCGGGCATCCGCCGCCCCATGAACCGCTTGATCGAGAAGACGGTGTTCGTCGGGTTGGTCACCGCCTGCCGCTTCGCCACCTGGCCGACCAACCGCTCTCCATCCTTCGTGAACGCCACGACGGACGGCGTGGTGCGGCCGCCCTCGGCGTTCGGGATCACGACCGGATCGCCGCCCTCCATCACCGCGACGACGGAGTTCGTCGTGCCCAGGTCTATGCCGATGATCTTCTCTGCCATGGCTCAATCTCCGAACGCAACTAGGGTTGATGTGCGAGAAGCGCTCATGGTCGCAGGAGCAAGGGCCGTGCCCCCCGTCTCTGCCATTTCGGCAGCACGCTAAGGCCTTGTCCCGCTTGGTGGTGCGTTGACTTGCCACCTGATGAGGTTAGGTTGAGCGGGTGATTCCCTACCGGGATGAGAACCCCACACTCAAGACGCCCGTCGTTACCTATGCCATCATCGCGCTGAACGTCCTGGTGTGGGTGCTGGTGCAGGGTGCTGGGATGGGCGAGCCGCTCGCCAGGTCCGTGTGCGAGCTCGGGATGATCCCGTCCGAGCTGACGGGGCGGGCGGTGGCGGGCACGGTCGTGCCGCTGGGGCCGGGGATGGCCTGCCAGCTGGACGCGGGCCGCGGCTACCTCCACGTCTTTTCGTCAATGTTCATGCACGGTTCGTGGATGCACATCATCGGGAACATGTGGTTCTTCTGGATCTTCGGAAACAACGTCGAAGACTCGATGGGGCATTTCCGCTTCGTGGTGTTCTACCTGATGTGCGGTGTCGCGGCGGCGCTCGCCCAGGTGGCGATGGATCCGTCCTCGAACGTGCCGGTCGTGGGCGCGTCGGGGGCGATCAGCGGCGTGATGGGGGCCTATCTGATTCTCTATCCGCGGGTGCGGGTCTACTCGCTGGTGTTTCTGGGGTTCTTCATTACCACGATCGCGCTGCCGGCCTGGGCGATGCTCGGCTACTGGATCCTGCTCCAGTTCCTGAGCGCGCTGCCCGCCCTCGCGGGCGCGCAGGCGGAGGCGGGCGTCGCGTTCTGGGCGCATATCGGGGGCTTCATCACGGGGGCGGCGACCATCCGGCTGTTTGCGCGGTCGGACTATCTGAACTCGCGAAAGCAGAATCCGTGGGCGCCGCAGAGACTCAGATGGGGATAGGCAACAGAGGGCGGCGCGTCTGCGCGACCGGCAACCGTAGATGTATCTAGCTCGCATCGTCGGTCGGGTGGTTTCGACGCAGAAGCAGGACACGCTCAAGGCGATCCCGCTGCAGTGGCTGCAGCCGGTGGACGCGGCGGGCGAGGACCGGGGCGCGCCCCTGGTGGCCGCGGACACCTTCGGGCTGGGGCCGGGAGAGTTGTGCTACTACATCACGGCTCGCGAGGCCTCCATCGCGCTGTGGAAGCTCGATGTCGCCGTGGATGCGGCCGTCGTCGGCAAGGTGGACCGGATCGACCTCGCGGAGGGTGACTAGTGTACCTCGCGACGGTCGTCGGCGACGTCGTCTCGACCCACAAGAACGAACGGCTCGAGGGCAAGAAGCTGCTCCTCGTGCGGCGGCTCGATCTGGAGATGAAGCCGGAGGGCGCCGAGGTCATCGCGCTGGACGTCGTGGACGCCGGCGTGGGGGATAAGGTGCTGGTGGTGCAGGAGGGGTCGTCTGCCCGCAAGATCTTCGACGATCCCTGGATCCCCGTGCAGGCGGTCATCGTGGGCGTCCTGGATCGCGTCGACATCCAGGGAAAGCAGGTGCTATGAACGATGCCGAGTTGGACGAGATCGCGCGCGCGGTAGTCAGTCGGCTGATGGCGGGCGCAGTGCAGCTGCCGGACGGCCGCACGACTGGTCGCCAGTTGCCAGACGCCAAGTTGCCAGTGGTTACCGGACGTCAGTCGACGGAGCCGGTCGCTTCTGGCGTGCGTCCGTCCGTCCGTGGGTCCGTGCGTCCTGCAGAGGGGGCGGCGCGCCCCCTCGAGGACATCTCGTGGCGCGGCCCGCGGATGCTCGCGGCGTGGACGCCCGCGGCGGGTGCCCGGCGCGTCGCGGACTTCGTGGATCACACGCTCCTCAAGCCCGAGGCGACGCGGAAGGACGTCCTGAAGCTCTGCGCGGAGGCGCGGGAGCATCGGTTTTGGGCGGTCTGCGTCAACCCGGACTGGGTGGAGCTGTGCGCGGGAGAGCTGGCGGGGACGGAGGTGGCGGTGGCGAGCGTGTGCGGGTTCCCGCTGGGCGCGACGACGTCGCGGGCCAAGGCCGTGGAAGCGGGAGAGGCGGTCTCCCGCGGCGCGACCGAGGTGGACATGGTGGCGGCGCTCGGGCGCATCAAGGGCGGCGAGTGGAGCTGCGTCGAGGACGACATCCGCGCCGTGGTCGAGGCGTCGCGCGGCGCACTGGTCAAGGTGATCATCGAGAGCGCGATCCTCACGCCGGAGGAGATCGTGAAGGCATGCGTGGTCGCGAAGCTCGCCGGCGCGCGCTTCGTGAAGACGTCCACGGGATTCCACGCCGCGGGCGGCGCGACGGTGGACGCCGTGCGGCTGATGCGGCTGGCCGTCGGTGACGATCTCGGGGTCAAGGCGGCCGGGGGCGTGCGGGACTGCGCGACGGCGCTGGCCATGATCGGCGCCGGGGCGAGCCGGATCGGGACGTCCTCGGGCGTGAGCTTCGTCGGCTGCCTGGGGCCGGAGCCGCTGTCGCTGGCCGAGCTGCTGAAGCGGCCCGAGGCCCACGCGCCGTCGTGCCGGAGCGGCGGCTGCGCCGTGCCGGCGGGAGGCCAGCCCTACTAGGTCGCCCAGCCGCACCGCGACAGCTCCGCGGCGACCTCCGCGCAGCCGTCCGCCCGCCTTCGCTGTTACTGATACCAGACCTTTACGATCCGTTGACGCAGACGGTGCCCTAGCGGGTGCACTGTAGGTGCGTCGCCTGACCGCTCCGGCAGCCGGGGCGCGCCGTGGCGCACTCACCCGCCAGGGGGTCGCATGTCCAGCCACAAGGCCGCCGAGCATCATCTCCACGCCGCCGAGCACCACGAGAAGGCGGCCCGGCATCATCGTGAAGCCGCGAAGCACCACGAGGCCGGGGACCATCACCAGGCCGCGCACCACGCCCACATGGCCCACGGGCACCATCTGCAGGCTACGGACTACGCCGAGGAAGCGACGCTGGCACACGCGCGGGCGCACGGCACCCCGGAAGACAGTGGCGAGTGACGAGACCGGCGCTGTGACCCCGGCCTGGAGCCCGGCCCGGACGGGAAAGCGCGGATCGGACGTCGCACCCGTGGCTGCGGCGCCACGCCGCGCCCGCATTCTCTTCATCTGCGGGTCGCTGAACCAGACCACCATGCTGCACCAGATCGGCCGCCACCTCGCCGATCACGATTGCTTCTACACGCCTTTCTATTCGGACGGGCTGCTGCGCTTCCTGAGCCGGAGCGGGTTCCTCGACTTCACGATCCTCGGCGGGGAGATGCGGAGGATGACGGATACCTATCTCCGGGACGAGCGGCTGCCGCTCGACGAGCGCGGCCGGCATGGAGGCTACGACCTCGTGGTGTCCGGCTCGGATCTCCTGGTCCAGCGCAACGTCCGTGGCAAGCCGCTGGTCCTCGTGCAGGAGGGGATGACCGATCCGGAGGGGCTGGCCTACCGGCTGGTGCGCGCGCTCCGGCTGCCGCGGTGGCTCGCCAGCACGGCCACGACCGGCCTGTCGCTGGCCTACAGCAAGTTCTGCGTGGCCTCCGAGGGCTACCGCGATCTGTTCGTCGCCAAGGGCATTCCGGCGGGCCGCCTGGTCGTCACGGGGATTCCCAACTTCGACAACTGTCGGGCATTCCTCCGCAACGATTTCCCGCATCGCGGCTACGTGCTGGTGGCGACCTCGGACACGCGGGAGACGTTCAAGCGCGACCGGCGCCAGCGGTTCCTGGCCCATGTCGAGGAGATCGCCGCCGGTCGGCCGCTCATCTTCAAGCTGCACCCCAATGAGAACGTCGCGCGCTCGACGGCGGAGATTCGCGCGCGCTTCTCGGGCGCGCTGGTGTTCGCCGCTGGCAACACGAACCACATGATCGCCAACTGCGACGTCCTCATCACGCAGTACTCGAGCGTCGTGTACGTCGGCCTCGCGCTGGGCAAGGAGTGCCACTCCTACTTCGACATCGAGCGGCTGCGCGCGCTGCTCCCCGTCCAGAACGGCGGCGCCTCGGCGCGGAACATCGCGCGGGTGTGCGAACGGCTGATGGCGCGCGCCCGTCTCCGGGCGTCGGGATTGCGGGCGGCCTCGTGAGCGGGCGGGTCGTCACGGTCGTGCAAGCGCGGACCGGCTCCACGCGGCTGCCGGGGAAGGTGCTCCTGTCCCTCGGCGACGCGACCGTGCTGGAATGCATGCTCGAGCGGGTGGCCCGCGCCCGGCTCATCGGCACGCTGGTGGTCGCGACGACCACCGCGCCCGAGGACGACCCCATCGCGACGCTGTGTCTGGTCCGGGACGTCGCCTGCTACCGCGGGCACGCCACGGACCTGCTCGACCGGCACCTCCAGGCGGCGCGGGCGTTCGGCGCCCAGCACGTCGTGAAGATCCCGTCCGACTGCGTCCTCATCGACCCGGTGGTCATCGACCGGGTGCTTGGCGCGTACCTCGACCGGGCCGACCGCTACGACTACGTGTCCAACCTGCATCCGCCCACCTACCCGGACGGGAACGACGTCGAGGTGTGCAGCTTCGCGGCGCTCGAGGCCGCGTGGCGCCTGGCCAAGCGGCCGCTCGACCGCGAGCACACGACCCCGTTCCTGTGGGACACGCCGGGCGCGTTCCGGCTCGGCAACGTCAGCTGGGAAACCGGCCAGGACCTCTCGATGACGCATCGCGCGGTGCTCGATTACCCGGAGGACTACAAGCTCATCCGGGTGCTTTACGAGGCGCTCCACCCGGCGAACCCCGCCTTCGGCGTCGCGGACATCGTGCGCTACCTCGACGAGCATGCCGACGTGCGCGAACTGAACGCGCGTTACCGCGGCGTCAACTGGTACCGCGCCCACCTCGGTGAGCTCCGGACGGTCTCCTCGGCCGATACCCGGCAGCCGCCCGAGGAGCGGGGCGGATGACGCCGGCGGAGCTGGAGGACCTGCGCGGCCTCGCGCTGCGCGTGCGCGAGCACATCCTGCGGATGACGGCGGACGGCGGCTGCTTCGTCGGCGCGTCACTCTCGTGCGCCGATCTGATCGTGTACCTCTATTCCCGGTTCCTGCGGATTTCGCCGGGCCACCTCACCGACCCGCAGCGCGACTATCTGCTGTTGTCGAAGGGCCACGACGTTCCGGCGCTCTACGCCACTTGCGCCGAGCTGGGCTTCTTCGACGTCGCGCGCCTGCGCCGCCATCTCCAGCCCGGAGACGACCTCTACTGGCATCCCAACCGCCGCATCCCCGGCGTCGAATTCCACTCGGGCTCGCTCGGTCATCTGTTGTCGGTCGGCATCGGGGTGGCGTACGACGCGCGCCTGTCGGGACATCCGAGCCGCGTCGTCGTGCTGCTGGGGGATGGCGAGCTGGACGAGGGGTCGGTCTGGGAAGCGCTGCTGGTGGCCCAGGCGCAGCGGCTGGGGAACCTGGTGCTCGTCGTGGACCGCAACGGGGTCCAGGCGAACATGCGGACCGAGGAGCTGACGCCGCTCGAGCCGCTGGCGGCGAAGTTCGGGGCGTTCGGGTGCCTCGCCCGCACGGTGGACGGCCACGACTTCACGGCTCTCGACGCGGTGTTCCGGGGCGCCCCATTCGCCGCCGACGCACCGAGCGTCGTGATCGCGCGCACCGTGCGCGGCAAGGGCGTGCCGAGTCTCGAGGATCGGGTGGATCGGTGGTTCTGCGCGTTCACGGCGGCGGAGGTCGAGGAGCTGGTGCACGAGCTGCACGGCCGCTCGCCCGCCGAGCTGGTGACCGCTCCGCTGGCGGTGCGGTAGCCGTGGACTACGCCACCGCGCTGGGCAACCTGGCCGCGGCCGACGAGCGGATGGTGGTCCTGACCGCGGAGAACCGCGTCCCCGTGCGGGGGCTCCCGGAGCGCCTCGGCGCGCGGTTCGTGGATGTGGGGATCGCGGAGCAGACGCTGGTCGGGATGAGCGCGGGGCTCGCGCTGCGAGGTCGGATACCCGTGGCCCACGCGCTCGCCGCGTTCCTGACGATGCGCGCGTTCGAGTTCATCCGGACCGACGTGGGGCTGCCAGGCCTGCCGGTCAAGCTCGTGGGTTACGTGCCCGGTGTTCTCTCCACCGCCAACGGCCCGACCCACCAGGCGCTCGAGGACGTCGCGCTGATGCGCGGCATCCCGGGGCTCCGGGTGTTCTGCCCGGCCGATGTCGAAGATCTGGTGCTGGGTCTCGACGCCGTCGTCGCCGATGCCGCCCCGTGGTACATCCGCTACGTCGATCGTCCGGCGCCGATCCGCCACTCCGCGTTCGAGATCGGGCGGGCCGAAGTGGTGCGCATGGGCACCGATGTCGCCCTGCTGGTCGCCGGCGCGCTGCTCCGGGAGGCGAGCGATGCGGCGACGCGGCTGGCCGCGACGGGGCTCTCGGTGCGGCTCGTGAACATGCGGACGCTGCGGCCGATCGACGAGGAGTGCGTGGTCACCACGGCGCAAACCGCGCGCCTCATCGTGACGGTGGAAGATCACTTCCGGACCGGCGGTCTCTACTCGACGGTCGCCGAGATCCTGGCCCGCCGCCGGCTGCGCACGCCGCTCGACGCCGTATGCCTCGAGGATCGCTGGTTCGCGCCGGCGCTGCTCGACCGCGTGCTGGACAACGAGCGCCTGAGCGGGAGCCACATCGCCTCCCGCGTCACCGCCGCCATGGAGCGTACGGATGTCCATTGACGTCGCCGCCTCAGCGCTTGTCGTCCCGGTCGCCGACGGGCCGGGCTTCCCGGATGTCACCGAGTCGGACCGTCTGTGGGCGCGCGCCCGCGGGTTGATCCCCGCCGGCACGCAGACGCTGGCGAAGGGGCCGGGCCAGCACGTCGACGGGGTGGCGCCGAAGTACCTGCGGCGCGGCCGCGGCGCCCGCGTCTGGGACGTGGACGGCAACGGGTATCTCGACATGAGCATGGGCGTGGGTCCGCTGGTGCTGGGCTACTGCTACCCGGCCGTGGACGACGCCATCCGCCGCCAGCTCGAGGACGGGATCACCTTTTCGCTGATGCATCCGCTCGAGGTGGAGGTGGCCGAACGCATCCGGGCGCTGGTGCCGAGTGCGGAGGCCGTGCGGTTCAGCAAGACGGGCGCCGACGTCACCAGCGCGGCCGTCCGCGCGGCTCGCGCCTTTACGCGCCGGTCCAAGGTCCTGTGCTGCGGCTATCACGGTTGGCACGACTGGCACATCGGGGTCACCGACCGGCGGGCGGGGATTCCCTCCGAGGTCGCCGATCTCACCAGCACCTTCGAGTACAACGATCTCGCGTCGCTCGATCGGGCGCTCGACGCCGACACGGCGTGCGTGATCATGGAGCCGATGGTGTTCGAGGATCCGGAGCGCGGATTCCTGGAGGGCGTGCGCGAGCGCTGCACCCGGAACGGCAGCCTCCTCGTCTTCGACGAGATGTGGACGGGCTTCCGCCTCGCGGCCGGCGGGGCGCAGGAACGCTTCGGCGTGGTCCCGGATCTGTGCACCTTCTCGAAGGCGGTCGCCAACGGAATGCCGCTCTCGGTGCTGGCCGGCCGCGGCGACGTCATGGCCGTGTTCGAGCGCGACGCGTTCTTCTTCACGACGTTCGGCGGCGAGGCACTGTCCCTGGCGGCGGCGCTGGCCACGCTGGAGGAGCTGGTCGCGCGGGACGTTCCCGCGCACCTCGCCGCGATCGGCGGCCAGATCCGGGAGGGCTACAACCGCATCGCCCGCGGGCTCGGGATCGACGGCTACACGCGGTGTGTCGGCGCCGGGTGCCGGACGCTGGTCACGTTCGATCCGCCCGGCGGTTCACCGCTCGAGCTCAAGTCGCTGGTGCAGCAGGAGCTGATCCGGCGCGGAGTACTCTGGAGCGGCACGCACGCGATCAGCTACTCACACGGTCCGGAGGACGTGGCCTTCCTGCTGCGTGTGTATGCGGAGGTGCTGCCGATTCTCCGGGATGCCGTGGCGGCGGGGAAGGTGCGCGCCCTGCTGCGCGGGAAGCCGGTCGAGCCGGTGTTCCGTCGCACCAGCCACTTCAACACCAAGCCTGCCCGCGCGGCGGCGCCTGCGCGATCCCGGTTCTCGCTGGTGGATCGTGTCGCCGTGGTCACGGGGGCCGCCGGGCTGCTGGGGCGCCAACACGCCGCGGCGCTGGCCGAGGCAGGCGCGGCGGTAGTGCTGGTGGACAGGGACCGGAAGGGGCTTGATGCCGCGGCTGCCGACCTGGCGGCCAAGGTGCTCTCCGTGGCCGCGGACGTCACCGATCCCGCCGACCTCGAGCAGCTCCGGCAGCTGGTGCTGAGGGAGTTCGGCAGGGTGGACGTGCTCGTGAACAACGCGGCGATCAACGACAAGGTCGAGAGCGCCGGGCCCGAAAGTGCGTCCGGCCGCTTCGAGACGTACTCGCTCGAGCAGTGGCGCCGGATGATGGACGTCAACGTCACCGGCGTCTTCCTCCCTTCGCAGGTGCTCGGCGCCGAGATGGCGGGCCGCGGCGGCGGGAGCATCGTGAACGTCGCCTCGACCTACGCCCTGGTCGGGCCCGACCCGTCGCTGTACGTGCGGCCGGACGGCACCCGCGCGTTCGTCAAGTCGCCGGCCTACCCGGCGAGCAAGGGCGCCGTGCTGGCGCTGACCCGTTTCCTGGCGGCCTACTGGGGGCGCCAGGGCGTGCGGGTCAACGCCCTGGTGCCGGGCGGCGTCGAGAACGGGCAGGAGCAGTATTTCGTGGATCGGTACGGCGCCCGCACGCCCCTGGGCCGCATGGCGTCCCCCGACGACTACCGCGGTGCGATCGTGTTCCTCGCAAGCGACGCGTCGCGCTACATGACGGGAAGCACGCTGGTCGTGGACGGCGGCTTCACGGCGTGGTGACCCGGTGACCGCGTCCGCCAGGGGTCCAGCGCTGCCCGCCGGGCAGCTGGCCGCGGTGCGCCTGCTGCTCTCAGACTGCGACGGCGTGCTCACCGACGCCGGCGTGCTCTACTCGGAGCGCGGCGAGGAGATGACGCGGTTCTCGCGCCGCGACGGGATGGGCGTGGAGCGGCTCCGCACGGCCGGAATCGAGACCGGAATCGTGAGCCGCGAGGATTCGCCGATCGCGGCCCGCCGGGCCGAGCGGCTCCGCCTCAGGGAGATCCATCTCGGCGTCGCCGACAAGCTGCCCGCCATCGCGGCGATCGCCGAGCGCCTCGGCCTCGCGCTGGAGCAGGTGGCGTTCATCGGGGACGATCTGCAGGACCTGGAGGCGCTGCGCTCCGTGGGCGTGTCGGCCTGTCCGGCCGACGCGGAGCCGGCGGTACGCGACGCCGTACACTTTGTCGCCTCGCGGCGGGGCGGCCACGGGGCGTTTCGGGAGTTCGCCGAGTTGATCCTGGCGGCGCGCCAGCAGGAGCCGGAGGCGCCGCGCGGCCGGGACGCCTCGCTCCATCTCCTTCCCGGGCCGCGCCGGCGCTGGCTCAGGGTCGGCCAGCGCGCGATCGGCGACGGCGAGCCGGTGTACGTCATCGCGGAGGTCGGCATCAATCACAACGGCTCCGTCGAGATCGCCAAGAAGTTGATCGACGGCGCCGTCGCTTCGGGATGCGCCTGCGTGAAGTTCCAGAAGCGCACCCCGGAGGTGTGCGTGCCTCCCGAGCAGCAGGCGCTGGAGCGCGACACTCCCTGGGGGCGCATGACGTACCTCGAGTACCGCCAGCGGGTCGAGTTCAACTTCGCGCAGTACGCGGAGATCGACCGCTACTGCCGCGACCGCGGGATCGCATGGACGGCGTCGTGCTGGGACCAGCCCTCGGTGGATTTCATCGCCGCCTTCGATCCGCCGTTCATCAAGGTGGCCTCGGCGACGCTGACGGATCATGCGCTGCTCACGAAGCTGCGCGGGGTCGGCAAGCCGCTCATGCTGTCCACCGGGATGTCCACGATGGAAGAGATCGACGCTGCCGTCGGCGTGGTCGGCGTGGACTCCCTGCTCATCGCCCACGCCACCAGCACCTATCCCTGTCCTCCGGTGGAGCTCAACCTCCGGACCATCCTGACCCTGCGCGACCGCTTCGACGGCGTGCCGGTCGGGTACTCCGGCCACGAGACCGGGCTGGCCACCACCTACGCAGCCGTCGCGCTCGGCGCCGCGTTCGTGGAGCGTCACATCACCCTGGACCGGAGCATGTGGGGGTCCGACCAGGCCGCGTCGGTCGAGATCGTCGGCCTGATGCGGCTCATGCGCGACCTCCGGGACATCGAGCAGGCGCTCGGGGACGGCGTCAAGCGGGTCTACCAGAGCGAGCTCGGCGCGATGCGGCGGCTGCGGCGCACTGCCGCGGCGCCGCTGGAGGCCGCGGCGCAGGCGTGAACAGGGTCGAGCTCTGGACGTTCGCCGCCGTCGTCGCCGCCGGCGCGCTGTTCGTGCTGCTGGAGCGGGTGCAGCCGTACAACCGCGGCCAGCGGGTGCTGCGGACCGGCTTCTGGATCGATTTCGTCCTCTACTGCTTCGTTCAGAGCTACGTGCTGGGCATCGTGATCGGCCGCGTGATCCACGCGCTCGACGTCCACACCGGCCTGTCGCGCCTCGCGCTCGTGTCGGCGTGGCCGATCGGCCTCCAGCTCGCCTTCTTCCTCGTCACGCACGACCTGTACATCTACCTCTTCCACCGCCTCCAGCACCGTTCACTGCTGCTGTGGCGCATTCACGAAGCGCACCATTCCGTCCCCGACGTGGACTGGCTCTCGGGTGTGCGATCGCATGTGCTCGAGATCCTGATCAACCAGACCGTCGAGTTCGCGCCGATCGTCCTGCTCGGCGCGGCGCCGCAGGTCGCCGTGCTGAAGGGCGCGGTGAGCGCGATCTGGGGGATGTTCATCCACTCGAACCTCGACGTGCGTCTGGGCCCCCTGCGGTACGTCATCAACGGCCCCGAGATGCACCGCTGGCATCACGCGGTGGACCAGGCGTCGTACGGGAAGAACTTCTCGACCAAGCTCGCCATCTGGGACTGGATCTTCGGCACGGCCTACCTTCCCGACCCGACGGTGCGCAAGGCGGCCCGCTACGGCCTCGACTACACGGAGTACCCGGAGCGCTTTCCGGTGGACTACTTCGTGCAGCAGGCCTACGCGTTCCGCCCGGCCTACCGGCTCGCGGCGGAGCCTGAAGCGCGCGCGCCGGGCGCCGCCGGATGACCGCTTCGGAGGAACGGCCGCCGGAACGGGCGGCCGGGGCCGCGGCAGGCGCATGACGCTCACCCTGTCGCAGCACCTGGCGGTGGTCGTGCTGCTCGTGGTGGACGTCCTCGCGCGCGGCTTCCGCCTCCGGGCGCTGGTGCCGATGCCGCTGGCGCGCGCGGTCGGCGTCAACATCTGCGGGGATGCGGCGGGGGCGCTCACGCCGGCGCAGTTCGGCGCCGATCCGGTCCGGTTCGCGGCCTTCCAGCGGTCGGGCGTCGCCGGGTCGGCCGTGGTCGCCGCCTTCATCACCGAGTTCAGCGTGAGCGTGGTGGTCACCGCGGCGGGCGTCGTCGTCCTGTCCGGGCTCTTCGCCGGCGCGGCAGGGGAATTCGCGCGCCGCCTCGGGGCGCTGGCGGCGCCCGCCTCCGTGCTGCGGGCGCTGGTGTTCGTTGCGCTGCCGGCCGCCGTCAGCACGGCGCTCGCCCTGCGGTTCCGTCACCGCCTGCCGCCCGCTCTCGTGCATCACCTCCGCGACGTCTGGGTCGCGGTGCGCCGCCGTCGCCCATCCCTGCTCGCGACGGTCGGCTGCCTCACCCTGGTGAGCCTGGCGGCGCGGACAGCCGTGCTGCCGATCCTGGCGGCCGGAATCCCGGGGGTGAAGGCGAGCATCCTGATCGTGGGGTCCTACCTGCTGCTGCTCGGCCAGGCGGTACTCCCGACGCCGGCGGGCGCCGGCGGCGTGGAGCTCGGTTTCCTGGCGGGGTTCTCGGGGAGCCTGCCGGGTCGCGCCGCGGGCCAGCTGCTGGTGCTGTGGCGATTCTACACCCTGCTGCTGGCGGTCGTGGCGGGCGCTCTGATGCTCGCGCGGGCCGGCTGGCTGCGGCGCGCGCCGATGGCGCCACGTGCGGCCCAGGACCAGGCCCGGAGCGCCGGGCGCCAGGAGCCGAGAGCCGGCCCGGACCTTCGTCCGAATCCGGCTTTCGGCGCGTCCCCGGAAGTCTGACTGCCCGCGCCGGACGATCGTACGTGTCGTTCCCGGCGGACAGCAGCCCTCGTTCCTTTGCCTGAGCCAGCAGTCGTTCGGCGAAATCGAGCCGGTTCTGCAACGTGTCTAGGAGGCTGCCTGCGCGTGAGGCAACGGCGCGGCGCGTACCACCACCTCGCGCTTCAGCAGCTTCGCCAGCACGTCCGCCTTCCGCTGCGCGCCCCACAGCTCGAGCTTCAGGTCGGTCGTCACCAGCCGCGGCACCACGTCGATGAGGAGGCGGTCGGGCATCACCCGGAGCCGCATGGCCTCGACCGCCGACACGTGGCCGCGATCGAGGCCGCACGCCACCCGGAGCAGCGCGGAGAGGCGGCGCACGCGCGCGCGCTCCGAGGGCTCGAGGGCCGTGTACTCGGGGTGCTTCTTGCTCGGACCCCGCTTCCGGTGGTAGCGGCTGATCAGGGCGATCTGGATGCGCTCTCGCGGCGCGAACGGCAGGGACTCCGCGTGCGCGATCAGGTGGTAGCTGTGCTTGTGGTGACTCTTGTACGACACGATCGTGCCGACGTCGTGCAGGACGGCCGCGGCCTCCAGCAGCTCCCAGTCCTCCGGCGCGCACCCGAGGCGCTTGCCGAGGACGTCGAACAGCCTGCGGGCCAGTCGCGCCGTCTGCTCGCCGTGCCGGCGGTCCGCGCGGCAGCGGTCGGCGAAGCGGCGCAGCGCCCGCTCCCGGCTCGGCGCTTGCGCGCCCGGGGCCGGGCGGGCGAGGTGGATCAGGAGGCCCTCCCGCAGCCCGAAGGCGGAGACGGTGACCTTCGGCGCGTCGAAGAGCTCGAGCACCTCGGCGGCGACGGCGAGGCCCGCCAGGATGATGTCGGCGCGCGCGGCGTTGAGTCCCGCGACCGCGCGGCGCTCCTGGATGCTCATGGCGGCCAGCCACTCGAGAATGCGCTGCAGCTCGGCCGACGACACCGAGGTCCCGTGGATGCCGCCCGGCGGCACGCTGCCGCGCTCGCGCGCCGCCGCGATGCGGGCGAGGTTGGTGAACGTCCCGCCGGAGCCGAACAACTTCGCGGCGGCCCACTCCCGGCCGGGGATGGTGCGCCGCAGCTTCTGCCGCACGGCGCCGCGCAGCCGCCGCACGCCGGCGCCTTCGTCCTCGACGTCCGCCAGGAACTGCTCGGTGAGGCGGACCGCGCCGAAGGGGAGGGAGACGACCCGGTCGACGAGGCCCCCGACCGCCAGCACCAGCTCCAGGCTCCCGCCGCCGATGTCGGCCACCACCGCGCGGCCCCGGCCGATGGCGAAGTGCTCGCTCACCGAAAGGAACGCGAGCCGCGCCTCGGTCTCGCCGTCGATCACCTCGAGCGGGATGCCGATCTCCTTCTTGACCCGCTCCGCGAACTCCCGGCCGTTGGCGGCGTCGCGCACGGCCGACGTCGCGACCAGCGCCACCCGGGAGGCGCCCCGCCGCTCCGCGGCCTGCACCATCCGGCCGAGCGACTCGAGCGCGCGCTCCATGGACTCGGGCGCCAGCAGCCCCGTGGACGAGAGGCCCCGGGCCAGACGGGGCTGGTCCTTGAGGTCGTCAATGATCTGGAGGTGGCCGTCCTCGCCCTGCTCGGCGATGAGACAGCGAATCGAGTTGGAGCCGACGTCTATGGCGGCAAAGCGCTCAGTCGTCGGCGACATCGACGGTCGGCGTCAGCAGCGACGGGTCGAGGAGGTTGGCGACCTCGCGGCGCAGCTCGGCCTGCACCTCCTCGACGGTGCGTGACGCGTCGATCGTAGTGAAGCCGTACAGACCGGCCATCCGGTCGAACTCCTCGAGGATCAGCGTCTGGTACTTGCGGAACGAGGTGTAGAGGTCCGGCGCGAGACCGATGTCGCGCCCCGCCTCCCAGTAGTCCAGTTCCCCGCCGCGGCGCAGGGTGCGCCGGATCAGCTCGTCGGGGTCGAGCCGGAGGAAGAAGACGCGCCGCGGCACGAGGGCGAAGCCATACAGCTTCGCCAGCCACTCGCGGTCCAGCCCGCGCGCCGAGCCGCGCGCCATCGTGGTGAAGACGTACCGGTCCGCCAGGACGACGAAGCCGCTGCGCAGCGCCGGGACGATCTCGTGCTCGAGCCGGTCGGCGAGGTCGGTCGCATAGAAGAGCGACATCGTGGTGCGGTCGAACGAGTGGCCCTCCTTGGCCGACTCAATGCCGCGCCGCGTCAGCGCCGAGCGCACCAGCCCCGTGGATGCCACGGCGAAGCCCTGGCCCTCCAGCCATCCCTGGAGCAGCTCGATGTGGGTGGAGCGTCCGACGCCGTCCGCGCCCTCGACCACGATCAGGCTCCCCGGCAGCTCGGTGCCGACGTCCAGCTTGGCCAGGCCGGCGCCGTAAAAGCGCGTATCCATCACGCGCTCCTCGCCGCAGCCAGCCGCGCCGTTCCCGCGCTCGGACGCTCCGCATGCTCGCGCCGCAGCCCCTTCAGGATGGGCTTGACGAGCCGGCGCATCTCGCGCTGCTGCTCGACGACCGACCGGGCGCCGTCGAGCACCGTCAGGCCGAACTCCTGGGACACGTGGTCGTATTCCTCGAGCACCCGGTTCTGGAAGATCCGAAACGACGTGATGGGGTCCGGAGAGAGCCCGAGGTCCATCCCCGCCTCGTGGAACTTGAGCTGAATCCGGCCGCCCGTGATGCGGGCGACCGCCGTGTCGATGTCCACCCGGAAGTAGAGTGCCAGGTCCGGGCGGGTGGCGAAGTCGTACAGGTTGCGGATCCACGCTGGGTCGCAGCCGCGAGCGGCGTCACGGGCGAACGCCGTGTACGCGTACCGGTCCGCGAGCACGATCAGGCCGGCCTGGAGCGGCGGCAGAATCGAGCGCTCGTGGCGGTCCGCGAAATCGGTGGCGTGAATGAGCGAAAAGGTGGTCGGAGAGAAGAGGTTCTTCTTCTTGCCGCGCCTGGTCGTGTCCTTTACGAGCGGGCTCGAGTTCCACTCGGTGAACGAAACGTCGTAGCCCTCCGAAACCAGATAGGTCTGGAGGAGCGAGAGCTGGGTGGATTTCCCCGAGCCGTCGATGCCTTCGACGACGATGAGGCGTCCCGGATAGCCGTGTGCTTGTTGGATGCCCATGCTCCCTTCACGCCGCGCCGTCCGGCGCGGGCCGCTCGTCTTCCGCGTGGTGCTTGATGGTCTTGCCTTCCGCCAGGAATACTACGTCCTCCGCAACGTTCGTCGCGAGGTCGGCCACCCGCTCGAGGTTCCGGGAGACGAGGATGAGCTCCATCCCAGGCCCGATAACCCGTTGATCCTCCATCATATGCGTCAGGAGGATGCGGAACACGGAATCGTTCAGCGAATCCACCGCGTCATCCCGCTTGCAGACCTCCCGGGCGAGCGGGGCATCGCCGCGCACGAAGGCGCTGAGCGCGTCCGAGAGCATCTTGCGGGAGAGGCGCGCCATCTCGACGATTTCCGGCTCGGGCACGATGTGGGGGTAGGTGGTGAGCCGGTCGGCCGATTGGGCGATGTTCACCGCGTGATCGCCCACCCGCTCGAGGTCGCCGACGATCCGGACGGCGGCGAAGATGAGCCGCAGGTCCTTCGCCATCGGCTGGTGCAGCGCGATCAGCTGGAAGGCCTGCTCCTCGATGCTGCTCTCGAGCGTATTGATCCTCTTGTCGCTGCGGATCACGTCCTGAGCCTTGGCGCGGTCGCGGGTCAGGAGCGCGCTGACCGCGTTGCCGATGGCTTCCTCCGCCTCCGCTGACATGGCCATGAGGCGCTGCTTGAGCTGCGACAGCTCCTCGTGGAAATGGCGCTGCGGCTCCAGCGGAGTGGTCATCCGAATCTCCCGGTGATGTACGCGTCGGTGCGCTCGTCGCGCGGGTTAGTGAAGATCTGCTGCGTGGTTCCAAACTCCACCAGGTGCCCGAGGAAGAAGAAGCCGGTGTAGTCGGAGACGCGCGCCGCCTGCTGCATGTTGTGGGTGACGATGACGATCGTGTAGCTGGCCTTCAGCTCCACGATCAGCTCCTCGATCTTCTGCGTGGCTATGGGGTCCAGCGCCGAGCAAGGCTCGTCCATCAGCAACACTTCGGGCTCGTTGGCCAGCGCCCGGGCGATGCAGAGCCGCTGCTGCTGGCCACCCGAGAGCGAGGTGCCGAAGTCGTCGAGCCGGTCCTTGACCTCGTCCCAGAGCGCGGCGTTGCGCAGCGACCGCTCCACCAGCGCGGGCATCTCGCGCTCGGTGACGGCCCCGGTCACCCGCGGCCCGTAGGCCACGTTGTCGAAGACGGTCTTGGGGAAGGGGTTGGGGCGCTGGAAGACCATCCCGATGCGCCGGCGCAGGTCCACCGGGTCCACGGAGGGGCCGAACACCGACTCGCCGTCGAAGGCGATTTCGCCCCGGTGCCTGGTGTGGGGAAGCAGCTCCTGGAGCCGGTTGACCGAGCGGAGGAATGTGGACTTCCCGCACCCCGACGGGCCGATCAGGGCCGTCACCGCGTTGGGCTTTGCTTCGATGCTGATGTCGAAGAGGGCCTGCGTCCCGCCGTACCAGAAGGAGTAGTCCTTCGCGGCCAGGGTGCCGATGAGCCGGAC
>DATKLR010000197.1:0-4512 GCA_035542295.1 Gemmatimonadales bacterium | reverse complement strand
AGCCAGTCCGCGCCGCTGAGGAACACGAGCGGCGCCGCCTGGAAGGAGAGCTCCACGACGCCGAGCACGACCTGGATCAGCACCAGGGTGACCAGCAGCCTGGCCTGGCCCTTGTCCACGCCCTTGAAGAAGTCGTACAGGACCAGCGCCATGAAGATGAAGGCGACGACGGACATGAGGCCGCTCAGCAGCCCGATCCGGTACGTCAACTCGGACGCAGCGATGTTGCGGGCGGTGGCCGCCGCGTCGCCGGAGACGACCATCCTGCTCGGCACGATCATCAGGTTGTAGAAGCCGGTGATCCCCAGCAGCAGGTACAGCACTCCCGCCAGCCGCGCCGTCGCTTTCGTGGCCTTCACTCGCTCCCCCGGTTGGGCGACTGCGGCTAACTACGGACGCGGCCGCCCGGCGGTGTCAGCGCTCTCCGAATGGCGGGGTACCTATCGCCCGGTGACCGTCATCGTCGCGCACCAGCCCTTGCACGGCAGCTCGAACCGATACTGGTGCCAGGGCGAGGTCACGGTGATCGTGGAGTCCGACGTCGTGGTGAACAACAGGGCGGGGGTCGCGTAGTCCGTGAGCGCCAGTGTGTCCACATCCTGGCTGAACGTCCCGGTGGAGACGACCTGGCTGGACGTGCGCGCGGTGCCGTCCGGGTAGCTGTATTTCTGCGTGAGCGTCAGCACGTACACCCCGAGGCCGCACGGGAACAGCATGTGAACGGACCCGTCCTGGAATACCAGGAGCCCCGTGTAGCCCACGATGGTCGTGCCGCTAGGAACCTCGCGCACGCAAGCGGCCGGGACCATCCAACCCGCCGGGACGAACACGCTGTCCGTGTAGTTCAGCGAGCGGTAGAACGTCAGCGCTCCCCCGAGCGTCGTGACCCGCGCCCCCGCGGAATCCACGGTGCAGCACGGCGGCGCGGCGCCGTCCACCAGCGAGAGATAGGCGGAGTCGAGCATCGCCCCGTGCGTCGGGACGACTTCCGTCGGCGGGGCGTGCTCACAGGCGAACAGGGCGATCAACGGCAGGAATGCAGGTAACGCGGCCAGGCGCCAGGTCATTGCGACCTCCTGCCCGGAAGACCCCCCGGGCCCGGCCGCGGTCACATCGGTGCGACCTACGGAACGACCAGAACGCCGACGCCGTTCCCGAAATCGTCCGCGCCGAGCGCGGCGCCCTGCGGCACGCCCCAGGCGCCGCCGTCCAGCCGGATGTTGAAGCGTTGCAGGCCCGAGGCGAGAGGCAGCGAGTAGCGGTACCGCCCGCCGGTCTCGGCGACCAGAGCCACCGGCTTCCAGTCGGTGAAGTCCCCCATCACCTCGACGCTGTGCGTGCCGGTCAGGTAGACCACGAGCATCGGCTGGGCGTCGAGCAGCTCGAGAGCCACGCGCGCGCCCTCGAGCCAGGGCGAGGGCGCTGCCCTCGTGGGAGGAGTCAGGGCGATCCCCGGCATCTCGACCCGCCGTGCGAACGCGTGTGTCGCCAGGCGCAGGCCGGCCGTCACGTAGCGGCCGGGGATGCTCCCGCTGACCGGGTCGCTGGCGTAGCTCCCGGCCGCGACGACCGCCGCCAGGCGATCGCTGAGGCGTAGCGTGGTGGAAACGTCCCCGTACGCCCCGGAGCCCGGGGCACCGCTCGCACCCTGGGCCCCGGCCGTGGCCTCCAGGGTGACGGGGCCGGCGGTCCACCGCGCGCGCCCCTGAAAGTCGTCGTAGGTCGCGCCCCCCACGCTCACGCGCGTCCACGTGATTCCGGCCGCGGTCGCGGGGCCCAGAACCCATGCTCCCGCCGACGCGCCCGACGCTCCGCCCGCACTGGCGCCGGGGCTCGTCACGAGGCCGCCCAATGCGCCCGCGAAGACTCCCCAGCGGCTCCCCATCAGGTGCAGGCGCGCGTGGCCCAAGAGGTGGGCGAAGCGCGCAACCGCCTCGTAACCCGAGTACGCGCTGCCGCCCGCCTCGCCCCCGACCTCGAGCCGCCACGGCCCGGCCGGCGCCGTGAAGGTGCCCGCCGACACCATTCCCTGCACGCTGGTGTTGCCGCTCTCGAAGAGAAGGAAGGTGCCGCGTGCGGCGACGGACGCCGTGGCGGTCGTCCACGCCACCGAGGAGCTGACCGCCGCCGCCCCGGACGAGAGGAATCCGTCGTACCTCACCACGGCCCCGGTCACGTCCAGGCGCGCGTCCACCTGCGCCGGGCACGGCGCCGCCGCCCCGGCGCTCACGGCCAGGCCGATCAGGAGACGGCGGATCGTCCGACGCCGCACGCGCGGCGCAGCCCTAAGGCTTCCGCGGGGTGGGCGGTGTCGGGGTCGTCCCCGTCTTCGGGTTGTTGAGGACCGGCACGCCGACCGCCGCGACATCGCCCGCGCGCACCGAAGCGGCCGCGCCTCCGCCCGCCCCGAGCGCGATGTCGCGCTCGACGTTCTCGCGGAATGCCACCAGATCGGCATCGCGCACGCCCGATCTCACCAGCGCGAGGACCGACGTCGCCGCAGTGTCCGCGGGCACGCCGCGCGCGACGAGATCGGCCATGACCGCCAGCGGCACGACCAGGGGTTCCCGGGGGGACTCGCGCCGCAGCCGCGCGAGGAACGCGGGCGTCGCGCCCACGCGCAGCGCCGCGGCCCCGGCCACCAGCTCGGCCTCCGTGGCGGAAGCGCCCAGAGCCGTGCGCGCGTCACGGAGCCGGTCGGCCAGCGAGCGCACCACGGCCACGATCCGCGCTCCCTCGGCGCCCTTGCTCGCGCCCTCCAGCGCCCGGTTGACCAGCGGATCGGTGGGCAACCCTTCGGCCCGCGCGGAGTCCACGATCGCGACGACCGCCGCGCGCGTCGGCTCCGGCAGGCGGCCGGAGAGGCGCTCCACTTGAGCGTGCGCGGCGACCGGGACGGCGAGCACGAGCGCGAGCGACAGGATGCGTCTGATCACAGCGAACCTCCCGCGGCCGCGCGGCCGCTCACCGTCACCACCGACGTCGGCTGGCCGAAGTCGTCGTCCACCGCCGGCGGCGCCGTCGGATCTGCGACGAAGCGGCGGCCGTCCACCACGAACGCGTAGCGGTAGCGCCCCGCCGCCAGCGGCACGTCCAGCGTCCAGAGACCGGCGCTCGCGCGCCGCATCGGCAGCTTGACGCGATCCCAGCCGTCGAAGTCGCCGGCCAACGCCACCGACGTGGCGCGGGGCGCGACGAGGACAAAGGTCACGACCGTGGGAGCGGCCACCGCAGCCGGTTGGAGCGCCGCCCCACGGGCGGCACCGGGGCGCTCTCTTCCCGACGTCGCCACCACGCCCGCGATCACCAGGGCCGCGAGGCCCGCCGCCGTCGCCAGGCCGCCCAGGGGCGTCACCACGAAGCTGCGCGGCTCGGTGAGCCACGTCCACGCCCGCGCCGGCAGTGACGGCGCTTCCGCGCGCACCGCGGCCATCACCCGCTCGTCGAAGCCCGGCCGAGCCGCCACCGGGCGGCGCAGCTCCTCGGCGACCCTGGCGATCAGAGAATCATCAGCCGGTCCGTGCATCGCCCGCCTCCCCCGCCTCCCCCAGCAGTCCGCGCAGCCGCTCGCACGCCCGCATCACCCGCATCTTGAGCGCCGAGGTTCCGGCGCCCGTGAGTCGCGCCATCTCGTCGTACTCCAGCCCCTCCACGTGCTTCAGCAGGAACGCCTCCCGTTGCAGGGGGTCGAGCTGCGCCAGCGCCCGCGCGATCTCCTCGCGCCATTCCGGGTCCGCGCCCGCCGGCGCGACCGCCCGCTCCAGCGCGATCTCGTCCCGCACGATCAGCCCGGCGGCGCGGCGCCGCGCGGCCAGGCGCGTCCGGCACCGGTTCACGAGGATCCTGAGGAACCAGGCGCCGAACCGGGCCGGCTCGCGACAGCTTGCGAGGCCGCGGTACGCCCGCACGAACGCGTCCTGCACGGCCTCCTCGGCGTCGGCTGCGTCGCCGAGCATCGCGGCGGCGAACCGGAGCCCGCGGTCCCGATGGCGCGCGAGGAGGCCGGCGAACGCCTCGACGTCGCCGTCCAGCACGCGCCGCACCAGGGCCTCGTCGGGCGGGCCGTCGCTCATTCAGACCCCCGACTCGGGATTTCGGTCACCGGCCAGCTCCATCGCGGCGGTGACGCCGCCGCGCCGCCGCGGGTCTGCACCTGAGCAGGGGATCTCGTGTCCGCCGTCCGGGAGGAATCATGCGCCTTTCCGTCCGTCCGATCGCCGTGCTTGCCACCGTGCTCCTGCCGATCGCCTGCCGCGATGGCGGCATCACGGGCCCCTACACGACGAGGCTCCCGCGGGAGCTGACCGCGTCCGAGCAACACCTCATCGCGGCCGACAACGCCTTCGCGTTCAAGCTGTACGGTGCGCTGGCCGCGCGCGAGTCCCCCGACTCCAACATCTTCATCTCGCCCCTCAGCGTCGGGATGGCGCTCGGCATGACGGTGAACGGCGCCGCCGGCGCGACCCGGGACTCGATGCTCGCCGCGCTCCAGCTCGCCGGCGTGCCGATGGA
>DATKLR010000196.1:0-31292 GCA_035542295.1 Gemmatimonadales bacterium | reverse complement strand
GATGTTGATCGGGCCGTCGTCGCTGAAGGCGGCGCCGTTCCGGCCCATCCGGGTCGGCGCCACGCAATCGGCCAGGTCCATCCCGCGGCCCACCGACGCGATGAAATCCTCGGGAAAGCCGACGCCCATAAGATAACGGGGGAGCGCGGGCGGCAGCACCGTCGCGAGGTCGGCGAGCACCGCCGCCATCTCGGGCTTGGGCTCGCCGACCGAGAGCCCGCCCACGGCCAGCGCGCGCCAGGGCGGCCCCCCCGCGTCCGCCCCCGTCTCCAGGGTGCCGGCCAGCGACGCTCTCCTGAGGTCGGAGAACACTCCGCCCTGGACGATCGGGACCAGCGTCTGCCGCTCCGGCTCCTGGCGCGAGAGCTCGCGGAAGCGGTCCCGCGAGCGCGCCAGCCAGCGCAGGGTCCGCGCGGCGGCGTCCTCCGCGGCTGCGTGCCCCGTCTGCCCCGGCACGACGTGGTCGAACGCCATCGCCACGTCCGCGCCGAGGGTCCACTGGATCTCGACCGCCCGCTCGGGGGTGAGCCGCCGCCGCATCCCGTCCACGTGGCTCTGGAACTCGACGCCTTCCTCCGAGACCTTGCGCGCGCCCGCGAGCGAAAAGACCTGGAAGCCGCCCGAGTCCGTGAGCAGGGGCCCGCTCCACCCCATGAAGCGGTGCAGGCCGCCCAGCTTCGCGACGACGTCCTCGCCCGGCCGCACGTGCAGATGGTAGGTGTTGGCCAGCACCATCGAGGCGCCCACCGCGTCGAGGTCACGGGGCGAGAGCGCGCGGACGGTGCCCTGCGTGCCCACCGGCATGAAGCAGGGAGTCTCGACGATCCCGTGCGGGAGGCGCCATCGCCCGGCTCGGGCCGGGCCGTCAGTCGACTGGACTTCGAACTCGAACAAGCAACCTCTCAGCCCTGAGAGATGAGATACGAGAATTCAGAACAGTTGCGAGACGGGGAGTTGCGAGTGGTCACGAGACGCGAGGTGGTCGGAGAGAGAATGTGCCTCGAGCCACCTCCGGGTGGCGGGGCGGCCTCGTACCGAAATCCGGCCACCTCATAGCCACTCGCAACTCGCCGTCTCGCAACTGCTCTGACCACCTCGACTCTGCAATCTCAAGACTCTAGAGAATCAGCATCGCGTCGCCATAACTATAGAACCGGTACCGCTGCCGGATCGCTTCCTCATAGGCCCGCATCACCAGGTCGCGCCCCGCGAACGCGCTCACCAGCATCAGCAGGGTCGATCTCGGCAGGTGGAAGTTCGTCAGCAGCCGGTCGACGACCCGAAAGGTGTGGCCCGGCCGGATGAAGAGCGAGGTCCAGCCGGAGCCCGCGCGGACGGTGCCGTCCTCCGCGGCGCAGGTCTCGAGCGTGCGCGTGACCGTGGTGCCCACCGCCCACACCGTGCCGCCGCGGGAGCGGGCGCCGGCGATCGCGCGCGCGGCTTCCGGCGGAAGCGTGTAGGCCTCGGGGTCGAGCCGGTGCCGCGCCGGGTCCTCGTCGCTCACCGGCCGGAACGTGCCCGGCCCCACGTGGAGCGTCAGCCGGGCCACCGCGACTCCGCGCTCGGCGAGCTTGGCCAGGATGGCGGAGGTGAAGTGCAGGCCGGCGGTCGGCGCTGCGACGGAGCCGGTCGCGTCGGCGTACACCGTCTGGTAGCGCTCGCGGTCGGACGGCTCCGGCGGCCGCGCGATGTACGGCGGAAGCGGGACCTGCCCATGGCGGCCGATGACGGCGTCGTCGCCTCCGGGCCCCACCAGACGCACTCTCCGCTGACCGCCCTCGAGCGTGGCGATCACGTCGACCGCGTCGCCCTCACCGAGGTCGAGGCGCGCCCCCGCGCGTATCCGGGCACCCGGCCGCACCAGCGCGCGCCACGTCCCCTCCGCCTCGCGCGTCACCAGCAGCACCTCGGCCTTGCCGCCGCCCGGCCGTCGCGCGGGCAGCCGGGCGGGAATGACGCGGGAGTCGTTGATCACGACGACGTCATCGGCGCCGGGGAAGCCGGGGAAGTCGGTGAAGGTGCGGTGTGCCAGGGTGCCGGCGCCGCGGTCCACGACGAGCAGGCGGCTCGCGTCCCGCTCGGGGAGCGGCGCCTGCGCGATCAGCTCCGGCGGCAGCTCGTAGTCGAAGTCGGCGGTGCGCGCGGTCAGCGTCCCGGCGTGGGGAAGACCACCACGCTCTCGTCGCCTTCCCGGCTCACGCTCGCCACGCCGAAGAAGTAGTTGTCGACGATGCGACCGGTGAACACGTGGCGCGTCTGGAGCCCCACGTCCTCCCAGTGATCCCACGTCGGCGAGTCGGTGCGGCGCCAGTAGACGCGGTAGCCGGCCACGTCCGCGGAGTCCTCGGGCGCGGACCACGTGAGCACGGCCGCCGGCTGCACTGCGCCGCCGAGGCGCACGGCGCGCGGAGGCGCCGGCGCCCAGCTCAGCGCCGCCAGAGTCGCCGCGTCGAGCGAGGTGATCTTCCTCGCGTAGTCGAAGTCCACACCCTCCAGGACGTCGCCGTACGCCACGCCGTTCTCCACCCGGACGTTCTGATGCTGCCGCGTGTAGTTCTCGTGCATCTCCATCAGGCGGACCGCCGGGTAGCCGAGATCGGCGAAGGGCCTGTGGTGCCCGCCGCGACCGAAGCGGTCGAGGCGGTAGATCAGCCAGATGTCGAGCGCCGGCACGTACCGCTCGGCGACGGTCTTGATGTACCGCGCCAGCTGGCGGGACACGCCGTCCACCTCGCCGCCCGTGAGGCGCCGCCGGGCCCGCTCCTGCTCCGTCTCGGTGGGGGGCGTGCCGTCGGAGAAGACGCGCGCGGTCGAGTTGTCCGTGATGCCGTCGATGCCCTGCACGTTCCCGATCATGTCGTTGTTGATCACGCCGACCAGCCGCCAGCCCCGCTGCTGGACCCACTTCGCGAGGATCGTCCCCCCGTCCAGCCCCTGCTCCTCGGCCGAGAGGGCGGCGTAGACGATCGAGCCCGCGAACTTGTAGTGCGTCAGCACCCGCGCCGCCTCGAGGGTGCCGGCGAGGCCGCTGGCGTTGTCGTTGGCGCCGGGCTCGGAGTCGTTCGCGTCCATGATGTCGGTGACGCGGCTGTCGATGTCCCCGCTCATCAGGACGTAGCGGCCCGTGTCGGAGGTGCCCCGCTGCACCGCGATCACGTTCACCACGTCGGTCGGCTGCGGGATCCGCGCCGTGGGGCCGACCATGCCGCCGACATAGAACACGTCGAGGCATCCGCCGCAGGCCGCGGAGATGCGGTCGAACTCCGCCTTCACCCAGCGGCGCGCGGCGCCGATGCCGCGCGTCGGGGACAGGGTATCGGAGAGGGTGTGCCGGGTGCCGAAGCCGACGAGGCGCGTCACGTCGGCCCTGAGGCTGTCGGCCGCGACGGCGTCCACGATCGCGGCGATGCGCGGGTCGGAGGAGACCGGCGTCTGGGCCGCGAGCGGAGCGGCGGCCACGAAGGCGACGACGAAGAGGACGAGGGGTCGCACGGCAGCCTCCGGGGTGTTTCGTCCGGCGTCTAAAGCAGGGATGCCTGGCCGTCGCCCGCCGCGCCCGGCGCGGAGGCGGAAGGAGGGGGCTCGAATCCGAAGTGGCGGTACGCAGCGGGCGTGGCGGCGCGGCCCCGCGGCGTGCGATGCAGGAAGCCCTGCTGGATGAGGTAGGGCTCGTAGACCTCTTCCAGCGTCCCCGCGTCCTCGCCCACCGCGACGGCGAGCGTACCGAGGCCGACCGGGCCGCCGTCGAACTTCTCGATGATCGTCTTGAGGAGCCGCGCGTCCATGTCGTCGAGGCCGAACTCGTCGACGTCGAGGCGGGTGAGCGCCTGCCGCGCGGTCTCGCGATCCACTTTCCCCTTGGCCCGCACGGCGGCGAAGTCGCGCACGCGCCGCAGCAGCCGGTTGGCCACGCGCGGGGTGCCGCGACTGCGCCGCGCGATCTCGTCGGCGCCGCCCTCGTCGGCGTCCACGTCGAGGATCCGCGCCGACCGCTGGACGATCTGCTTGAGGTCCTCCGGCGGATAGAAGTTGAGCCGCTCGACCATCCCGAAGCGCGCGCGCATCGGCGGCGTGAGCAGCCCGTAGCGCGTGGTCGCGCCGACCAGTGTGAACGGCTCGAGCGCCATCGGGATCGTCTCCGCGTGCGGCCCCTCGGAGACGCGGACGTCCACGCGCCAATCCTCCATCGCCGGATAGAGGAACTCCTCGAGTACCGGCCGCATCCGGTGGATCTCGTCGATGAACAGGATGTCGCCCCGCTTGAGGCCGGTGAGCAGGCCGACCAGGTCGCCCGGGCGCTCGAGCACCGGACCCGACGAGGTGCGGATGCTCACGCCCATCTCGCGCGCCAGCAGGATCGCCAGGGTCGTCTTCCCCGTGCCGGGCGGGCCGAAGAAGAGCGCGTGGTCGAGCGGCTCGCCCCGCTGCCGCGCCGCGTCGATGGCGATCTGAAGGTTCTCCTTGATCTTCGCCTGCCCGACGAACTCGTCGAGCCGGCTGGGCCGGAGCGACGCCTCGGTGCTGCGCTCGTCGGGGAGCGGCTCGGGGGTGGTGATCTCGGAGCGCGCGCTCACGTCAGGTCCCCGCGAGGAAGGCCAGCGCGGCCTTGATGAGGTCCGCGGCCTCGCGCCGGCCGTCCTGGGCCAGGGCGCGCCGCACCGCATCGTCCGCGGCCTGCGCGCTGTAGCCCAGGCGCACCAGCGCCTTGGTCGCCACGTCGCTGGCCGGCGAGGCGGGCGCCGCCGCTTCGGCCACCAGGTCCGAGGTCTTGTCGGCCAGCTCGAGCACCAGCCTTTCCGCCGTCTTCTTCCCCACGCCCGGCACCGCGACCAGCGCCGCGATGTCGCGCTCGCGGATCGCGCGCACCAGCCGGTCGCTGGCGTGGGCCGAGAGCATCGCCAGCGCGAGCTTGGGCCCGATCCCCGAGGCCTGGAGGAGCCGCTGGAAGACACGCCGCTCCTCGACGGTGGCGAAGCCGTACAGCGTCTGGCCGTCCTCGCGCACCACCAGCGTGGTGTACAGCTCGACCGGCTGACCCGGCGCGGGGAGCTGGGCGAGCGTGCGGGTGGGGACGAAGCACTCGTAGCCGAGGCCCGAGGTCGTGCGCACCACCACGCGGTCCGCCTCCTTGAGGGCGAGCTGGCCCGCGAGCAGGGCGATCACGCGACGACCGCCCGGCGGAAGGTGCGCGCGGAGCGCATGCAGTGGGTGAGGGCGATCGCGACGCCGTCGGCGGCGTCGTCGGGGGAGGGCACCGCGCTGAGCCGGAGCAGCCGCGCGGTCATCCGCTGCACCTGCTGCTTGGTCGCGGCTCCGGCGCCGACCACGGTCTTCTTCACCATCGCGGGGGCGTACTCCGAGACCGGGACGTCGGCCTTGGCCGCGGCCAGCAGGGCCGCGCCCCGCGCATGGCCGAGGACCACCGCGCTGCGGGCGTTCCTGGCGACGAACACGCTTTCGACGGCGACGGCCGCGGGGCGATGCCGGGCGATGAGGTCGGAGACGGCGTCGAAGATCTGCGCGAGGCGCTGCTCGAGGGGGGCGGCGGCGTCGGTGCGCACCACGCCGCACTCGACGAGCCGGCGCGCGCCGCCGGGGGAGGCGGCCTGCTCGACCACCCCGTACCCGGTAGCCGCGGTGCCCGGGTCCAGCCCGAGCACGATCACACTTCGGCCAGCGCCTCGAGGTCGACGTCGAAGTTGGAGGAGACCCGGGCCACGTCGTCGTGCTCCTCCAGTTCCCCCATCAACTTGACGAGCTTCTCCGCGTCCCTGCCTTCGATGCGCACCGTGGACCGCGGGACCATCGCGATCTCCGCCGAATCCCACTCGATCCCGCGCTTCTTCAGCGCCTCCTGCACCGCATGGAAGTCGTGCGGCGCGGTCGTGACCACGTAGTGCTCGCCCTCCTTCACCACGTCGAGCGCGCCGGCCTCGAGGGCGGCCTCGAGCGTCGCGTCCTCCTCGTACTTGGCGGCGGGGACGTACAGCTCGCCGCGCTTCTCGAAGAGGTGGGCCACCGAGCCCGTGGTGCCGAGCTTCCCGTCGAACCGCGTGAACAGGTGCCGGATGTCGGCGACGGTGCGCTTCGCGTTGTCGGTCGTCACCTCGATGAAGATCGCGGCCCCGCCGGGGCCGTACCCCTCGTAGGTGGCTTCCTCGTAGTGGACGCCCTCGAGCTGGCCGGTGCCCTTCTTGATGGCGCGGTCGATGTTGTCGGAGGGCATGTTGGCGACGCGCGCGGCGTCGATGGCGGTCCGCAGGCGCGCGTTGCCCGCGGGATCGCCGCCGCCCTGCCGCGCGGCCACGGTGATTTCCTTGATCAGCTTGGTGAATTGGGCGCCGCGCCGGGCGTCAGTTACGGCCTTCTTGCGCTTGATCTTCTTCCAGACATTGTGGCCGGCCACACGCGCCTCCGCGGATGCCGCAAATGTAGTCCGCGCCCGGAGGGCCAGCAACGACGCCGCGGTGGCGCCGCGCCCCTAGCGGTCGGGCTCGAGCATGTCCTCGAACCGCATCCACTCCCGGTAGAAGTAGAGGTCCACGAAACCCGTGGCGCCGTGGCGGTTCTTGGCGACGATCAGCTCGGTCGCCCCCTCCACGCCGCGGGTGACCTGGTACATCTCCTCGCGGTAGAGTCCGAGCACGACGTCGGCGTGGTACTTGACCGCGCCCAGCACGCCGAAGTCGTCGAGCTCCGGGCGCGGGTCGCGGCGCTTGGGGTTGTGGCGCGGCAGCTGGGCGACCAGCAGCAGCGCCGTGTGGGCGTCGATGGCCACTTCCTTGAGGAGGCGCACCGCCGCGGCGCCCTGCTCGGCGTGGTCCGCACCGGCCTTCGCGGGCGGGAGCAGCTGCAGGTAGTCCACCGCGGTGAAGGGGGCGTGACAGGAGCGGATGCGGTCGGCCACCTCCTCGAGGCTGTCGGCCGCCGTCGGGCGGTAGGCGAGGGGGCGGTCGCGCAGGCGCACGGCCGCGGCGCCGATGGCCGCGCGCGTCTCGTCGGAGAGCGTGCCGCGCCGGATGTCGTCGAGCCTGGTGCGCGACTCGATGGCGAGGGCGCGCTCCCACATCCGCTCCTCCTCCATCTCCCCGGAGAGGAAGGCGGCGCTCTCGCCCCGCTCCGCGATCCGCAGCGCGATCGCCAGCGCGAACGACGACTTGCCCACGCCGACGTCGCCGCCCAGGACGATCAGGTCGCCCTGCCTGAGGCCGCCGCCGAGGATGCGGTCCACGCTCGGGAAGCCGGTGGCCACCGCGTCGCCGCTGGGCGCGCCGGCGAGCTGCGCGTCGACGCGCTGGACGACGTCGGTCACGGGGTTGGAGCGGCGCGGGATGTCGGGGGGAGGCATGGCTCAGGCCTGCCGGGGGATGGGGCGCGCGGCGCGGGCCGCGGCCTGCACCGCCTCGGCGCTGCGGCGGCCGAGGCATTCGGCCGCGGGCGCGGCGAGCTGCGCCAGCACGACCGCCGGGGCGACGCTGCGCGCGGCGCCGAGGTCGCCGATGGCCGCGGCGAGCGAGCGCCGGAGCGGTGTGGGTGCGTTGAGGCTCTTCAGGCGGGAGGCGAGGGCCTTGAGCCGCTCGGCCTGGCGCGCGGGCGGCGCGGCGGGCGGCGCGCCGGCCAGCGCGGCGCGCACCACGAGCCACAGGGCGAACACGCCGTCGCGCTCGGGGCCCCGGGCGCTCTCGGCCAGGGCGTGGGTGAACGCATCGTCGGTCGGAGCGAGGGCGGGATGGCTCATCATGCACCGGAAACGGTGACCGGCCGCAATGTAGCGCCGCGCCAGGGGAGCGGCTAGGTTCGCCTCATGTCCTCGCGGCCCAAGAGCGTGCTCTGGGTGGACGACGAGATCGAGAGCCTCGAGTCCCACCGCCGCTTCCTCACCGACCACGGATACGAAGTCGCCGCCGCCGCCCACGGCGACGACGCACTCGAAATGCTCCGCCGCCGGGCCTACGGCGTGGTGCTGGTGGACGAGCAGATGCCGGGGAAGCGCGGGCTCGAGCTGTTCGGCGCGATCCGCAGCCTCGATCCCGCGGTCCCGGTGGTGATGGTGACCAAGTCCGACGACCCCGCCGTGATGCGCCAGGCGATCGGGATGGCCGTCGACGACTACCTCGTCAAGCCGCTGCAACCCCGCCAGGTCCTCTCCGTCGTGACCCGGCTGCTCGAGGGCGACCGGATCCGGCAGCAGCACCTCTCGCGCGAGTTCGTGACGCGGTTTCGCGAGCTGGAGGGCCGCCGCGGCACCGCGCTCGGCTGGCGCGAGTGGATCGAGCTGTGGCAGGAGCTGATGGTCTGGGACCTGCGGCTGGCCGAGGCGCACGAGCCGGGGCTCGAGCAGGCGCTGCAGACGCTCCTGACCGGCCTGCGGCGCGACTTCGCCGAATTCATCGCCCGCAACTACCCGCGCTGGATCGCGCAGCCGGAGGGGGACCGGCCGGCGCTGTCGAGCGACGTCGTCGAGGAGATGGTGCTGCCCGTCCTGAAGGAGCACGGGCGCGTCCTGTTCATCGTGGTGGACTGCCTCCGCCTGGATCAGTGGGGAGCGCTGCTGCCGCTGGTGACGCCGCTGTTCGACGTCGAGACGAGCCACTACTTCAGCATCCTGCCGAGCGCGACGCCGTACGCCCGCAACGCGCTGTTCGCCGGCCTCCTGCCGCGCGACATCGCGGCACACTACCCGGCGTGGTGGGCCGAGCGCGAGGAAGAGAGCCTCAACGCGCACGAGGCGGACCTGCTGGCGCGGCAGCTCGAGCGGATCACGGGCCGGCCGGTGCCGTGCCGCTACGAGAAGCTCTTCGGCGCGGGGGACGGCGACGACGTGCAGCGGCGGCTGCCGTCGCACCTCGCCCAGGACGGCGTCACGGCGATGGTCTTCAACTTCATCGACCAGCTGACGCACGGGCGCAGCGAGAGCGCGATCCTCTACGAGGTGGCGAAGGACACGCAGGCGCTGCGCTCGCTGACCATGGCCTGGTTCGAGCGCTCCTCGCTCAAGGCGGCGCTGATCGAGGCGGAGCGGCGCCGGGTGCGGGTGGTCCTGACCTCGGACCACGGCTCGATCCACTGCCTGAGCCCGGCGACGGTCTTCGCCAAGCGCGACGCCACCAACAACCTGCGGTACAAGTTCGGCGAGGATCTGCGCGCCGAGGATCCGCTGTCCGCGATCACCGTCGAGGACCCCGAGAGCTACGGCCTGCCCAAGCGCGGCCTCGGGGTGCGGGCCCTGTTCGCCACCGAGGACCGGTTCTTCGTCTACCCGACCAAGCTGCGGGAGTACCAGGCGCGCTACCGCGGCGCGTTCCTGCACGGCGGCGTGTCGCCGGAGGAGATGATCCTCCCGGTGGCGCTGCTCCAGCCCCGGGTCGGGCGGTAGCGTGGGCCGCTATCGCGAGCTGCTGCGCTTCCTGCGCCCCTACTACGGGCTGTTCTTCGGGGGGCTCGCGCTCACCGCCCTCGCGACGGTGCTCGACGGGTTCACCTTCGCGCTCGTCATTCCGTTCCTGCGCGCCGTCTTCGGCCAATCGTCGCTGCTGCCCCCGGTCGGCCAGAACCCGGTCGAGCGCGTGCTCGGCTGGGCGATGGGCCCGATGCTGGCGGGGGGCAACACGCAGGCGGCGCTGCGCAACGTCATCCTGGTCATCCTCTCGGCGATGGCGATCAAGAACGTCATCCTCTACGTGTCGCGCGTCATGGTCGCCGTGGTGCAGGAGCGCGTCGTGCGCGACATGCGGATGCGGCTCTACGTGCATCTCCAGGGGATGGGGCTCGGCTACTTCCAGCAGATCAAGGGCGGACAGCTGCTCACCCGGATGCTGGCCGACGCCGAGGCCGCCAAGCCGATCCTCGGCTCGGAGGCGCTGGCCTTCGTCCAGGCGGTCGGCACGCTGATCGTCTACCTGGTGATGCTGATCGCCGTCTCGTGGCAGCTCACGCTCATCTCGCTCGTGCTCGCCCCGTTCCTCATCCTCGGCCTCCGGCCGCTGGTGCGGCGCCTGCAGCGGGGCTATGTGGGCGTGCTCAACGACCGCGGCGATCTCACCTCGCTGATGCAGGAGACGGTGTCGGGGGTGCGGCTGGTGAAGGCGTACGCGGCCGAGCCGTACGAGCGCGGGCGCTTCTTCGCCGCGGCGGACCGCTACACGCGCGGCCTGATCAGGATGCAGCGGATTTCGATCCTGTCGGGGCCGATCTCCGAGCTGTTCGGCGCGGTGGTGACGGTGGTGCTGCTGTGGGTCGGGGCGAGCATGGTCGCGAGCCACGCGATCGACTCGGAGAGCTTCATCCTCTTCCTGTTCGTCGCCCTGCGCCTGCTGGTCCCGCTCAAGTACCTCTCCAACTGGCCGGCGACGTACCAGAACGCGCTCTCCTCGGGCGAGCGGGTGCTCGACGTGCTCGACCAGACGCCGACGGAGGCGCTGGCCCCCGGCCACGAGGTGGTGCGCGGCTTCCGCGACGCGATCGCCTACCAGGACGTCTGGTTCGCGTACGACGGCGGCCCCGACGTGCTGGAGGGGGTGGCGTTCGAGGCGCCGCGCGGCTCGGTGACGGCGATCGTCGGCGCCAGCGGGGCGGGGAAGAGCACGCTGGTGGACCTGCTCCCCCGCTTTTACGAGCCGACGCGCGGGACGATCACGCTCGACGGGCGGGACCTCAGGGAGTTCACCCTCCCGTCGCTCCGCAGCCTGATGGGGATCGTGAGCCAGGAGACGGTGCTGTTCAACGACACGGCGCGCGCCAACATCGCGTACGGGGCGCTCGACCGCTACGACGCGGCGGCGATCGAGGCTGCGGCGCGGGCCGCGAACGCGCACGACTTCCTGGCGGCGCTGCCGCAGGGCTACGACACGATCCTGGGCGAGCGCGGCACCAGGCTGTCCGGGGGCGAGCGCCAGCGCATCGCGATCGCGCGAGCGCTGCTCAGGGACCCACCGATCCTGATCCTCGACGAGGCCACCTCCGCGCTGGACTCGGAGTCGGAGCATCTGGTGCAGGAGGCGATCGACCGCCTGCTCACGGGCCGCACGGTGTTCGTCATCGCGCATCGCCTCTCCACGGTGCAGCACGCGACGGAGATTCTGGTGCTGGAGAAGGGGCGCATCGTCGAGCGCGGCCGGCACGACGAGCTGCTGGCCCGGGGCGGCGTCTACCGGCGCCTCTACACGCTGCAGTTCGGTGCCGAGCCCCATCCTCTCAGCGACTGAGCGCGTCCCCGTGCCCCCCGCCGCGGGCGGGGGCGACGGCGCTCCGCTCACCATCCTCCACCTCACCCATCAGGGAGGCGGCGCCGGCTCGACCGTTTCCATCGCCGCGCTCGCCGCGGCACAGCGCGCCGCCGGGCACCGGGTGCTGGTGGGTTGCCCGGAGGGGAGCCTGCTCGCCGCGATGGCGCGAGGCGCTTCTCTCGAGGTCCGGCCGATGACCTTCGACCGCTCGTCGCGGGCGGCGGCGCAGCTGGTGCGGCTGGTCCGGGCGGAGGGCGTGGGCGTGGTGAACTCCCACGCCTCGCGCGACCGCGCCGCCTGCCGGTGGGCGCGCCTCGCCGGCCGCCTCGACGCGGCGTGCGTGATGACGCGCCGCCAGATGCCGCGCTCCCTGCCGGTCTCGGTGCTCCTCAACGGCTTCGCCGCCGACTGCACCATCGCCGTGAGCCGCGCGGTGGCCCGCGCCCTGCTGCGGCGCGGCGCGCCGGCGTGGCGCGTGCGCGTGGTGCCCAACGGCGTGGACCTCTCGCGCATCGACCGGGCGGCGACGGCGGACGAGCTGGACACCGCCCGCGCGATCGTCGGGTGGCGGCCGTGGCGGCCGACGGTCGGCGTGGTCGCGCGCCGCAAGGACCACGACGTCCTGCTCCGGGCCCTCGCCGTGCTCGAGGCGCCGCTCACGGTGGCCCTGGTCGGCGTCGGGCCCGACCGCGAGCTGTCGGCGCTCGCCGCGGCCGCGCCGCAGCACGAAGTGCGCTGCATCCCGTTCCGGCCCGACGTGCTGCCGTTCTACCGGCTGTTCGACGCGGTCGTGCTCCCGTCGCGCTGCGAAGGCCTGTCGCAGGCCCTGCTCGAGGCGATGGCACTGGGCCTGCCGGTCGTCGCCTCGCGCGCCGGCGGCAACGTGGACCTGATCACCCACGGCGTGGACGGGCTGCTGGTGAGTCCCCGCGAGCCGGCGGCCTTCGCCGCGGCGCTGGCGCGGCTCCTGCGCGATGCCGCGCTGCGGGCGCGGCTGGGGGAGCACGGCCGCCGGACGGCGCGCGAGCGCTTCCCGGTCGAGCGCACGGCGCGGCTCACCGAAGCGGCGTACCGCGCCGCACTGGCGCAGCGCCGGTGAGGCGCCGCAGCGATCTCCCTGCCTACATCGCGCTGCGCGGCGCGCTCGGGCTCATCCTGCCGCTGCCGCGCCCCGCGGCGTGCGCGACGGGCGCCGTGCTCGGGCGGGCGATGCGGGACGTGCTGGGCCTCCGGCGCGACGTCGCCGACGAGAACCTGGCCCTCGCCTTCCCGCAGCTGTCGCCGCGCGAGCGCGCGGCGCTGGCGCGCCGCACGTACGCGCACTTCGGCCGCGTCATGGTGGACTCGCTCCGCCTCACCGCGGGCGGCGCGCGCGCCGTCATGCCGTACGTCCGGATCATGGAGGGCGAGGCGCTGCTGCGCGCCATGCTGGAGAAGGGGCGGGGCGTCATCTGCCTCGCCGGCCACCACGGCAACTGGGAGTTGGCGGTCGCGTGGGCCACGGCGGTCGGTTTCAAGGTCGCAGCGGTCGTGAAGCCGCCGTCCAACCCGTGGGTGGCCGACTACGTGGACCGCCAGCGGCGCCGGATGGGTCTCGAGACCATCTCCATGCCCGAGGCGAAGGTCGCCGTGCCGCGGGCGCTCGCGCAGGGCAAGCTCGTCGGGCTCGTGGCCGACCAGGGCGCGCTGCGCAGCAACACCTGGGTCCCCTTCTTCGGGCGGCCGACCCAGACGGCCGAGGGGCCGGGCCACTTTGCCGTCGCCACGGGCGCGCCGGTGGTCTTCGGCGGCTTCGTGGCGGAGGCGGACGGGCGCTATCGAGGGTATGCGGAGCTGCTGGAGGAGTCACCGCGCGGGAGCGCGGGCGCCATGGTGATCCGGATCGCGACGCTGTTCCGGCAGCACCTCGAGGCGGCGGTCAGGCTGGCGCCGGAGCAGTACCTCTGGACCCACCGGATGTGGGCGCGCCAGCCTCCGGGAGCACCGGCCGGGCGGTGATCGCGTAGGTCGGACAGTGGCGGATGAAGCCGCCGTCCACCGGTGACCACTCCTGCGGCGCAGCCGGTTCCACCGCCTTGCCTTCCGCGTCCAGGTGGAAGGTGCCCTGCGGCGCACGCACCACGCACAGCCCGCACCCGATGCAGCGCTCGCGATCCACGCCGACGTGGACGAGGCGGCGCGGGAAGATGCCCCCGGCGGCGGCACGGGCCGCGCCGCCGGCCTGGTCGAGGGCGGCGCCCATCGCGCGGTAGCCTTCGTCGATCAGCTCTCGGGTGTGGTCGAAGGAGAACATCGGCACGTGCTCGACGCGCGGCTGCACGAGCAGCAGCGGCGGCGACGCCCAGCGCGACAGCCGGGCCTCGAGCAGCTGCTCGAAGACGATCTCGGTGGCGCGCGCGAAGATGGCAGCGAAGCCCTCGTCCTGTGTCTCGGTCCGGAGCACGCTCGAGGCGCCGACGTCCACCGCGATGACGCCGTCCACACCGAGCGTGGCGGCGAGCGCGACCGGCAGGTTGTCCGCCAGCGCGCCGTCCACGCAGAAGTGGCCGTCGATCTCGCGGGGCGGGAAGAACCCCGGCAGCGCGCACGAGGCAAGCACGGCGTCGGCGACGCTCACGCGAGCGAGGCCGGGGAGTCCCCAGTAGAGCTGCATGCCGCTGTTCAGGTCCACCGACGCAACGACCAGCCGCCGCTCCAGCTCCTCGAACGTCAGGCCGCCGACGAAGCCGCGGACGAGCTCTTCGAGCGGCGTGCCGCGATACAGGGCCGGGGCGCGGATGAGTTTGGTGGCGATCTCACGGCGGGCGACGTGGAACACGTCGGAGCGCTCGAGGCTGAGCGCGACGTCGGCGAGCTCCGCAGTGGCGAAGCCGTTCGCCCACGCGGCCCCCAGCAGCGAGCCGATGCTGGTGCCGACGACGACCTCCGGCACCCAGCCCCGCTCCTCGAGCGCGCTGAGCGCGCCGACGTGGGCGAGCCCCTTCATTCCGCCGCCGCCCAGCACCAGCGCGAACCGCCAGCGCTCCTTCGCGGACGCTTGCCGCTTGCGCATACCGGGGGTTAACGTAGCCCTCGGTCCCATGAAGGCGCCACTCTCGCGATGACCGACGTCGCCTCGCCCGCGCAGCTCGCGCATCTGGTCCGCGATCTTCGGAATCGCGAGTTCCCGTGGACGGGCGCCACCACCTATCTCAACGCGGCGTCGGTCGGCCCGCTGCCGGAGCGCACCCGCCTCGCGGTCGAGGCCTTCAACGCCAAGCGCACCGCGCCGCACCTGCTGCCCGACCGGGAGCTGTTCGCCGTGCACGCGGCGGCGCGGGCCGCGGCGGCGCAGCTCCTGGGCGCGACGCCCGGCGAGATCGCCCTCACGCCCAACACCTCCACCGGACTCAACGTCGCGGCCGGCTCGCTCCCCCTCGCCGCCGGCGACGTGGTCCTGCTGAGCGACCGCGAGTTCCCCGCCAACGTCTATCCCTGGCTCGCCCAGCGCGCGCACGGCGTCGTGGTGGAGCGCTCGCCGGTCACCGCGCAGGGCTACCCCGACGAGGACTACCTCGTCGAGCGCCTGACCGACCCGCGCGTCCGGGTGCTCGCCGTCTCGATGGTGCAGTTCTCCAACGGCTTTCGCGCCGACCTCGCGCGCCTGGGCGACGCCTGCCGCGCCAACGGCGCGCGGCTGGTGGTGGACGCGATCCAGGGACTCGGCGCCCTCCCGCTCGACGTGGCGGCCGGGGGCGTGGACCTGCTCTCGTGCGGAGGGCAGAAGTGGCTGCTCGGGCCGTGGGGGTCGGGCTTCTGCTACGTGCGGCGGGAGCTGATCCAGGCGCTGGAGCCGCCGGTCGTGGGCTGGATGGCGTACGAGGGGATGGACGACTTCACGAACCTGCTCCGCTACAACGACCGTCTGATCGGCGACGCGCGGCGCTTCGAGGTCGCGAGCCTCGCAACCCAGGATCACCTCGGCCTCGCCACCTCCATCGGGCTCCTCCTCGAGATCGGTATCGAGGCGATCGCCGCCTACCTCCGGACCCTCGGCGAGCCGGTGCTCGCGTGGGCGCGGGAGCGCGGCGTCCCGATCGTTTCCCCGACCGACGACCTGCACCGCTCGCAGATCGTGTGCATCGCCCCGCCCGACGGCAGGGAGGCGCACCGGCGACTGCGCCAGGCGGGGGTCGTGTGCGCCCTGCGCGAGGGGGCCATACGCCTGGCGCCCCATTGCTACAACACGATGGAGGAGATGGAGAAGGTGGTGGAGGTGCTGGAGCAGATGATGCGCGAGAGGTGAGAGGTGAGAAGTGAGAAGGCGAAGTGAGAGGTGAGAGGGGAAAGGCGTGAGAGGGAAGGGCGTGAGAAGACCTCTCACGCCTTCTGCGTCATGCCGATCGCGGCACCAGATTCGCGAACTTGAGCTTGCCGTACTTCAGGGTATGCTCGCCGGTCACCGGGACGTTCGCGTCGTCGATCCGGACCTCGTCGAGCTGGATGCCGCCCTGCGACGCCATTCGCCGCGCCTCGCTGGTGGACCGCGCAAAGCCGATTTCCTTCGCAACCTGCGCTAGCGATGATCCGGGCGCGTAGCTGAACGTCGGCATTACCGTCGGGGCCTGCTTCGCCTTGAAGAGGCGATCGAAGTGCGCCTCGGCGCGCGCGGCGGCCTCCGCGCCGTGGAACTGCGTGACGATGTCGCGCGCCAGCCAGCGCTTGGTGGCGTACGGCTCGGCGCGGCAGCGCGGCAGGCGGGAAGGGAGCTCCCCCGTCGAGCCGGCCGTGGAGACCAGCGTGGTCCATTCCTCGAGCAGGGTGTCCGGAATGGACATCGTCTTGCCGTACTGGTCCTCGGGCGTCTCCGTGATGCCGATGTAGTTGTCGTACGACTGCGACATCTTCCGCTCGCCGTCGGTGCCCCGCAGCAGCGGCATCACCAGCGCCACCTGCGGCTCCAGTCCGAGGCGTTCCATCAGGGTGCGGCCGACCAGCAGATTGAACTTCTGATCGGTGCCGCCGAGCTCCACGTCCGCCTTGAGCGCCACGGAGTCGTAGCCCTGCAGCAGCGGATAGAAGAGCTCCATCATCGTGATCGGCGTCCCCGCGGCCAGCCGCTTGGCGAAGTCGTCCCGCTCGAGGAGACGTGCCACGGTGTACTGGCCGGCCATCTGGGTCAGCGCCTCGCGCAGCGACAGCTTCCCGTGCCACTCGCTGTTGCGCCGGAGCAGCGTGGCCCGGGCGTCCAGGACCTTGAGCACCTGCTCGCGGTAGGTCGCCGCGTTGGCCTCGACCTCCCGCTCGCTCAGCGGGGGGCGCGTCTCGCTCCGACCGCTCGGGTCGCCCACCATCGCGGTGAAGTCGCCCACGAGGAACGTGACCGAGTGCCCCAGTTCCTGGAAGGTCTTGAGCTTCCGGATGGACACCATGTAGCCGAGGTGAAGATGCGGGCGGGTGGGGTCGAATCCCTGCTTCACCCGCAGCGGCTCGCCCTCGCGGATCGAGCGCTCCAGCTTCCGCGCGAGGTCCTCTTCGGGGATGATCTCCACCACGCCGCGGCGGATGGCGTCCATCTGCTCGTTCAGGGGCGGGAACGCGCGCATGCGCTATCGTAGCGGCGGAACCCCGCGGCTGGCAAGCGCGCCTCGCGTCCGGTTACCTTCCACGTCTCATGGCCGACACGCACCGCGGCGGCCGTTTGCGGCGCTGGTTCTCCCCGCGCCGCCTGCGGCGCACCGTCACCTGGCTCCTCCTCGCCGTCGCCTTCGTGGTGGGCATCGGATACGGAAGCTGGACGCGCGTGTGCGCCGGCGGGGCCTGCCCCTCCATCGCCGTCCTGGACGTCTATCGCCCCCAGCAGACCTCCAAGGTGTTCGCCGCGGACGGCCGCCTCATCACCGAGCTCGGCTACGAGCGCCGCACCGTCGTCCCGCTCCAGGAGATGCCGCTGGCGCTCCGCGAGGCGTTCATCGCCGTCGAGGACAAGCGCTTCTACTCGCACCACGGGATCGACTTCTCCCGCATCTTCGGCGCGCTCAAGGCCGACCTCCGCTCGATGTCCATGGAGCAGGGATTCTCCACCATCACGATGCAGCTGGCGCTGAACGTGTTCCCCGACCGGCTCACCCGCGAGAAGACGCTGAGGCGGAAGCTCAAGCAGGCGCGGATCGCGGTCGAGCTGGAGCGGACCTATTCCAAGGACCGGATCCTCGAGCTGTACCTCAATCAGATCAATCTCGGGGCGGGGGGCTACGGCGTGGAGGCCGCGGCGCAGCGCTACTTCGGCAAGACGGTGCAGGAGCTGACCGTGGCCGAAGCGGCGATGCTGGCGGCGCTGCCGAAGGCGCCGTGGCGCTACAACCCGCGGAAGTATCCGGCGCGCGCGGTGGCGCGCCGCAACATGGTCCTCGACCTGATGCGCGAGCAGGGCTACCTGTCCTACCAGCAGGCAGAGGAGGCGAAGGCCTATCCGCTCACCCTCTCGACGCGCGCCGACTACGGCGATGTCGCGCCCTACTTCGTCGAGTGGGTGCGCCAGCAGATGGACGAGCGGTTCGGCAAGGACCTCTACGAGAAGGGGCTCCGGATCTTCACGACGCTCGACCTCGACATGCAGCAGTCGGCCGAGCGGACGCTGGAGGCGCAGCTCGAGGCGATCGAGGCCGGCGCGTACGGGCCGTACCAGCACCGCACGATGGCGCAGTACGCCGAGCGCAACACCGGCAACGTGGACTACAGCGAGCGGAACTACACGCCGTACCTGCAGGGCGCGATGGTCGCGATGGACACCACCGGCGCGATCCGGGCCATGGTCGGCGGCCGTGATTTCGACGACTCCAAGTTCAACCGGATCACGCAGGCGGTCCGGCAGCCGGGCTCCACTTTCAAGCTGTTCGTCTATTCGGCCGCGCTGCGCGCCGGGCACTCGCCGAACGAGATGCTGGACGACTCCGCGATCTCGCTCCCGATGCCGGACGGCACGATCTGGGAGCCGCACGACTTCGAGGAGGCGCAGTTCCGCGGGCCGGAGACCCTGCGGCAGGCCCTGGCCCTCTCCATCAACCTCGTCGCCATCCGCCTCGGCCTGGAGCTGGGAGCGGACGCGGTGGTGGACGAGGCGCGTCGCTACGGGATTTCCACGCCCGTGCCCGCCGTGCCCTCGATGTTCATCGGCTCGGCCGAGGTATTCCCGCTCGAGCTGGTGTCGGCCTTCTCCGTGCCCGCGACCCTGGGCGTGCACGCCGCGCCGTTCGGGGTCCTGCGCGTGGAGGACGCGAACGGCAAGGTGCTCCTGCAGGCGGAGCCGCGGCGCGAGCGGGTGATGGCCGTGGACCAGGCGTACGTCCTGAACGACATGCTGCAGGACGTGATCCGCTACGGCACGGCGCGCGGCGCCGTCAGGCAGTCGGGCTTCGACGTGCCGGCGGGGGGGAAGACCGGCACCACCAACGACTACACCGACGTCTGGTTCGTGGGGTACACCCGCGAGCTGGTGACCGGCTTCTGGATGGGCTTCGACACCCCGCAGCGAATCCAGAACAACGCGCAGGGCGGGCGGCTCGCCGCGCCCGCGTGGGCGAACTTCATGCGCGAGGTGTACGAGCGCCGGCCCAGCCCCGGGCCGTGGGTGGCGCCCACGGGCGTCGTGCAGCGCGAGATCGACATCACCTCGGGGAAGCTCGCCACGCCGTACTGCCCGCAGAGCGTCCGGCGCTGGGAGGTGTTCTCGCCCAACAACGTGCCAACCGAGTACTGCCCGTTGCATCCGGGGCCCAACGGCCCCGCGCCTGCGCCGGCGCCCAACCCGCATGACCCCGGGAACAAGCCGCCGAAGCGGCCCCCCGGCCCCGGCCGCTGATCGGTGGTCCCCGGACCGGTGAGGCCGCTCCGCGTCGCCGCGCGGTGGGTGCTCCCGGTCTCAGGCGAGCCCATCGCGCGCGGCGCCGTCCTGGTCGGCGCGGACGGGCGGATCGCCGCGGTCGGCCCGGACGCGGCCGTGCCATGCCCCGCGCGCTGCGTCCAGGTGTCGCTCGGCGCGGCGGCGCTCCTGCCCGGTCTCGTGAACGCGCACACCCATCTCGAGCTGACGGCGCTGCGCGGCCTGGTGCGGGGCCTCCCCTTCTTCGACTGGATCCGGACGGTCCGCGCGATCAAGTACGCACTCGACCCCGCGATCTACCGCGCGTCGGCGCGCTGGGGCGTGCTGGAGAGCTTCGCGGCCGGCATCACCACCTGCGGCGACACCGGCACCACGCTGCAGGCAGCGGCCGCGCTGGCCGATCTGGGCGCGCGCGGCGTCGCGTACCACGAGATCTTCGGTCCGGATCCGACGCAGTGCGCCGGCGCGATGGCGGGCCTCGAGACGGCGCTGAGAGAGCTGGAGCGGTTTCGCTCCGAGCGCGTCGCGGTGGGAGTCTCGCCGCACGCGCCGTACACCGTCTCCGACGACCTGCTCCGCGCGGTGACTGAGCTGGCGAGGCGCCGCCGCCTCAAGACGGCGACGCACGCCGCCGAGTCCGCGGAGGAGCGCGCGATGGTGGAGGAGGGCCGGGGCCCCTTCGCCGACGACCTGCGCTCGCGCGGCATCGCGGTGACGCCCAAGGGCACCTCGACGATCGGCTGGCTGGAGCAGGCCGGCTACCTGGCGTTGGGGCCGCTGCTGATCCACTGCGTCACCGCGCGGCCGGACGACCTGGAGCGCGCGCGGCGCGCCGGCGCCACGGTCGCGCACTGTCCCTGGTCGAACGCGATGCTGGGGCACGGCCGGGCCGACTTCGGCGCGATGCGGCGGCTGGGGCTCGCGGTCGGGGTCGGGACCGATTCGGTCACGGCCGGCGGGGGCCACGATCTCTTCGCGGTGGCGCGGCAGGCGGCGCTGGGGCTGGACGTGAGCCGGGGGGAGGGCCTGGCTCCGCGCGAGATGCTGCGGCTGATGACGGCCGACGGCGCCGCCGCGCTCGGGCTCGAGGGCGTGGGGACGCTGGAGGTCGGCGCCTGGGGCGATCTCGCCGCCGTGCGCCTCGACACGCCGGCTGCGGTCGCCGCCGATCCGGAGGAAGCGGTGGCCTGGTGCGCTGCCACCGCGGACGTGGTGTTCACCGCGGTGGCGGGCCGCATCGTGTACCGGCGGGGGCGCTGGCCGCTGGTGCGCCTCGCCGAGGAGCGCGCCGCATACCGCGCGTCCGCGGCGGCGGCGGCAGCCGCATCGCGCTGCGTGCCGCGGCGCGATATCTTGGCGTCCTGATGCCAGGCAGCTCACCGCTCCCCGGCGGAGTCCCATGAAGGCCCAGCGCCACAACGCCATCCTGCGCCTCGTGCGCGAGCACGCGATCCCCAGCCAGGAGCGGCTGCGCCACCTCCTGCATCGCTCGGGATTCGACGTCACCCAGGCCACGCTGTCGCGCGACATCCGCGAGCTGGGCCTGGTCAAGCAGACCGGCGCCGACGGCGCCCACCACTACGCCGCCCCGCCCGACGAGACCGTGCCGCCCCCCTCGCTCGCCGGGTTCCTGCCGTCGCTCCTGCTCCGCGCGGACGGCGTCGGCCCCCTGCTGGTCCTCCGTACACCCACCGGCGGCGCGAACGCGCTGGCCGCCGCCCTCGACCGGGAGGTCTGGCCGGAGATCCTCGGCACCCTCGCCGGCGACGACACCGTCCTGATTGTGGCGCAGAGCCCGGCCGCGCGCCGCAAGCTCGCCCGCCGCCTCGCCGAAATCGCCGCGCCGCGGCATTGAACCCGCGCTCCCGCGCGTGTATGTTTATGCGCTGGTTTGCATAATCACACAATCGGGTGCGAGGGTGAGGTCATGGCAGAGCGCGTGGTGCTGGCGTATTCCGGCGGGCTCGACACGTCGGCCATCGTCCCGTGGCTCCGGGAGCACTACGGCGCCACGGTGATCTGCGTGGCGGCGGACGTCGGGCAGGGCGCCGGCGAGCTGAAGGGGATCGAGGAGAAGGCGAGGCGCTCCGGCGCGGAGTCGTGCGTCGTCGAGGACGTGCGCGAGCGCTTCGTGCGGGAGTTCATCTGGCCCACCCTGAAAGCCGGGGCGATCTACGCCCGCACCTACCTGCTCGGCACCTCCATGGCGCGCCCGCTCATCGGGGAGCGGCAGGTCGCCCACGCCCGCAAGGTGGGCGCGACCGCGCTGGCGCACGGCTGCACGGGGAAGGGCAACGACCAGGTGCGCTTCGAGCTCACCTACGCGGCGTTCGCCCCCGACCTCAAGGTCATCGCGCCCTGGCGCGAGTGGCAGTTCCGCGGCCGCGAGGACCTGCTGGCCTACCTCGCCGCCAAGAGGATCCCGACCACGGCGTCGGCGGAGAAGCCGTTCAGCCGGGACCGCAACCTCTGGCACCTCTCGCACGAGGGCGGCTCGCTGGAGGACCCGTCACTCGAGCCGCCGGCGGACCTGTTCGTCCTGACGCGCGCCCCCGAGGACGCCCCCAGCGCGCCCGTGGTGGTGGAGATCGGCTTCGAGGCGGGCGAGCCGGTGTCGCTCAACGGCGAGGCGATGGCGCCGGTGGACCTGGTCGAGACGCTGAACGCCCTGGCCGGCGAGCACGGGGTCGGTCGCGCGGACGTGGTCGAGGACCGGCTGGTGGGGATGAAGTCGCACGGCGTGTACGAGACGCCGGGCGGCACGGTGCTCTTCCAGGCGCACCGCGAGCTCGAGCAGCTGGTGCTGGACCGCCGCAGCCTGGCGCTGGCCGACGAGCTGGGACGGCGCTATGCTGATCTGGTGTACGACGGCCGGTGGTGGACGCCCGAGCGCGAGGCACTCGACGCGCTGGTGAACAGCCTGCAGCGCTACGTGACGGGAAGCGTGCGCATGAAGCTGTACAAGGGGTCCGCGCGGGTGGTGGGACGCTCCTCGCCCGTTTCCCTCTACCATGAGGGACTGGCGACGTTCGGCGCCGACGACGTGTACCGCCAGAGCGACGCGGCGGGGTTCATCCGCCTCTACGGGCTCGCGGTCCGGACGGCCGCCGAGCGGGAGCGGCGGACCGCCGGCATGCATATCGCGGAGGCGGCGGACTGAGCCCGCGGCCCGCTCGCGCACTGGTCATCGGCGCGTCGGGCTTTCTCGGCTCGCGGCTGCTCGCCCTCGCGCCACGCGGGGTGGAGCTCGTCGGCACCGGCGGCCGGCGGCCGGTGCGTCCCGGCAACTGGCGCGAGATTCAGCTCGACCTCGGCGTCCCGGGGACGGTGCGCGGCCTGCTCGAGCGCGAGCGGCCGGGCACCGTCTTCTTCTGCGCATACGACAAGACCAACCCGACCGTCACCGTGGACGCGGCCGTGGCGGCCGCGCGCGCGGCGACCGAGCTTGGCGCCGGCTTCGTCCTCTTCTCCAGCGACATGGTGTTCGACGGCGCGACGGGCGGCTACGCGGAGGACGCGCCGCTCGCTCCGACCGACACGTACGGCGCGATGAAGGTGCAGGCCGAGGCGCTGGTCCAGGCCGAGCACGCGGGTGCGCAGGTGGTCCGGACCTCGCTGCTGGTAGGCGAGAGCGGCATCCACATGCGGCCGGCGTACGAGTGCGAGACGCTGGTGCGGGGCCGGAGCGTGACGCTGTACCGGGACGAGTGGCGAAGCCCGACGCACGTGGACGACCTGGCGCGGGGGGCGTGGGATCTGGCGTCGCTGGACGTGGCCGGTGTGTACCACCTCGCCGGGTCCGAGCGGCTCTCGCGGCTGGAGCTGGGCCGCATCCTCTGCGCGCTCTACCGCCTGGACGAGAGCCTGATCCGGGAGGCGGAGCGCCCGCCTTCGCGCCCGCGCGACACCTCGCTCGATTCCCGCCGGGCGGCGGCCCTCATCGGATGGGCGCCGCGCCTGCTCTCGGATCTCGCCCGTCACAGCGGCACGGTGGCGCCCAGCCATGGGTGAGTCGCGTACGGGCGGCGCGAAGACCAGGGGCGGCAAAGAGCCAGCTTCCTTGGGCGCGCAGCCTGACCAGTCGCACGTCATGTGGGGCGGCCGGTTCACGGAGCCGATGGACCCGCGCCTCGACCGCCTGAACCGCAGCCTGCCGGTGGACCGGCGGCTGTGGCGCGAGGATCTCGCCACCAACCGGGCCTGGGTGCGCGCGCTGGAGCGATGCGGAGTACTGACGCCCCCCGAGCGCCAGGCGCTGCTCGACGGCCTGGACGCGGTCGAGCAGTCGCTGGCGAACGGCGCGGCCGACGGCGCGGCGGACGAGGACATCCACTCGCTCGTCGAGCGCCTGCTGAGCGGGGTCGTCGGGCCCCTGGCGGGCAAGCTGCACACCGGCCGCTCGCGCAACGACCAGATGGCCACCGACCTCAGGCTGTGGACCACGGCCGCGCTGGGGCGGATGGACGCCGCGCTCGCCGCCCTGGGCCGCGCCCTGATCGCCCAGGCGGAGCGGGGGCTCGACCTCCTGATGCCGGCGTACACGCACACGCAGCGCGCGCAGCCGGTGCGGTTCGCCCACTGGGCGCTCGCGCACGTCTGGGCGCTGGCGCGCGACCGCGAGCGTGCGGCCCAGGCGCTCCGCCGTGCCGCGGTGCTGCCGCTCGGGTCCGGGGCCATCGCCGGGTCGGGGTTCGCCATCGATCGTGCGGCCCTGGCGGCCGACCTTGGCTTCGCGGACGTGAGCCCGAACTCGATGGACGCCGTCGGCGACCGCGACTTCGCGGTCGAGGCGGTCTTCGTGGCGACCCTGGCGTGCACGCACCTGGCCCGCCTCGCCGAGGACCTGGTGCTCTTCTCGTCGGCGGAGTTCGGCTTCGTGCGGCTCGCCGAGCCGTTCACGACCGGCAGCAGCCTGATGCCGCAGAAGCGGAACCCCGATTCGCTCGAGTTGGTGCGCGGCATCGCGGGCCAGTCGCTGGGGAAGCTGGTCGCGCTGCTGGCCACGCTGAAGGCGATGCCGACCGGCTACCAGAAGGACCTGCAGGAGAACAATGCGACGCTGTTCGACGCGCTCGACCGGGCGGAAGCGGCCGCAGCGCTGATGGCCGCGGTGGTCGAGACCTTGGCGGCCGACGCCGCGCGGATGGCGGCCGCGCTCGACGCCTCGGTGCTCGCGACGGACCTCGCGGACCTGCTGGTCGCCTCGGGGCGCGCGTTCCGCGACGCGCATGCCGTGGTGGGCGCCCTGGTGCGCCGGGCCGAGGAGCTGGGAGTGCCGTTGGACCAGGTCGCCGCCGAGGAGGCGGCCCGGATCGACGCCGCGTTGCCGGCGCAGCTCGGCGCCCTGGGTGGGCCGGAGGCTGCGGTCGAGCGCCGCTCTCTCCCCGGCGGGACCGCCCGGAGCGCGGTCGCAGCCCAGCTCGCGGCGGCGCGCAAGCTCTTCCCGCTGTGACGGTTCGGCGGCGAGGCAGGCCGTCTCGCTTGCACCGGCGCCGGTTTTCGGGTAGTATGAAATCGAGGGGCGCCGGGTAGGGCGCCTGGGGACGTGGTTGGGACAACTGAAGCGCCTGCGGTATCCCGTCCCGTTCGCTTCCTGCGGCGGGTTTTTTTGTGGGTGCGCCGGCGTGGCTCGGAGGGTATTCCGGGTGCGATGCCTCGCGTTGAACGCTTCGTTCGAGCCGCTCACCATGGTGCCGGTGCGGCGGGCGCTGCGGCTCGTCATCGACGGGAAGGCGGAGATCGTCGAGGCTGACGGCGCGCGCGTGGCGCACTCGGAGCGGCTGGCGGTGCCGCGCCCGGCGGTCATCCGGCTCGTCAAGTTCGTGCACGTGCCGCGGCGGTTCCGCCGCCAGGTCACCAACACTTTCCTGTTCGCCCGCGACGCGTACCGCTGCCAGTTCTGCGCGCGGCCGCAGGCCCAGCTCAAGCCGCGCGAATGCCTGACGCGCGACCATCTCGTGCCGCTGTCGCGCGGCGGCACCAACGCCTGGACCAACGTCGTGACCGCGTGCTCGAGCTGCAACGCGCGCAAGGGCAATCACCTGCCCGAAGAGCTCGGCATGTTCCCGATCAAGCCGCCGATGGAGCCCCACTTCGTGCATCTGGCCTGGGCGGTGCGCCGGCTCACGCCGACGCAGGCCAAGTACATCCGCCTCTTCTACGGCGCCGAGGTCCTCGCCGAGCTGTCCGCGATGTAGCCCCAAGAAACGAACCGCCCGGCTCGAGACGGAAGCCGGGCGCCGTACGGCACGGTTGAGGTCATCGCTGACCTAACCCTTGCGCGCGGCGCCCGTTGCTTCCGACGGAGGGGTTACGGTGCTCGGGCCCTTCTCGAGATGAACGGCTAGGGAAGGGGCCGGGAAAACGAGCACCGGGCAGGAGCTACGGGAGAGCAGGCGCTCGAACGCGTCACCCGACGGTTCGGGGCCTGTCACCAGCAGGGAGGCGCCCGGCGGAATGGTCTCGCCGGCGCCGAGCGTCGTCGTGTGCAGCGTGACCGGAACCAGCGCCCGCGCCGCCTTCTCCAGCGCCGGCAGCTGGCGCTCGCTCGACAGCAGATACGGCCGCTCGAAGAGGCGCGGGGCCGTGGGATCGAACGCGCCGGTCAGGATCAGCAGCGGGACGTGCGACTCCTCGAGCAGCAGCCGCAGGGTGGAGCCGATCGTCGCGGCCGGAGGCTGGACCGAGCAGTGCGCACCGACCACCAGCACCTGACACGTCCGCAGCTCCGCCAGCGAGGTGAGCCAGCGCACGCGGTCACCCCGCTTCAGGGCGATGTCCGCCTCCACCTCCCGCGCCGACAGCTGCACCGCGAGGCGGTCGAGCCGCGGCCGCAGATCGTCGAGTTCCTTCACGCACTCCGTGCCGACGCCTTCGATGGCGTGGAACAGCGTGGCGCGCCGCACCCCGGCACTCACCAGGTCGGGCAGCCAGCCGGCTACGCGATCGGCGAACGGTGCCGCATCCACGGCGATGAGGAGGGACTCGATCACGACCAGCCATGCTTGCGCAACGCGTACCACGGCGCCGGATCAGATGCCGTTTCCTAAGGCATTGGGACTGTGGCACTTATGCGAAGGCCCCGGGGCTGATCCCCCGGGGCCTCGCTGCGCCATGTGACAACGTGTCCGCGCGGCCGACAGCCGCTGAGGTCTACCCCGTCTCAATCTGTGAGGTCTCGGGCTCGTCGCCCAGGTCCTCCGGCTCGCCTTCCTCCGGCTCGCCCCGATAGCGCTTCAGCTTGCGGTACAGCGTGCGGCGGTCGATGCCGAGAATCTCGGCGGCGCGGCCCTGGTGGCCGGCGACCTCGTCCAGGACCGCGAGGATGTACTCGCGCTCGAGGCGGTCGATGGTCCAGCGGTCGGACTTCGCGCTCTTGAGCAGCTCGTGCTCGCGCCGGCGGTAGAGCCCCTCGCCGGGATCGAACGGGATGGCCTTCGCGCCGGCGTGCATGATGACCGAGCGCTCGATGAAGTTCTCCAGCTCCCGGACGTTGCCCGGCCACTCGTATTCCATCAGCCGCTGCATGGTCGTGGGCGGGATCGTCGGCGGCGTGAGGCCGTGCTCGGCGACCGCGCGCCGCAGGAAGTACGCGGCCAGGAGCGGGATGTCGTCCCGCCGCTCCGTGAGCGGGGGCACGCGGATCGGGAAGACGCTGAGCCGGTAGTAGAGGTCCTCGCGGAACCGGCCGGACCGCACCTCCTCGCCCAGGTCGAGGTTGGTCGCGGCGATGAGCCGGATGTCCACCGGCACCGGCTCGCGCCCGCCGACCCGCATGATGCTCCGCTCCTGGAGCGCGCGCAGCAGCTTCACCTGGATGTTGGGGGTGACGGTGCCGATCTCGTCGAGGAAGAGCGTCCCCCCGCTGGATTCCTCCATGAGGCCGCGCTTGTTCGCGATCGCGCCGGTGAACGCGCCCTTCACGTGCCCGAACAGCTCGGACTCCAGCAGCGTCTCCGGGATCGCGGAGCAGTTGACGGCGACGAACGAGCGCTCGGCCCGGCCGCTCATGTGGTGGATCGAGCGCGCCACCAACTCCTTGCCGGTGCCGGTGTCGCCCGAGATGAGGACCGTGGCGCGGCTCGGAGCGACGCGGGCGATGAGGTCCCGCACCCGCTCGATCGCGGGACTGCGGCCCACCATCTCGACGCCCGGCCCCGTCTCCTTCACCTGCCGCCGCAGCCGGGCCACCTCCCGCCGAAGCTCGGTCTCCTCGTGCGCCCGCCGCAGCGTGAGCAGCAGCTCCTCCGTGCGGAACGGCTTGCTCACGTAGTCGAACGCGCCCCGCTTCATCGCCTCGACCGCCGTGTCCACCGAGCCGAACGCGGTCATCACGATGAACGGCGTGTCCGTCTGGAGCGTGGGCCCCACCGAGAGCACGTCCATGCCCTGCACACCGGGCAGGTTGAGGTCGAGCAGCACCGCGTCGAACAGCTGCTTGTCCAGCTCCGCCAGGGCGGCCTCCCCGGTGGGGGCGCCGACCGCTTCGTACCCGGCCTCGTCCACGATCTTGGTGATGAGGCCCAGGACGACCGCGTCGTCCTCGACCACGAGGACCTTGCGCCGGGGTGCGGCGGCGGCCGTTTCGGGTTCGGTCATGAGTTCACAGAGGAAGGCAGATGGATGGTGAACGTGGCTCCGCGGCCCGGCTCCGATACGGCGTCGATCGCTCCGCGGTGCGACTTGACGATCTGGGCGGCGAGCGCGAGGCCGAGCCCCGTCCCGCCCGAACGCGAGAAGAACGGCGTGAAGATGTGCGGCAGGTCCGACTCGGCGATCCCCGGCCCGGTGTCCGCCACCACGATCTCCACATGATCGTCGCCGGCCCCCCGCGTCACGACGCGCAGCTTGCCGCCCGTCTCGGCCATGGCCCGCTGTGCGTTGAGGAACAGATTGATGAGCACCTGCTGGAGCTGCGCCTCGTCGGCGTAGATGGTCGGAAGACCGTCCGCCAGCTCGAGCTCCAGCCGGATCCGGTGGCGGCCGAGCTGGGGCTGGACCAGGCTGGTGGCCTGCTCGACGGCGTCGTTGACGGACGTCGGCGCGAAGACCAGCCCCGCCGGCTTGGCGAGATTCACCAGGCGGCGCGCCAGCTTCGCGATGCGGTCGGTCTGCGACAGCAGTACCTGCATCTCCTCGCCGCCGCCGCAAATGGCGCAGCGCGACTGGAGCATGTGGTCCACCGACACCGCGATGGCCGTGAGCGGAGCCCCGATCTCGTGGGCCACGCCGGCTGCGACCTGGCCCGCCGTGGCGAGCCGCTCGGCCGCCAGCAACTGGCGCTCGATCCGCTTGCGCTCCGAGATGTCGCGGAGGATGGCGGAATAGCCGATGAGGTTGGCGGTCTCGTCGTACACGGCCGTGCGGGTGATGCTCACGTCGATGATCCGGCCCGACTTGGTCTTCCGCCGGGTCTCGTAGTCGCGGATCGATCCCTGGGCCAGCGTCGTGCGCCGCATCCAGTCGACCTCCCCGCGCGCCAGCTCCTCCTCCGGCAGGAGGACCGAGAACGGCTGGCCGACCAGCTCCGCGGCGGTCCACCCGAAGATCTGCTGCGCCCCCCGGTTCACGGAGAGGATGTGGTCATCCGGCGCGACGCAGATGATGGCATCGGCAGCCATGTCCACTATGGCGGCGACCAGCGCGGGGTCCGGAGGGGCCAGGTTCTGGGGCATCGTGTCCCGAAAGGTGACCGAGTTGCGTCAGAATAGCAAACTCGTCGAGGTGCCTCGGTGTTCCGGCCAACGATACGGCGACTCCGTAGTACTACTAGTGGTCGGCATGGAACTTGCCGCTTGCGGCTCGGGATTCGGCGTGGCTCATAGTAGATTCTTGCACCCGTAGCTGCGGCGTGCGGCGCTTTCTTGTCCGCAAATTTCTCACGTTCAATTCGGGAATCGATCCTATGACAACGAAGGTGGTGATCCTCGCCGGTCTCTTCGCGTTCGCCGCTGCCGGGGCGCTGCGCGCGCAGCAGCCCGCGGATGCTCCGTCGCTGTTCGCGAAGACGTGCGCGTCGTGCCATGGCGCGAAGGGGACGCCGACCGCGGCGATGGCGCACGCGATGCCGGGTCTGCCGGACTTCGCGGCGGCGAGCATGGCGTCGGTGCCGGACAGTGTGCTGCGCGACGCGATCGCCAACGGCAAGGGCCGGATCATGCAGGGGTACAAGAGCCGGCTGTCGGCGGAGCAGATCGCCGCACTCGTCACGTACATCCGCACGTTCAAGCATTAGCTGGCGCCGCCGGCGGCTTGGGCCGCCGGCGGGACAAACGTCGCCAGGGGCTCGCACCCCGGGCAGCGGAGGCTCCATGAGGTTGCTACGCGCAACGCTCGGCCTGGCGGCCACCCTCAGTCTGGGCGGCGTCCGCGTCGCGGTCGGTCAGCAGGCGGCGCCGCCGCGTCCGCCGCAGATGCTGCACCCGGCGGCAGGGAAGCAGGACTGCCTGAGCTGTCACGGCCGCGGCGCCAATGAGCACATCACGAGCGTGCCCGTGGGGCACAGCTACGGCAACGCGGCGTGCGGGATGTGCCACAAGCCGATTGCGGCCACGCCGCCGGCGGCGAAGCACGCGCTGGACGACGCGCACGCCGACTGCCGCAAGTGCCACCAGCAGGCCGTGGAAGGGGCCGCGCCCACGCCCGGGGCGGCGCCGGCGCCGCCGGCGTCGCACGCCAGTTTCCACGTGTCCACCTGCCGTCTCTGCCACGAGCCGGCGGCGCCGGCTGGGCCGGCCGGAGCCACCGGTGGCGACCGTGCGCACTGACCTCGGCGCCGCGTCCGGCGGCGTCCTCGTCGCTGCGCTCGTGCTGGCGGTGTTTGTGGGGTCGGCTGAGGCGCAGCGGCCGCGGAACACCTGCGTCGCCTGCCACAGTCTCCAGAGCGGGACTACCGAGGCGGGGCACGGCTTTGCGGCCTGGAGGAGCTCGCCCCACGCGGCGGCGGGCATCACGTGCGAGGCATGTCACGGCGGCAACCCCGCCGCCCCGGACCCGGCGGACGCACACAAGGGAGTCAACCCCTCCGGCGATCCGGCGAGCCGGGTGTACTTCAGCCGCGTTCCCCAGACCTGCGGCCAGTGTCACGCCTCGGAGGCCGGGTACTTCCGCACCAGCGTCCACTACGCCCGGCTGCAGAGCGACGGCCGCGGCCCGAACTGCGTGACCTGTCACGGGTCGATGGCCACGCGGATCCTGACGCCGGACAGCGCGCTCGGGACCTGCACGGCCTGCCACGCGGCGGGAGGCGTCGCTCCGGTCGGCAAGGCGCGCGAAGCCGCGCAGGTCTTGGCGCTGGTGCGGGCCGAGAACATCCTGTTCGACATCGTGTCCAGCTCCGTGTCCTCGGCGCGGGCGACGCCCGGCGCCCGTCGCGCCCGCGTCCTCCTCGACGACGCCGAGCGGCACCTCGATGCGGCCGCCGAGGTCTGGCACAGCTTCCGGCTCGACTCGGCGACGGCGCGCCTGGGAGACGCACGCGAGCTGCTCGCCGATGCGTGGGCGGCGCTCGGCCATCCCAAGCCGCGCGAGGGGCAGCTCCACCGTCCGGTCAGGCCGGCTCGCCCGTGACCGCCGCGACGAAGGACCGCCTGCCGCTCCTGTCGCTGGCGCTCGGTGTCATGCTGGCCCTGCTGCTGGCCTTCTCGCTGCACCTGCCGCAGCGCGTGTATGCCCTCGCCTTCGCGCCCGCCGGCGCGCACCGGCTCGACGGCAAGGTCACGCCGGGCGAGTACAAGTTTCACTGGAGCGACCAGGCGAGCGGGCTGACCCTCGACTGGAGCATCGTGGGCGACCGGCTGACCGGGGCCGTGTCCTCTCCCGACACGGGATGGGTGGCGGTGGGCTTCGGCGGCGAGGGACCGCTCATGTACGGCGCCGACATCGTCATCGGCTACGTCGACGCGCGCGGCGCGCACGTGGAGGACGACTACGCGAACACGCCGGTGACGCACGTGGCGGACGCCGCCCTGGGCGGACGCGACGACATCCTCGGCTCGGCCGGGCTCGTGACGAAGGCGGGGGCGACGATCGAGTTCGAGCGAGCGCTCACGGCGCACGACAGCACCGACCGCCCGATCAAGCCGGGCCAGACCCACGTGATCCTCGCCTCGGCGGACGCGAAGGACTTCGTCGCCTACCACGCGGGCGGCCACAAGGCCGTGGCCCTGCTGGACCTGTACAACGGTCCGCCGGCCGCGGCCGGCGCG
>DATKLR010000195.1:0-13014 GCA_035542295.1 Gemmatimonadales bacterium | reverse complement strand
CGTGCCGCCCGACCTGGAGCAGCGGATCGGAGCGCCCGGCGCCTTTCCGTACACCCGCGGCATCCACGACTCCATGTACCGCGGGCGGCTCTGGACCATGCGCCAGTACGCCGGCTACGGCACCGCGGAGGAGACGAACGCGCGGTTCCGCGAGCTGCTGGCAGCCGGGCAAACCGGCCTCTCGACTGCCTTCGACCTCCCCACGCAGATGGGCTACGACTCGGACCACCCGCTCGCGGCGGGTGAGGTCGGCCGGGTCGGCGTGGCAATCAACACGGTGGACGACCTGGCGCGCGTGTTCGAGGGCATCCCGCTCGACCGGGTGACCACGTCGATGACGATCAACGCGACGGCGGCCATCCTGCTGGCGATGTACCTCGTGGTCGGCGAGGAGCAGGGGGTCGCGGCCGAGAAGCTCGGGGGCACGATCCAGAATGACGTGCTCAAGGAGTACATCGCGCGCGGCACCTACGTCTTCCCGCCGGAGGCGAGCCTCCGCCTGGCGACGGACGTGTTCCGCTTCGTGCTCGAGCGGAACCTCAACTTCAACCCGATCTCGATCAGCGGCTACCACATGCGGGAGGCGGGGGCCACCGCCGCGCAGGAGCTGGGCTTCACCTTCGCCGATGCGCTCGCCTATCTGCGTCACGCCGCGCGCACCGGCCTGGACGTGAACCGGCTGGCGCCGCGCATCTCCTTCTTCTTCGCTGCGCACAACGACCTGTTCGAGGAAGTCGCCAAGTTCAGGGCCGCGCGCCGCCTGTGGGCGACGCTGCTCCGGGAGGAGTTCCGGGCGGACGAGGCCAGCTGCCGGCTCAGGTTCCATACGCAGACCGCCGGCTCGACCCTGACCGCCCAGCAGTCGCAGGTGAACGTCGTGCGCGTGGCCGTGCAGGCGATGGCCGCGGTGCTGGGAGGCACCCAGTCGCTCCATACCAACGCCTTCGACGAGGCGCTGGCGCTGCCGACCGCCGACTCGGCGCGCCTCGCCCTCCGCACCCAGCAGGTGCTGGCTCACGAGACCGGGGTCGCGCACACCGTCGACCCGTTCGGCGGTTCGTACTACGTCGAGGCGCTGACGGCCGCGCTGGAGGAGCAGGCCCGGAGCATCATCGCGGAGGTGGAGCGGAGGGGCGGGGCGCTGCGCGCCATCGCCGAGGGGTACGTCCAGCGGGAGATCGCGCAGTCGGCCTGGGCCGCCCAGCAGGCGGTGGAGCGGGGCGAGGAGGTGGTGGTAGGCGTCAACCGGTTCGACGACGGGTCCGCCGTAGAGGCCCCACGGTCTCCCGACTACACGGCGCTCGCCGCCAAGCAGATCGAGCAGCTCCGCTCCGTACGCGCCGGCCGGGACGCCGCCCGCGTGGACCGCTCGTTGGCGAGGCTCGGCGCGGCCGCTGCAGCGCCGACTGCTCCCCTGATGGAGCCGATCCTCGAGGCCGTGAAGGCCCGTGCGACGGTCGGGGAGATCGCCGCAACCCTGGTGGAGAGGTGGGGGCGGTTCGGGACTTCCTTGACAACTTCATCACATGCTGGCTAAGCTTTTGCGTCCCTTGGCGTTAGGTCGTTAGGCGGAATGCCGACGTACGACTACAAGTGCCCGAACTGCGGCACCGTTTTCGAGCGGGTCCAGAAGATCACCGCGCCGCCGAAGACGCCGTGCCCCAAGTGCGGGACCACGGCGCAGCGACTGATCAGCGGCGGCCACGGCATCGTCTTCAAGGGCTCCGGTTTCTACGAGACGGACTACAAGCGCCCCGGTGAGAAGGCCAAGCACGACAAGCGGAAGGCGAAGGAAGAGGGGGGCGCGTCCGGAGGGAGCGAGAAGCCGGCGCCGTCCAAGCCCGATTCGACGCAGGCCAAGCCGAAAGCCGACTGACGGTGGCTCGGGAGGAGATCCGGGCCGAGCTCGCCCGCGTGGCGGCGCTGCTGGGGGCGCCGGACGTGGTGGTGGAGCTGGAGACGCCGCGGGAGAAGAGTCACGGCGATCTGGCGACCAACCTGGCCCTGCTCCTGGCCAAGCCGCTGAAGGCCTCCCCGCGCCGGATCGCAGAGCGCGTCGTCGCCGCGCTGGCCCTCCCGCCGGGTCTGGTCGCGTCGGTCGAGATCGCCGGCCCCGGGTTCATCAACTTCACGCTCGCATCGGATCAGCTCGCCGGCGTCCTGCGGACGATCATCGTGGCGGGCGAGCGCTACGGGCGCGCGCCGTCGCCGGCGCCGAAGCCGGTGAACGTCGAGTTCGTGTCGGCGAACCCGACGGGTCCGCTGCACGTGGGGCACGGCCGGCAGGCCGCGCTCGGCGACGCCATCGCCGCGCTGCTCGAGTGGACGGGATGGAAGGTCACGCGGGAGTTCTACTACAACGACGCCGGCGCCCAGATCATGAAGCTCGCCGCAAGCGTGCAGGCGCGGTCGCGTGAGCTGGGCGGGCGGTCCGCGGAGATCCCCGAGGGCGGGTACCACGGCGAGTACATCCGCGAGATCGCGCAGCGGTACAGGGAGACGCATCCGGACGACCCTGACGCCGCGGACCTCGAAGCGGTGCGCGCCTTCGCGGTGGAGGAGCTTCGCAAGGAGCAGGACCGCGACCTTCAGGCGTTCGGCGTCAGGTTTGACGTCTACTTCCTGGAGTCGTCGCTCTACGCCGATGGACGGGTGGAGCGGACGGTGCACCGCTGGATGGCGGCGGGACATACCTACGAGCAGGACGGCGCGCTCTGGCTCAAGACGACCGACTTCGGCGACGACAAGGACCGGGTGATTCGGCGCAGCGCGGAGAAGGGCGGGGAGTACACCTACTTCGTGCCCGACGTGGCCTACCACGTCACGAAGTGGGAGCGCGGCTTCGTACGCGCCATCAACGTCCAGGGGGCGGACCACCACAGCACCGTGACGCGGGTGCGGATCGGGCTGCAGGCGCTGGGCTTGGGGCTCCCCGCCGGGTACCCGGACTACGTGCTGCACCAGATGGTGACGGTGATGAAGGGTGGGGAGGAGATGAAGGTCTCCAAGCGTGCCGGCAGCTACGTCACCGTGCGCGACCTGGTGGACGAGGTGGGGCGCGACGCGGTGCGCTACTTCTTCCTGATGCGGAGGGCCGACTCGCAGCTGCAGTTCGACGTGGACCTCGCGTTGAAGCGCACCGAGGAGAACCCAGTCTTCTACGTCCAGATGGCGCACGCGCGGATGTCGGGGATCTTCCGCGTCGGGAACCTGGACCCCGCCTCGGTCACGGCGGACGGGGTGGACATCGCGGCGCTGGGCGACCCGAGCGAGGCGGAGCTGCTGAAGCTGCTGGCGCGCTTTCCCGAGGTGATCTCGCGCGCCGCCGACGCGCTGGAGCCACAGCGCGTCACCGGTTACCTGGAGGACCTCGCGCGCGCGGCGCACCTCTGGTACCACAAGTGCCGCGTGCTCGGGGAGCCGGCGGAGGTGGAGCGGGCGCGGCTCGCGCTGGCCCGCGCCACGCGGATCGTGCTGGCCAACGCGCTGGCCCTGCTGGGGCTGTCGGCGCCCGACCGGATGTAGCGAGGTGAGGGGATGAGTCTCCTGGTCGTGGGCAGCATCGCGCTTGATTCGGTCGAGACGCCGTTCGGCCGCACGGAAAACGCCCTCGGAGGCTCGGCGGTGTTCTTCGCGGCCGCCGGCTCGTTGCTCTATCCGGTGCAGGTGGTGGGCGTCGTCGGGCGCGACTACCCGATGCAGGACCTGTCGCGCCTCGCGCGCCGCGGCCTCGATCTCCGCGGCGTCACGGTCGCCGACGGCGAGAGCTTCCGCTGGGCGGGGAAGTACGGATTCGACCTGCAGACGCGGGAGACGCTGGAGACGCGCCTGGGGGTGTTCGCCAACTTCAAGCCGGTGATCCCGGAGCCGTTCCGGGACGCAGCGTTCGTCTTTCTCGGCAACATCGATCCGGAGCTGCAGCTCCAGGTGCTGGAGCAGGTGCGCAAGCCGAAGCTGGTCGCGTGCGACACGATGAACTACTGGATCCAGGGGAAGCGCACCGCGCTGCTCAAGCTGCTGGAGCAGGTGGACGTGCTGCTGCTCAACGATTCCGAGGTGCGCGAGTTGTCGGGGGACTGGCACATCCACCGCGCGGCCCGGTGGGTCATGGAACGGGGGCCGAAGTTCGTCGTGGTGAAGAAGGGGGAGCACGGCGCCGTGCTGGTGGGGAAGGACCGCATCTTCTACGTCCCGGCCTTCCCGCTGGACGACGTGTTCGACCCGACGGGCGCCGGCGACGCGTTCGCGGGCGGATTCATGGCGCACCTGGCGCGCACCGAGGACCTCTCGGACGCGAACCTGCGCGTCGCGATGGTCTACGGCTCGGCGATGGGCTCGTTCGCGGTGGAGCGGTTCTCCATCGGCCGGTTCGAGGAGATCACGCCCGCCGATGTGACGGCGCGCGTCCGGGCGCACCGGGACCTGGTGCACTTCGACCTGGAGCCGGGCGATGGCGACCGGCGCTGACCGCTACCGGCGCGCCGGGGTGGACCTGGCGGCCGCGGAGGCGGCCAAGGCGCAGATCGCCGAGCTGGTGCGGGGCACCCGGACCGCGGCGTCGGCAGGGGCCGTGGGGGCATTCGGCGGGCTGGTCCGCATCCCCGCCGACGTGCCGAAGCCGCTCCTGGTCGCCTCGACCGACGGCGTGGGCACCAAGGTGCTGGTGGCCATCCGCGCCCGGCGCCACGACACGGTCGGCGAGGACCTCGTCAATCACTGCGTCAACGACATCCTGGTGCACGCCGCGCGGCCCATCGGGTTCCTCGACTACTTCGCGTCGGGTCGGCTCGATCCCACCGTCGCCGCGGAGGTGGTGAGCGGGGTGGCGCGCGCCTGCCGCGCGCACGGGATGCCGCTGGTGGGCGGCGAGACGGCCGAGATGCCAGACGTCTACCGGCCCGGCGAGTTCGATCTTGCCGGCACCATCCTGGGTGTCGTGGCGGAGGACGAGGCGCTGCACGGCGACCGCGTCCGGCCCGGCGACGTGCTGGTCGGCTACGCGTCCAGCGGCTTCCACACGAACGGCTATTCGTTGCTGCGCCGCGTGCTGTTCGGCGATCTGGAGCTGAGCCTCGACGATCCGTTCCCCGAGGTGCGGGAGACGGTGGGCGACGTGCTGCTGGCGGTGCACCGGAGCTACTTCGCGGCCGTCTGGCCCGTCCGGCAGCGCTTCCATGCCCTGGCGCACATCACCGGCGGCGGGATCCCCGGCAATCTGGTCCGGGTTTTGCCCCACACGTCGGATGCGGTGGTGCGGGCCGGGTCGTGGCCGGTCCCGGCGCCGTTTCTCGTGGTGCAGCGGGGCGGGGCGGTGGGGGACGAGGAGATGCGGAACGTCTTCAACCTCGGGGTGGGGCTGATCGGTGTCTGCCCCGCGGCGGACGTGAGCGCGGTGCGCGCGGCGGCGCGCGAGGCGGGCGTCGACACGTGGGAGATCGGGGCGGTCGTGCCGGGGCAGGGCCGCGTGCTCTGGGAGGCGGAGTCGTAGCCGTGGACGACCGGGAGGCGATGCGGCGGGCGATCGCGCTCGCGTGGGGGGGCTGGGGCCGGGTCGGAAGGAACCCGCTGGTGGGAGCGCTGGTCCTCAGGGACGGCGCGGTGGTGGGCGAGGGGTTCCACGCGGAATTCGGCGGCCGGCACGGTGAGGTGGCGGCGCTCGAGGCGGCGGGGCGCCGCGCGAGGGGAGCGGACCTGGTGGTGAGCCTCGAGCCCTGCGTCCACTACGGGAAAACCCCGCCGTGCACCGATGCCATCGTGGCGGCGGGGATCCGGCGGGTGGTCTTCGGCGCGCGCGACGTGGACCCGAAAGCGCGGGGCGGTGCCGAGGCGCTTCGGCGCGCGGGGGTGCGCGTGGAGCCGGGCGTGCTCGAGCGGGAGGTGCAGGCGCAGAACGCCCTGTTCTTCCACAGGTTCGCCGGGAAGAACAGACCGTTCGTGGCGCTGAAGCTGGCCGTGTCGCTCGACGGGAAGATCGCCGACCACCGCGGGCACTCGCGCTGGGTGTCGGGCGGCGAAGCGCGCGAGTACGTGCACTGGCTGCGCGCGGGCTTCGACGCAGTGGCGGTGGGCGCGGGGACCGCTGCGGCCGACGATCCCAGCCTCACGGTGCGCGGTCCCGTGGAGCCGGCGAGGCCGCCGCTCCGCGTGATCCTCGATCGCCGGGGAGAGGTGCCGCTCGGCGCGACCGTCGTCACGACGGCGCGCGAGACGCCGACGCTGGTGCTGCTCGGGCGCGACGTGCCGGCGACCACGCGCGCGGCGCTCGCGGCGGCGGGGGTCGAGGTGGCGGATGCCGACGGGCCCCGTGATGCGCAGGCCGTGCTGTCGGGGCGTGGCGTCGCCAGTGTGCTGATCGAAGGCGGCGGTGTGGTCGCGGGCCGGTGGCTCAAGGAGGAACTGGTGGACCGCATCTATCTCATCTCGGCGCCGATCCTGCTCGGCGGCGACGGCGTCCCCGCCTTTGCGGGGCTCCCCGGAGCGGACATCGAGGCGGTGAAGGCGTGGCGCACCGTGGATCGCCGCACGCTGGGGAACGACAGTCTCCTTGTGATGGACCGGCCCTGATGTTCACCGGCATCGTCACGGCGATGGGCACGGTGCGGCGGGTGCGCCGCACGGCCCGCGGGCTCGAGGTCACGATCGCACACCCCTACCGCCGCCGCCCGACCATCGGCGAGAGCATCGCGGTGGACGGGACCTGTCTGACGGTGGTGAAGACCGCGAAGGGGACGTTCACGGTCGAGGCGGTGACGATGACGCGCAGCCGGACGAACTTCGCCGCCTACCGCGCCGGCCGCCCGGTGAACCTGGAACGCTCGCTCAACCTGGGCGACCTGCTCGGCGGGCACCTGGTCGCTGGCCACGTGGACGGGGTCGGGACGGTCGTCCGGCGCCGGGAGCTGGCCGACTCGGTCCTGCTCGACATCCGGGTCCCGAAGCTCGTCGCGGACCTGTCGGTGCTGCACGGCTCCATCGCGGTCGACGGCATCAGCATGACCGTCAACGACATCCCGCGCCGCGGCGTGGTGCAGATTTCCGTCATTCCGCACACGCGCGAGGTCACGACCCTGGGTAGAGCGAGGGTGGGCACACGCGTACATTTAGAGGCGGATCTGATCGGGAAGTTCGTGCAGCACCTCCTGGCGCCGTATCGCGGCGCCCGGTAGAGGGGGGGGCAGATGCCGTTTGGCACGGTCGAACAGGCGATCGCCGACGTGCGGGCGGGGAAGCTCGTGCTGGTGGCTGACGACGAGGCGCGGGAGAACGAGGGTGATCTCATCGCGGCGGCCGAGAAGATCACGCCGGAGACGGTCAACGTCATGTTGGTGCACGCCCGCGGGCTGATCTGCCTCACGCTGACGCCGGAGCGGTGCGAGGCGCTGGGGCTTCCGCAGATGGTCGAGCACAACACCGAGGCGCACGAGACCGCGTTCACCGTCAGCGTGGATGCCGCCGCGCGGTTCGGCGTGACCACCGGCATCAGCGCAGCCGACCGCGCCGCCACGATCCGGGTGGCGATCGATCCCGTGTCGACGGCGTCGGACCTGCGGCGGCCCGGCCACGTCTTCCCGCTCCGATCCCGCCCGGGCGGCGTGCTGCAGCGAGTCGGCCAGACCGAGGCGAGTGTGGACCTGGCCCGCCTGGCCGGACTGTATCCCGCCGGCGTGATCTGCGAGGTGCTGAACCCGGACGGCACGATGGCGCGCCGCCCCGAGCTGGAACGGTTCGCCACCGAGCACGGCATCACGTTCATCACGGTGGCGCAGATCGTTGCGCACCGGCTGCAGCACGAGCGGCTGGTGCACCGCGTGGCCGAGGCGCGGCTGCCGACGCCGTTCGGCGAGTTCCGCATCATCGGCTACCGCAACGACGTGGACGATGCCGAGCACGTCGCGCTGGTCTACGGCGACGTCGCGTCGGGCGGCGAAGTGCTGGTGCGCATCCACTCCAAGTGCCTGACCGGGGACGTGTTCGGCTCGTCGCGCTGCGACTGCGGCTGGCAACTCACGACCGCGATGCGGATGATCGCCCAGGAAGGCCGCGGCGCCGTGGTCTACCTCGACCAGGAAGGCCGGGGGATCGGCCTGCTGAACAAGCTCAAGGCGTACGAGCTGCAGGACGCAGGGCACGACACGGTGGAGGCGAACGAGCAGCTCGGCTTCCTCCCCGATCTCAGGAACTACGGGATCGGCGCCCAGATCCTGCTCGACCTCGGGGTGAAGGCGATCCGCATCCTGACCAACAACCCGATGAAGCTGGTGGGGATCGAGGGCTACGGCCTCACCATCGCGGAGCGCGTGCCGATCATTCCGCCGAGGACCGACGAGAACGCCGGCTACCTCGACGTCAAGCGCGACAAGCTCGGTCACCTGTTCGCCCACTGATGCCTGCGGTCGGCAAGGCCAGGCGCACGCCGCGATTCGCCATCGTCGTCAGCCGTTTCAACGAGGACGTCACGCGGCGGCTGCTGAACGGGGCCGAGCGATGCTTGGCCGAGCGGCGCGTGGGCGCGGGCCGGGTGGACGTACACTGGGTGGCGGGGGCGTGGGAGCTGCCGGTCGTGGTGCGCGGACTCGTGGCCACGGGGCGGTACGAGGCGGTCGCGGCGTTGGGGGCCGTGATCCGTGGGGAGACGCTGCACTACGAGATCATTGCCGGCGAGTCCTCGCGGGGGCTGATGGCGGTGGCGGTCGAGTACGGCGTGCCGGTGGGCTTCGGCGTGCTGACCTGCGACACGGAGGAGCAGGCGCTGGCCCGCTCGGGCGGCGCGGAGGGGAACAAGGGGTACGACGCCGTGGCGGCGGCCCTGGACGCCGCCGCGACGCTGCGCTCACGCCGTGGCCATCCGCACTGAGACGCGCGCCCGCGCGCTCGCCCTTCAGCTGCTCTACGCCTGGGACCAGACGCCGGAGACGGTGGCCGATCCGCGTGCACTGTGGGCCCGGGTGCTGCCGCTGGTGCCGGCGAGCCCCGCGGTGCGGGACCTCGCGCTGAGCCTCGCCGAGGCGACCGTGCGCTCCCGTGCGCGGCTCGACGCCGAGCTGGAACGCGCCGCCGACCGGTGGCGGCTGGAGCGGCTGGCGGTGGTGGACCGCAATCTCCTGCGGCTCGCGGCGTACGAGCTGGAGGACACCGCGACCCCGCCGAAGGTCGTCATCGACGAGGCGGTGCGCCTCGCGCACTGGTTCGGCGGCCCGAAGTCGCCGGCCTTCGTGAACGGCATCCTCGACCGGATCGCGCGCGACCGGGGCCGCCTGTGAGGATCCTCGTCGTGAACTGGCGGGACCGGGCGCACCCGGAGGCCGGCGGCGCCGAGATCCACCTGCACGAGATCTTCGGCCGCCTGGCCGCGCGCGGCCACGAGGTGCACCTGCTGGCCAGCGGCTGGCCGGGTTGCGAGCCGGCCGCGACGCTCGACGGAATCGCGATCCACCGCGCGTCCGGAGCCTACGGCTTCGCATTGTCCGGCCGGCGCGCCTTCATGCGTCTGGCACGCGCGCTGCGCCCCGACGTGGTGGTGGAGGACGTGAACAAGCTGCCGCTCTACCTCCCGCTGGTGTGGGGGGGGCCGTTCGTGCTGCTGGTGCCGCACCTGTTCGGCACGACGGCGTTCCGCGAGGTGGCGTGGCCGATGGCCCTGGCGGTCTGGGCGGCGGAGCTGCCGATGCCGCGGGTCTATCGCGGCCTTCCGGTCCACGCCATCAGCCGGAGCACGGCTGACGACCTGGTGGCGCGGGGCTTCGCCCGAGAGCGGATCCGCGTCATCTATCCGGGCGTGGACGCCGCTCACTACGCCCCCGACAGCGGTGTGGCGCGCGCGCCCGGGGCCGCATTCCTGTACGTCGGGCGGCTCAAGCGTTATAAGGCGGTGGACACCGCGATCGCCGCGGCCGGCGCCCTGGCCCGGGCCGGGCATGCCGTCGAGCTGTGGATCGCCGGTGGCGGCTCCGACCGCGCGCGCCTGGAGCGCGTCGCGGCGGACGTCGGCGGGGGGGTGGTCACCTTCCTCGGCTACGTGAGCGAGGAGCGGAAGCTGGAATTGTACCGGCGGGCGTGGGCGGTCGTCTTCACGTCACCCAAGGAAGGATGGGGGATCACGAACCTCGAGGCGGCGGGGTGCGGCACGCCGGCGGTGGCCTCGAACAGCCCCGGCCTGCGGGAGTCGGTGCGGGACGGCGAGACCGGCATCCTGGTCCCGCACGGCGACGTCGCGGCGCTGCAGGCGGCGCTGCTGGCCCTGGCGACGGACGCCGCGCTGCGCGAGCGCCTCGCGGCCGGAGCCCGCGCCTTCGCGCAGTCCCTGAGCTGGGAGCGGGCCGCCGCGGAGACCGAAGCTCATCTCGAAGCCGCCGTCGCCTCCGGGCGAGGGCGCTAGGAGTCGAACGCATGGACATCATCATCACGGCGCGCCACGGCGAGGTACCGGAGGCGCTGCGTCTCCGGGCCGAGCAGGTCGTGACGCGGCTCGCCCGGCTGGCGCACCGGCCCACGGCGGCGAACGTCACCTTCGACACGGCGCGCCAGCGGGCGCTGGCCGAGCTGCGCCTCACCGCGGCCCGCGGAGTGCTGTACGTCGCGAGCAGCGAGGCCGCCGACCACCGGACCGCGCTCGACCGGGTGGCGTCGAAGCTGCGCCGGCAGCTCGACAAGGATTCCACCAGCCCGCGCCGCGCGGGCCGCGCCCGGAGGTAGCCACGCTCCGCCTGCGTGATCTGCTGGAGCAGCGCGCGGAGGCGCTCCAGCTGGAGGCGCTGACCGGCGACGCGGGACTGGAGCGCGCCATCCCGTCGTCCGAAGTCTCGAGCCCCGGGCTCGTCCTGGCAGGCTACACGGCGCGGTTCGCGCCCGACCGCGTCCACGTGCTCGGCGAGACGGAGGTTTCGTACCTCTTCTCCCTGCCGGCGGCCGAGCGGCGCCGTGCGCTCGCGCAGTTCTTCGAGCTGGGGTTGCCGTGCCTGTTCGTGACCAAGGGCCTCGAGGTGCCACCCGAGCTGGTGGAGCTCGGCCGGCAGCACGGCGTGGCAATTCTCCGCTCGCGCCTCTCGACGTCGGAGTTCTACGACCGGCTCAAGCCGTTCCTCGAGGAGGCGTTCGCCGCGCAGACCGCGATTCACGGTTCGCTCGCGGACGTGTACGGCGTGGGGCTGCTGTTCGTCGGGCGGTCGGGGATCGGCAAGAGCGAGTGCGTGCTCGACCTGGTGGAGCGCGGGCACCGCGTCGTCGCCGACGACGTCGTGCTGGTGCGCCGGCTCGGCCACGACGTCCTGATCGGCCGCGGGCACGAGCACCAGCACCACTTCATGGAGATCCGCGGCATCGGGTTGATCGACGTCGCCGCGCTGTTCGGCATCCGGGCGGTGCGTCAGCAGAAGCGCATCGAGGTGGTGGTGCAGCTGGAGGACTGGGACAGCGCGGCACCGTACGATCGCACGGGGATCGACGGGGAGGAGACCGAGATCCTCGAGGTCAAGCTGCCGCGCGTCGTGGTGCCCCTGAACCCGGGCAAGAACATCACCGTGATCGCCGAAATCGTGGCGATGCGGCACCTGCTGAAGTACAGCGGCGTGGACTCCGCCCGCGAGTTCAACGAGCGGCTGATCGGGCGGATGCGGGAGCGGCGGTTGATCCGCGAGTACCTCGAAGAGGACTATGAGTGAGAAGCTGAGCGGCGTCATCGTGGCGCACACCGAGCTGGCCGAAGCGCTGCTTGCGGCGGTGCGCGCGATTGTCGGCGACGATACGGGTCTGGTCGCCGTGTCGAATCGTGGCTCCGGGCTCAAGGAGCTGGTCGGGCGGCTCGACGAGGCCGTCGCGGGGCGGCCGGCGCTGCTCTTCACGGACATGGCGGGCGGCTCGTGCGCCCACACCGCCGCGGCGCTGGCGCGCGCCCGGCCCGAGCTCCGCGTCGTCACGGGGGTCAACCTCGCGATGCTGCTGGACTTCGTCTTTCATCGGGAGCTGCCGCTCGAGGCGGCGGCGGAGCGGGCGGTGCAGACGGGCCGCACGAGCGTGGGGATCGTCGCCCGGTGATCCGGAGGCGAGTTCTGCCGGCGTGCGGGCGGCGCGGACGTGGAGTCGTGCGAGACGCGACACCCGGGGTGGCGCGGTGATCGTCCTGTACCGGATCGACGACCGGCTGATCCACGGCCAGGTCGTCGTCGGCTGGGGCCAGCGTCTCGGAATCGGCTTCATCGTGCTGGTGAGCGACGAGGTGCGCGCCAGCGACTGGGAGCAGGACATCTGCAGGATGGGGGTTCCGCCGTCCATCGAGATCGTCTTCGCCAGCGTGGCGGAGGCGGCCGCGCGGCTGCCGGAGTGGGAGCGCGATCGCCGCAACGGCATCGTGCTGACGGGGGACGTGGACACCATGGTGACGCTGGCGCGGGCGATGCCGGGGCGGCGGAGCATCAACCTCGGGGGCATTCACGCCCGCGAGGGCCGCACCGAGCGGCTCCGCTACGTCTTTCTGAGTCCCGACGAGGCCGCGAAGCTCCAGGCGCTGGCGGCCGACGGCGTGGAAGTGTCGGCGCAGGACGTGCCGACCGCCAGGCCCGTGCCGATCGCGGAGCTGGCGTGAGCGCGCTGTCCTTCGTCGCCCTGCTCGCGATCGGCGCCGTGGTCGGGCTGGATCTGGTCAGCGTGCCGCAGGCGATGCTCTCGCGCCCGCTGGTGGCCGGTTTCCTCGGCGGCGCGGTCGCCGGACGGCCGGGGGCGGGGCTTACGATGGGCGCGCTGCTCGAGCTGTTCGCGTTCGAGACGCTGCCGATCGGGGCGGCGCGCTACCCCGATTGGGGCCCCGCGGCGTGCGCGGCCGGCGCGCTCGCGGCCCTGCGGGGCGGGTGGGACGGGACGTGGATGGTGGGGGTGATGGTGGTGGCGCTGGTGGCGGCGTGGCTCGGCGGCCTGACCATGCACCTGGCGCGGCGCCTGAACGCGGTGCAGGTGCGGCGGCGTGAGGCGGCCCTCGACGCGGGCGACCCGCACGCGCTCATGGCGCTGCAGCTCGGCGGGGTG
>DATKLR010000194.1:0-3947 GCA_035542295.1 Gemmatimonadales bacterium | reverse complement strand
CGCATCAGCTCGGTCACCCACCCGAGAAGGCGCTGGGCGCCGCCGCGCTCCTCGGCCACCAGCGCGAGCCCGTGGCGCCGCAGCACGTCGTCGATCTGGTCGGCATGAGTCTCGTCGAGCCCCCGGACCAGGAAGTAGGTCGGCCGGGTGGTGTCGCCGGCGGAGCGGCGCAGCAGGAGCTGGGCGATCACCTCGTCGGCGCAGGAGCAGTCCAGCACGCGCACCGCCGAGAAGTCGAGGACGACGATGGTGACGTCGGGGTGCTCCTGAAGGTGGGCTTCGATGCCGCTGCGCACCGCGCGCCCCGTCGACCGGGTCACGAGGTCGTTATGGAACTCGCACACGCTCCGCGACAGCACCGCCCTGACGTCGATCTCCGCGATCACTTCGCCTCCGGCGCGGTGGCAGGGATCACCACCTGCAGCTGCGCGCCCGGGAACATGGCCAATCCGTCCTTGAGCGGCACGTCTTCGTCCCAGGAGGGGACCATCGCGATGCGCGCCGTGCCGCTCCGGATGCTCATCTTGCCGTCCCACCGGTCCAGCCAGCGGCGGATGCCGCGCAGCCCCTGGCCGCGCCCGGGGTCCCGGAACCGGCTGACTCCGTGGATGAACGCCGCCTCCAGTGCCCGCGCATCGCTCCAGCGGTCGCCGAACGACGCCGCCTGCGACGGCGCGAGGGTATGGCGGAATCCCACGCCGGCATCCGCCACCGCGATCACCACCACCCGCCTGCCCAGCCGGCGGCGCCACGTGTACGCGTGGACCGCGACCCAGCCTCCGGTGCCGGCGTGCTCCACAATATTTTGACAAGCCTCCGAAAGCGCCATACCGAATCCCACGGTCGCCTTCGGGTCGAGTCCCAGCTCGGCCGTCAGGATCGCCGCGGCGCGCTCCTGGATGTGGTCCACTACCTTGTGGACGTCGCCGGCGACCTTGACCGGCGTCACCTCCAGCAGGACGGTGCTCTCCGCCTGCGGCTTGACCCGCGGCACCGTGCCGTGGATCTCGAACAGCGGCTCCGCCTCGCGGAAGAACCCCGTGCGTGCCCAGTAGTGGGCGATGTCCCTGTCCGCCGGCACGGTCAGGAGCGGCCTGCCGCCGTGACGCTCCACCAGCGCCTGGCCGGCGCAGAGCAGTGTCACGAAGCCGAACGGCGACGCCCACTCGCAGGCGTGCGCGTCGACCAGCACGCGAGCGCCGCCCTGGGCGGCGGCGAGCGCCGTGGCGAACTGCTCGAACGAGCGGTCGTCGAAACTCTGCGGCACTTCGACGAGGGTGGTCACGCGGCGCCGCTCCGCGCCAGCGCCCCGCGCAGATAGTGCTGCAGGCCGGTGGCCCCACGGTACGAGACGTTGCGCCGGGCCATGCGGTTCGCGTCCCGGATCGCCGTCTCCAGGTCTGCGCCCTCCAGGAGGCGCGCGAACAGAGTCGAGCCGAAGACGTCGCCGCAGCCGGTGGGGTCGCCGCTCAGGACCTCGCCCTCGCTCTCTACCGTGGCGGTGCGCACGACCGGCGGGGCCGTGCGCTCGCCGGGCGCGGGACCGACCAGCCGGTCGAAGCGCGGCGCGGCGACGTAGGACGCGCCCCTGGGGCCCAGCGTGACGCACACCGCCTTGACCCCGAGCTCCACCGCACGCGCGGCGAGCGCCAGCGGCTCGCTCCCCATCATCCGCAGCTCGTCCTCGTTCACCTGGGCGACGTCGAAGCAGGCGAGCCACGCGAGCGGCTGGTCGAGGGGGCGGTGGTGGCGGATGCCGTCGGCGTGCATGCCGAGCGCGAGGCTGTGGAGGTCCCCGTACAGCGGCCGGTCGAAGGCGCGCCGCAGGGCCTGCGCAGTGGCGAGGTCGCACTCGTAGCCGGTGATGAAGTTGACGTACAGGGCGTCGAGGTCGGCGACCATGGGGCCCAGCTCCGCCCAGCTCCAGGGCGGGACGCCGCCCTGGAGCTGCTCGCACCACCGCTCGAGGTTGCGGTAGTTCAGGCGCACGCGCGGGTTCAGCTCCGGCACTTCGGCGAAGCGGCGCGCCGCCGGGACCCGCGCCAGGCCCCGCAGGAACTGGTTCGCCTGGGGCGCCATGTCGCGCCCCACCTTGACCAGGGGCACGATCTCCCAGTCCGCCCCGAGCGAGGCGTCGAGGCCCGCGAGCGCGTACCCGATCCCGCCCCACTCCTCGAGCGGGGCCTCGGCGGGATCGCGGCCGATGATCGTGTCCCAGATCATCGTGCCGAGGACGCCGAGCTTCTTCAGACGTCCCCCCACACCTGGTTCTTGAACGTGGCCACGGCGCCGATCACGCCGGCGGTGCCCGGGAGGGCGCCCGGGACGATGCGGCACCGCTCGACCGCGGGCTGGAAGGCCCGGCGCTTGACCTCCGCCTTGAGCGGCACGAACAGGCGGTCGCCCGCCATCGTCACGCCGCCGGCGATGACGACGACGTCGGGATTGAAGATGTTGACGAGGTTGCCGACGCCCGCACCGAGGAACTTGGCGGTGTCGCGCACCACCTCGAGCGCGAAGTCGTCGCCGGCGTACGCGGCCTCGTAAACAGTTTGCGCCGTGATCTTCGTGAGGTCGCCGCCCACGTAGTCGGGCAGCTTCGTGTCCACGCCGCTGACGATCCCCTCGACCGCGCGCGCCGCGATCGCCGGCCCCGACGCGTACGCCTCGAGGCAGCCGTAGTTGCCGCACTTGCAGAGGCGGCCGGTGGAGTCGATCGTCGTGTGCCCGATCTCGCCGGCGACGTCGGACGTGCCGTGGTAGATCTCGCCGTCGATCACGATCCCGCCGCCGATCCCGGTCCCGATGGTGAGACCGACCACGTACTTCGCGCCGCGCGCCGCCCCGACCCACCACTCGCCGTACACCGCACAGTTGGCGTCGTTGTCGAGCGTGGCGGGAAGCCCCACCGCCTCGCTCACGAGGTCCCGCAGCGGCAGGTTGCGCCAGCCGAGGTTCGGCGTCAGGAGGACCAGGCCTTTCTCCCGGTCGAGCGGCCCGGGGCTGCCGATCCCCACACCGACGATGCTGTCGCGGCGCACCCCGGCGGTCTTCTCCGCCTCCGCCATCGAGACCTGAGCCAGCCGGGCGATGCGGCCGATCACGGCCTGCGGGCCCTCCTCCGGCTGGGTCGGCGTCGAGCGGACGCCGAGGACCTGCTGGCCGTCCTCGGACACCGTGCCCACCACGATGTTCGTGCCGCCGATGTCCACGCCGACCACGTAGCGCATGCGTCAGACTCCGTAGCGTTTGGGGACAATCTGGAGCAGCCCGCGGACCTCGGCCAGCACCCTGCTGATCGAGATCTCGCGCATGCAGCGGTGGTGGCCGAGCGGGCAGGCGGGGGGGCCGTGGTGGTGGCAGGGCCGGCAGTCGAGCGGGTCGGGCTCGACGATGCGCGACCAGGCCGCGCGCGCGGCGAACCCGAAGATCGGCGCCGTGGGCCCATAGATCTCCACCGTCGGCGTGCCCACCGCCGACGCCAGGTGCACCGGCGCCGAGTCGTTCGAGACGAGGAGGCGCGCGCGCCGGATCAGCTCGCCGGCCGCGAGGATCGAGAGCCGCCCCGTGGCGTCGGCCACCGGCGTCCCGGAGCCGAGGGCCGTCTTGATCTGCCGCGCGTCGGCGCGGTCCCCGGGGCCGCCCACGATGGCCAGCCGGGTCTCCTCTCCGAGGACGCGTGCCAGCTCCGGGAAGTACGGCCAGCGCTTGGATCCCCACTGGGAGCCGGGCGCCAGCACCACGAACTCGCCCCGGATCCCGGCTTCGGCGAGCAGCGCGTCCACCGCCGAACGCTCCTCGGGACCGGGATAGATCTCGGGCTCGCGCCGGTCGGGGGCGCCGTCGGCGAGCGCCAGCAGGCGCTCGACCTGGTGGGGCTCGCCGCGCGGCGTGACGGAGTGCGTCTGGAGGAACGCCCCCGGCGCGCTGCGGAACCCGATGCGCCG
>DATKLR010000193.1:0-8071 GCA_035542295.1 Gemmatimonadales bacterium | reverse complement strand
GTCTTCTCCCACCCGGTCGGGAGTCCCGCGGGTGACGGTCCCCCGAAGGCCTGGCCGCCGACCACCGCGCGCGCCGCTCGCGGAGGAGACGCGGGCGCCGCCGGCGCGAGGAGGGCGTCGTCATCCACCATGCCCGAGGCGCTGCCCGCTCCGGCGCTTCCCGGCCGTCCCGTCGGCTCGCCGGGACCCCGCGCCACCGGGCCGGTGAACGTCTTGGGCGGCGGGGGCGGCGCCGGCGGCCCGGCGCTGACCTGCACCTTGAGGAACTGCTCGCTGAAGGTGGCTCTGAGGTCCGCCATGAGATCCACGAACATGCTGAAGGCTTCCTGCTTGTACTCGACCAGCGGGTCCTTCTGCCCCCACGCCCGGTAGGTGATGGCGTTGCGGAGCTGATCGAGGTCGTACAGGTGATCCTTCCACTTCTCGTCGATGGTGCGGAGCATGACCTGGCTGAGCACCTGCTCGGCCAGATTGGGGATGGTGAGCTGGCGCCCGTAGTCGTCCAGCGCCTGCACCTTGCGATGGAAGGCCTCGCGGGCGTGCCGCCGGCACAGCTCGAGCAGCTCGTCGCGGGAGGCGGGGGGCTTCTCCGTCAGCTCAGGCACCATCACGAGGTAGCGCATCAGGAGCAGCTCGCGCAGGGTCCCGAGGTCCCACAGCTCGGGATGGCGGCTCCCCGCCACCGCCTCGGACACCGGGCGATCCATCGCCCCGTCGATCATCCGGATGGCTTCGGCCTTTAGCTCCTCGCCGCCCTCGAGCGCGAAGAGCCGCAGCGAGTAGACCACCTCCCGCTGCTGGTTCATCACGTCGTCGTAGTCGAGGAGCCGCTTGCGGGACTGAAAGTTCTGCAGCTCGATCCGCTTCTGGGCGCCCTCGATGGAGCGCGTGACGAGCGGGTGGGTGATGACCTCCCCCTCCTCCGCCCCCATCCGGTCCATGAGGGCGCCGATGCGGTCCGACCCGAAGAGCCGCATCAGGTCGTCTTCGAGCGAGAGGAAGAAGATCGAGCCGCCGGGATCTCCCTGGCGCCCCGACCGGCCCCGGAGCTGGCGGTCGATGCGCCGCGACTCGTGGCGCTCGGTGCCCATGATCTGGAGGCCGCACGGCGGGTCGGTCATGCAGCCGAGCTTCTGGATCTCCGGCCAGGAGAGGTCGGGCTTCTCGATGGTCTGGCCGAACGGCGCCTGGCGCGCCCGGATCCCGCAGACTTTGCACTTGGTGACGCCGGCGCCGAGCTTGATGTCGGTGCCGCGGCCGGCCATGTTGGTGGCGATCGTGACCGCCGCCGCCTGGCCCGCCATCGCCACGATCTCCGCCTCGCGCTGGTGGTACTTCGCGTTCAGCACCTCGTGCCGGATGCCGCGGCGCTTGAGCATCCGCGAGAGCGTCTCCGACACCTCGACGCTCACCGTGCCGACCAGGACCGGCAGGCCGCGCCCGTGCTGGCGCTCGATCTCGTCGATGATCGCGTTGTACTTCTCGCGCCGGGTCTTGTAGATGCGGTCGTGCACGTCGATGCGGCGGACCGGACGGTTGGTCGGGATGACCATCACCTCCAGCCCGTAGATCTTGTAGAACTCCTCCTCCTCGGTCTCGGCGGTGCCCGTCATCCCCGCGAGCTTGCCGTACATCCGGAAGTAGTTCTGGATGGTGATCGTGGCGAGCGTCTGCGTCTCGCCCTTGACCTGCACGCCCTCCTTCGCCTCGACGGCCTGGTGCAGGCCGTCCGACCAGCGGCGCCCCGGGAGGATGCGGCCGGTGAACTCGTCCACGATGAAGATCTGGCCGTCCTGCACCACGTACTCGACGTCCTTCTCGTAGAGCGCGTGGGCCCGGAGCAGCTGGTGGATGATGTTCAGCTTCTCGCTCTTGGCCGCGTAGTCGCCCTCGAGCTGAGCGCGCCGCTCCAGCTTCTGGTGCGCCGTGAGGGCCTCGTCCCGCTCGATCTTGAGGACCTCCTCCGACAGGTCGGGCACGATGAACAGCGCCGGGTCCTTCGGCGAGAGGATCTCGACGCCCTGGTCGGTGAGGTGGACCGAGTGGTTCTTCTCGTCGAGGACGAAGTAGAGCTGCTCCTCGAGGTCCTTGAGCCGCTGCTGCCTGGCGGGGAGCTTCCGGTCGGCGATGTAATCCAGCTCGACCTTCTGCACGAGCTTCTTGGCGCCCTGCTCCTGGAGGAACTTCAGCAGACGCTTGTGCTTGGGCATCCCGAGCTGGACCTGATAGGCCTTGACCGCCGCGGCGTACGGATCCTCGGGCCAGAGCCTCTCCGCCTCCGCCATGAAGTTGTTGGTGACTTCGGTCTGGCGGCGCACCAGGCCCACGACTGCCTGGTTGTGCTCGGCGTACTTGGTGTCGGACTCGTTGCCGACGGGGCCCGAGATGATGAGCGGCGTGCGGGCCTCGTCGATCAGGATCGAGTCCACCTCGTCCACGATGGCGTACGCGTGGGTCCGCTGGACCCGCTGCTCCAGCGCGAACACCATGTTGTCGCGCAGGTAGTCGAACCCGAACTCGTTGTTCGTGCCGTACGTGATGTCGCACAGGTACGCGGCGCGCCGCTCGATCGTCCCCGGCTCCGTGTCGTCGATGCAGCCCACGGTCAGGCCCAGCCAGGCCAGCACGTGCCCCATCCACTGCGAGTCGCGGCGCGCGAGGTAGTTGTTGACGGTGACCAGGTGGGCGCCGTTGGCCGGCAGCGCGTTGAGGTAGAGCGGCAGCACGGCGACGAGGGTCTTTCCTTCGCCGGTCGCCATCTCGGCGATCTTCCCCTGATGGAGCGCGATGCCGCCGATGAGCTGGACGTCGTACGGCACCATGTCCCAGGTCATCTCGCGCCCGGTGACCAGCACCTTGGTGCCGATCAGGCGGCGGCAGGCCTCGCGCACCGTGGCGAACGCCTCGGGGAGCAGCTCCTCGAGGACCTCCGCGGTGGCGCGGGCAAGCTCCTGCTCGCGGCCGAGCAGGCGGCGGTCGATGGCGTCACGCTCGTCGGGGTCGGCGCAGTCGTGCTTCGCCTTCTTCAGTGCCTCGACGTCGTCGCGCAGGGCGCCGACCCGCTCCGCGATGCGCTCGCGGAAGCGCGCCGTCTGCTGCTGCAGCTGCTCGTCCGGCAGGGCCTTCAGCTCCTCCTCGTGCCGGTGGATCGCAGCCATGATCGGGCGCAGATGCTTCAGCTCCCGCGTGAAGCGGGACCCGAGGACCTTGGTGACGAGGGCGGGCAGCGGCATCACCAATCCAGTTTCACGTTGCGCAGACGGCAAGGTGCGCAGTGGTTGCCAGTCGGCAGTTTCATCGGTACAAGCGCTCTTTCTCTATGTAATCCGCCACGGCGTCCGGGACGAGGTACCGGATGCTCTTGCGCGCGAGGCAGCGGGCGCGGATGTCGCTCGCCGAGATCTCGATGGCGGGCGTGGCCACGACGTGGCGGACCAGCGGCGTCCGCACCTCCGGTGCGCCCGGGCGCGTCAGGATCGCCACCTCGGCGAGGCGCGCGACCTCCTCGGCGGACCGCCAGCGCGGGAGATCCGCGGCGGCGTCGGCGCCGAGCAGCAGGACGAACCGCTCGCCCGGGCAGCGCTGGTGCAGCGCGCGCAGGGTATCCACCGTGTACGACGGAGCCGGCCGCTCCAGCTCCATCGTCTCGACCGCGAACCGCGCGTCACCCGCCACCGCCAGCTCGAGCATCGTGCGGCGATGCTCCGGCGCCGCCACCGGAAGCAGCCGCTTCAGCGGCTGCCGCGCGCACGGCACCAGCAGCACGCGCGAGAGCCCCAGCGTCTCCAGGGCGCGCCCGGCCGCGATCAGGTGGCCGTGGTGGACGGGGTCGAAGCTACCGCCCAGCAGTCCCGTTGCCACAGTAGCGTTTGGCGTCGGACAGCTGCGGATAGAATTGCCGCAGCGCGTTGCAGAACTGCGTTTCCTGGTCAGTGTACCCGATCGCGTGGTACGAGCGGACGATGTAGACGTAGGCCTCCGGGACGAGGGACGCCGACGGGTAACTGGCGATCAGGTCCTTGAAGTACAGGATCGCCGAATCGAAGGCGCCGCGCCGGAAGTAGAACACCCCGATGTCCATCTCCTTCTGCGCGAACCTCTCGTTCAGCGCCCGCAGACGCGTCGCTGCGATGCGGGTGGCGGGCGCGTCCGGGAACCGCCCGGCCAGCTCCTGGTAGGTCGCCAGCGCCGTCTGGCCGTTGGTCGCATCCAGGTCCGGCTTCTCCCACAGCTTCGCGTACGAATCGGCGGCCCTGAGGAGCGCGTTGGGCGCGATGCGGTGGTTGGGGCTCTCGTCGGCGACCCGGCGAAACTCCTGCGCCGCGGTGACGTAGTCGCCCTGGCTGAAGTACGACTCGGCGAGGAAGAACCGCGCCAGCGGATACAGGGTATCCCGCGCCCCCACGCTGAAGCTGACGGCCTGGAATCCGGCCTGCGCCTTGTCGAAGTGGCCGGTGCGGAACTGGTGCATCGACGCCTGGTACAGGTCCTCGGGTACCGTGTAGTTCCGCGGGTCGAAGTGGTGACACCCGCCGAGGAGACAGAGCGCGACCATCGGCAGGGCCCGCACGGCGCCCGTGGTAACGCGGATCATGGCGTGGGAGTTCCCTTCCCCAGCAGCCGGTTGAGTTGATCGTTCGCTCGCGCCGCGATCGGGTCCCCCTCGGGCGCGCCGGACATCGCGCGGCGGTAGGCGTCCTGGGCCACGGCGGTGTCGCCCTCGGCCCAGCGGGTGTCGCCGACCAGGAGCCACGCGAGGCGCACGACGCTGTCGGGCTCCCCGATCGAGATCGCCTTCCGGAGGCGCACCTCGGCGTCCTGGAGCGCGCCGGCGCTGAGGGACGCCTTGCCGTCCTCGACCGCACAGCCGGCGAGCCCGCCGCGGGCCGCCTCCACCAGCGGCGGCACCTGGCGGCTGCGGCGCAGCACCGCCTCGTAGGTGCGGGTCGCCGCGTCGCAGCGCCCCATGTGGGCGTTGAGGTCCGCGTAGGCGACGAGGAACGAGTCCGTGCCCGCCGGCTTGGACGCCGCCGCGGCGGCCTCGAGCAGCACGTCCATCGCCTCCGGACGCCTGGCGTAGGCCGTCCCCGCGCCCAGCGCCACGGCCAGGAAGCCGACCGGCCGCTGGGGCGCGATGTCGCGCAGCGCGACCAGAGCGTCGGAGAGCGCGGCCATGTCGCGCGCGCCGATCGCGAGGCGCGCCGCCCGCGTGAGCCCGTCCGCCGCCTCGTCGACCGCCCCCGGCTCGGCCCGCGCAAGATCGTGGTACGCCGTCACCGCCTCGCCCAGCGCGCCGGCCTGCAGCGCCGAGGCGGCGAACTTTGACCTGAGCTCGGCATCCGGCACGCGCTGGTGCATCGCCAGCCGGTACTCGGCGAGCGCGTCCACGAAGGCACGCTCGGCGTACCGTCGGTCGCCAAGCCGCTCGTGATCGGCGACCGGCGTGCAGGCCACCGCCACAAGCAACAGCAGGGTGTAGGGGGTGGGGTGTAGGGTGTTCAACGCCCCGCCTCCGCCTGCTTCGCCACGCGGTCCAGCAGCGCGAGGTAGGCGGTGATGCGCGGCTCGTCGGGGCGCTCGCCGCGACACTGCTGCCACGCGGCGCGGGCCACGGCCGTGTCGCCCTGCAGGTAGCACGCCATCCCGAACGCCGCGCGTGCGTCGAAGAACGACGGGCGCGTCTCGAGGATGGCCTCCAGCTCACGGCGGGCGAGCGCGACGTCGCCGACCTCGAGCCGCAGACGGGCCAGGCGGTAGCGCAGGTCCAGGAACTCGGGCCGCAGCTCCGCCGCCTTCGCATACTGCTCGATCGCCTCGCGGAGGCCTCCCGCCTCGACGTACGCCTCGGCGAGCTCGGCGTGGAGGTTGGCCAGGCGCGAGGCCTCCGGCGCCGGGAAGCCGGTGTGGTCCACGCCGCCCAGCCCCTGGGCCGCCGCGAACGCCGCCACGGCTTCGTCGTAGCGGCCCAGCTCGTTCAGCGTGACGGCGCGGTTGAGGTGTGCGTCCACGTATCGGGGATTGAGGGCGAGCGCGTGGTCGAACTCGGCGAGCGCCTCGCCCGGCTGCCCGACGATCGAGTATGCCAGCCCCAGGAGGTGGTACGCGTCGGCGAACGCGCGCCCCGACTCGGTCACCTCGCGCAGGAGGTGGATCGCGCCGTACGGGTCTCCCGCGTCGATCCGCTCCTTGGCACGTTCGACGATCCGATCAGGCTGGATGTCCATGGGTCTCCTCGAACCAGCGCACGAAGCGCGGGATGCCGTCTTCGACCACCGTCGTCGGCCGGTAGCCGAGCACGCGGGCGGCCTTGCGCACGTCGGCGCAGGTCCGGCGCACGTCGCCCGGCTGCGCCGGCAGGCGCTCGAGCCGCGCCTCCTTCCCCACCGCGCGCGCGATCAGCGCGACCAGCGCGTCCAGCCGGGTGGTGCGCGACTCGCCCAGGTTCACGATCTCCAGAGCGCCCTGGGGTCCGCGCGTCCAGTCCACGGCGGCAATGACCCCCCCTACAATATCGTCGATGTAAGTGTAGTCGCGCTCGCTCGACCCGTCGCCGTAGAACGGCACCGGCTGCCCTGCGGCGATCAGGCGCGTGAACTTGTGGATGGCGAGGTCCGGGCGCTGGCGCGGCCCGTACACGGTGAAGAACCGCAGCGCGATGATCCGGAGATCATAGAGCTGGGCGAAGGTGGCGCAGAGCAGCTCGCCGGCACGCTTGGTCGCCGCGTAGGGCGAGATCGGCAGGAGCGCGGGCCAGTCCTCGCTGAACGGGACCGGGGCGGTGTCGCCGTACACCGACGAGGAGCTGCCGAACACGACCCGGCGCGCCCCGGCGCGCCGCGCCGCCTCGAGCAGGACCGCCGTGCCCTCGATGTTGACCGACGCGTACAGGGCGGGCTCCTCGAGCGATGGCCGGACCCCGGCGCGGGCCGCCAGATGCACCACCACGGTCTCCGGCGTCACCAGCGCCGCCACCGCCGTCGCGTCGCGGATGTCCCCCTCGACCAGCCGGAAGCGCGGCCCGCGCCGCAGCGCGGCGACGTTGGCTTCCTTGATCGCGCGCGGGTAGAACGCGTCGAAGTTGTCGAGCCCCACCACCTCGTCGCCCCGCGCCACCAGACCTTCGGCCACGTGGGAGCCGATGAACCCGGCGGCCCCGGTCAGGAGCACCCTGGTCACGCCAGCTTCTTCTTGAAGTGGGCGATCGTCGCCGCCAGGCCCTGCTCGAGCTGCACCTTCGGCTCCCAGGCCAGGTCCGTGCGGGCCCGCCCGATGTCCGGCTGGCGCACCTTGGGATCGTCCTGCGGGAGCGGCTCGTGCACGATCTTCGACGTCGAGCCCGTGAGCTTGAGGACCAGGTCGGCCAACCGGCGCACCGTGAACTCGTTCGGGTTGCCGAGGTTGACCGGCTCGCTGGTACCGCGCTCGAAGGCGCGCGCGATGCCATCCACCAGGTCGTCCACGAAGGTGAACGAGCGGGTCTGGCTCCCGTCCCCGTACACGGTGATCGGCTCGCCCTTGAGCGCCTGGACGATGAAGTTGGAGACGACGCGCCCGTCGCGGACTCGCATCCGCGGCCCGTAGGTGTTGAAGATCCGGACGATGCGCGTGTCCAGGCCGTGGTAGCGGTGGTAGGCCATCGTCATCGCTTCGGCGAACCGCTTCGCCTCGTCGTAGACGCCGCGCGGTCCGACGGGGTTCACGTTGCCCCAGTAGCCCTCGGGCTGGGGGTGCACCAGCGGATCGCCGTAGACCTCGGAGGTCGAGGCCAGGAGGAACCGCGCCCCCTTGGCCTTGGCGATCCCGAGCGCCTTGTGCGTGCCCAGCGAGCCGACCTTGAGCGTCTGGATCGGGAGCTCGAGGTAGTCGCGCGGGCTGGCGGGCGAAGCGAAGTGGAGCACGCCGTCGAGCGGGCCGTCGACGTAGATGAAGTTCGTGACGTTGTGCTCGAAGAAGGCGAACCGCCTGTTCCCCGTCAGGTGCGCGATGTTGTCCGGGCTGCCGGTGACGAAGTTGTCCATCCCGACGACGTCGTGCCCCGCCCCGATGAAGCGGTCAGCAAGATGGGAGCCCA
>DATKLR010000192.1:0-3694 GCA_035542295.1 Gemmatimonadales bacterium | reverse complement strand
CGCCGAGACGAAGGAGGCGGACTTCGCGCTGGGCGTCCCGGGCATCGGCCGCTTCCGGGTGAACTGCTACTGGCAGCGGGGCACCCTCGCCTTCGCCTTCCGCGTCATCCCCTACGAGGTGAAGACCATCGACGAGCTGCGGCTCCCGAAGATCCTGGAGCAGCTCGCCCTCAAGCCCCGCGGCCTGGTGCTGGTCACCGGGGTGACGGGCAGCGGCAAGTCCACGGCGCTGGCGGCGATGGTCAACCACATCAACCTGAACCGCCGCGTCAACATCATCACCATCGAGGACCCGATCGAGTTCCTGCACCGCGACGTCAACTCGATCATCAACCAGCGCGAGGTCGGCGCCGACACGCTCTCGTTCCACAACGCGCTCCGGCACGTGCTGCGCCAGAACCCCGACGTCATCCTGATCGGCGAGATCCGCGACATGGAGACGCTGGACACCGCCATCAAGGCCGCGGACACTGGGCACCTCGTCTTCTCGACGCTGCACACGACCGACGCCACTCAGACCATCAACCGCGTGATCTCGTTCTACCCTCCGCACCAGCACGAGGAAGTGCGCTACCTCCTCTCGACCGCGCTCCAGGCCGTCGTCTCCCTGCGCCTGGTGCCGACCAAGGACGGCACGAGCCGCGTGGCGGCGTCGGAGATCCTGGTCAACACGGCGGCGGTGCGGGACAACATCCGCGACGTGAAGGCGCAGCTCGACATCCCGGACCTGATCAAGGGGGGCACGGTCCAGTACGGGATGCAGTCGTTCGACCAGAGCCTGATGCAATGGTACACCGAGGGGGTCATCAGCCTGGAATCGGCGCTTTTCTACTGCTCCAATCCCACCGAATTCCAGCTGCAGGTCCAGGGCATCGCGGGCTCGAGCGACCGCACCTTTGAGGGCTTCGAGAAGAAGGGCGCCTTCGATCCGACCAAGACCGCCGGCGGGCCCGCCCTCGGCGCGAGGCGGCCGGCGCCGCCAAGCAGGCCGGGGACGGGAGCGGGGGCCGCCGGGCCGTCCGACACGGGCGACGGCGGCCTGTCCGGGCTGAGCAGGGATCCGTTCCAGCGCTGATGTTCAGGAAGGTACTGATCGCCAACCGCGGCGAGATCGCCCTCCGCATCATCCGGGCGTGCCGCGAGCTCGGCATCCAGACCGTGGCCGTGTTCAGCGAGGCCGATCGCGAATCGCTCCACGTGCGGTTCGCCGACGACGACGTCTGCATCGGCCCCGCGCCGGCCCGCGACAGCTACCTCAAGATCCCGCAGATCATCGCCGCCGCCGAGATCACCGGCGCCGACGCGATCCATCCCGGCTACGGGTTCCTGGCGGAGAACGCCGAGTTCGCCGAGATCGTGCGGGCCTCGAACATCGCGTTCATCGGCCCGACCCCCGACCAGATCCGCGCGATGGGCGACAAGGCGGAGGCGCGGCGCCTCGCCCAGGAGGCCGGCGTCCCGATCATCCCCGGCACGCCGGGGCCGGTGGGCGACGTCGAGGAGGCGGTCGCCGCGGCGCGCGAGATCGGCTTCCCCGTCATCATCAAGGCCGCGGCCGGGGGCGGCGGGAAGGGGATGCGCGTGGCGATGGAGGAGGACGACTTCGCGCGCCACTTCCAGCTCGCGCGCAGCGAGGCCCTGGCCGCCTTCGGCAACGACGCGGTGTACATCGAGAAGTACCTCGAGAAGCCGCGCCACGTGGAGATCCAGGTGTTCGGGGACCAGCAGGGCCGCATCGCGCACCTCTCGGAGCGCGACTGCTCGACCCAGCGCCGCCACCAGAAGCTCATCGAGGAGGCGCCCTCGCCCGCGATGACGCCGGCCCTGCGGGAGAAGATGGGCGAGGCGGCGAAGCTCCTCGCCGCGCGGATCAACTACGTCGGCGCCGGCACGATGGAGTTCCTCCTCAACGGCGACGGCTCCTTCTACTTCATGGAGATGAACACGCGCATTCAGGTCGAGCACCCGGTCACCGAGCTGGTGACCGGCCTGGACCTCGTGAAGGAGCAGATCCGGGTCGCGGCGGGCGAGCCGCTCTCCTTCCCGCAGTCCGGCCTGTGCCTGCGCGGGCATGCCATCGAGTGCCGCGTCAACGCCGAGGACGCCGAGCGGAACTTCCAGCCAAGCCCCGGCGTCGTGACGACCTTCCATCCCCCCGGCGGGCCCGGGGTGCGGGTGGACACGCACATCTACGCGGGCTACACCGTGCCGCCGTACTATGATTCGCTGATCGCGAAGGTCATCGTGCACGGGAACAACCGGGCCGAGGCGGTGGTGCGGATGCACCAGGCCCTGGACGGCTTCATCATCGAGGGCGTCACGACGACGATCCCGTTCCTGATGAAGGTCATCGAGCACCCGGTGTTTCAGGCCGGGCGCGTGGACACGACGTTCGTGGAGCGCGAGATGATGCAGCCGGCGGAGGCCGTCGGGTGAAGATCGAGGTCGTCTTCTCGCCGCAGGCGCTCGGCGCGAGCGACCTCGCCGGCCGCCCGGTCGTGGTCGTGGACATCCTCCGCGCCACCACGGTCATCGCCGTCGCGCTCGCCAACGGTGCCAAGGCCGTCCTCCCGGCCGGCACGATCGAGGAGGCCCTGCGGATCGCGCAGAACCTCGAGCGCGACGCCGTCGTCCTGGCGGGCGAGCGGAAGTCGGAGCGCGTCCCCGGGTTCGCCCTCGGCAACTCCCCCGCCGAGTTCGGCCCCGACGTGGTGGGCGGCAAGACGATCGTGATGTCCACGACGAACGGCACGGCCGCCTTCGCCTCGGCGCAGGGCGCCCGCGAGGTCATCGCCTGCGCCGCCGTGAACTTCTCCACCGTCGTCGAGCAGTGCCGCGCGGTCCTGGCCGAGCAGGGCGACCTGGTGATCCTCTGCGCCGGCTCCGAGAAGCGGTTCGCGCTGGAGGACGCCTTCGCCGCCGGCCGGCTCATCAAGGTGCTCCTCCCCGAGGGCGGCACGAAGAGGGTGAGCATCAACGACGCGGCCCTCGCGTCCCTGGAGCTGGCCCGGCACTTCGGCGAGCGCTGGGGACGGGCGCTCAAGGCCAGCGCCCACGGCCGCGAGCTGGCCGGGCTCGGCTTCCGCGCCGACCTCGAGGCATGCGCCGCCCAGGACACGCACCCCGTCCTGCCTCTCTACGCCGACCGCAGGATCACGGCGCATCGACCCTCGAACGAAGGATGATCTCTGGGCCATAGGGGCCCTGCTCGCGGGTCTGTTCCTGGCGCTCGCGACGGCCCCCGGCGTCTCGCTCACGGGCCCGGTCGGAGTCGCCGTCGGGTCCGCCTTGCGGTCGTGGTTCGGCGCCGGCTCCGCCGCCATCCCGCTCATCCCGCTGTTCTGGGCCGTCGCCCTCTTCGGCCATCTCGACCGCAGCCTCGGCCGCCGCGTGACGATCCTGCTCGCCGGGCTGTCGCTCACCGTGCCGTTCGCCCTCGGCGTCGGCTACCAGACCTGGGAAAGCGTGGCGCACGCCGCGCTCGCCTCCGGCGCGCTGCCGGAGTACCCGCGCTGGGTCGGCCTGCTGGGCGGCTTCTTCGCCTACGAGCTGCGGATCATCGGGCCCGTGGGCGAGGGGCTCGTGGCCGTGGGCGCATTCTCGGGCCTCACCATCGCCACGGTGGGCTGGAATCCGCTGGGGATGCTCAGAAAGCGGGAGCCCGGGGTCCGGGGTCCGGGGTCCGAGAGTGTCG
>DATKLR010000191.1:0-4160 GCA_035542295.1 Gemmatimonadales bacterium | reverse complement strand
GGCGGTGCGGATGGCCGGCTTCCAAACGGGCCGGCTTGAGCCCGTGCTGCCGCGCTTCCTGGCGCGGCTCCTGGGCGAGGCGCCCCGGTGACGGGAGAGTCGACGGGACCGGCGCGGGCGTCCGCGCCGCGGACGGAGGCGCGGCGCGCCTTCTCGAACGCGGGCCTCAACCTCCTCGCGGGCGCGTTGCCGGTTCCGCTCGCGCTGGTGACCGTGCCGGCCGTGATTCGCGCGTTCGACGTGGACCGGTACGGCGTCCTCGTAACCGCGGGCGTCGTGCTCTCCTACGTGGCGCTGCTCGACTTCGGCCTGTCGCGGGCGGTCACGCGCTTCCTGGCGCGGGCCTCCGAGTCCGGAGATCAGGAGGAAGCCGCCAGGATCTTCTGGACCGCAGCGACGCTCGCAGCGGTGGTCGGCGTCGTCGGGATGGGCATCCTCCTGGCGGTCGCGTCCCCGCTCGCTCAAGGCCTGCTCCGGGTGCCGCCCGGGCTGCGGGGCGAGGCGGTCGCAGGCTTCCGGGTCCTTGCCGCCGCCGTGCCCTTCACCATCCTCCTCCCGATCCTGTTGAGCGCGCTCGAGGGGAGGCGGCGCTTCGACCTCGTCGCCGCGATCCAGGTGCCCACCACCTCAGCCACGCTGCTCGCCCCGTTGCTGGTGCTGCCGTGGACCAACCACATCGCGCCCGCCGTCGCGGCTACGGCCGCCGTTCAGGCCGCCGCCTGCGGCGCCGCCTACGCCGTCTGCATGCGGGTCGTCCCGGGCCTGCGGAGCGCGATGCGCGTGCGGCTCGCGGCCGCCCGTCAGCTGTTCACCTTCGGGCGGTGGGTCGCCGTGTCAAACGTGGTGAGCCCGTTGATGACCAACATCGACCGACTGGCGATTGGAGCCGTGCTGTCGGTGGGAGCCGTGACCTACTACGCCGCGCCATACGGCCTGGTGACGCAGCTCTGGCTCGTGCCATCCAGCCTGATGCGGGCGCTGTTCCCCGTGTTCAGCGTGGACCGTTCGGTGGACGTGCGAGAGGCGCGCCCCCTGGCCGTACAGGCCGTCGGCGCCATCGTGCTGGCCATGGGCCCGGCGGCGGTCCTCCTCGTCGCCCTTGCGCCTGATCTTCTCGCGGTCTGGCTGGGGCACGACTTCGCGCGCCTCTCGACGGCGAGCCTCCAGCTCCTGGCCATCGGCGTCGCCGTGAACTCGGTGGCCATGGTCCCCTTCTGGCTGCTGTACGGCCTGGGGCGCCCGGATCTGTGCGCCAAGTTCCACCTCATCGAGTTGGTGCTCTACGTGCCCGCGCTGCTGCTGTTCCTGCACTGGTGGGGCATCACGGGCGCGGCGGCTGCCTGGACGCTCCGGGTGGCGCTCGATGCCCTGCTCCTGCTCCTGGCGGCGGGGCGGCTGGTCGGAGCGGCGGCTGACGCGCCGCGGCTCCGCGCGACTGCCGCCTACGGTGCCCTGCTCGCGGTGGCACTCGTTGCGGCGTGGCTCGCCGCCACGCACCTCGACGGCGCGGTGGCCAGGGTCGCGGTCGCGATCGCTCTGGGGGGCGTGGCGGCCGGCGTCGGGTGGCGATTGGCCCTCACCGGCTCCGAGCGCGAGGCGGTGCGGGCCGCGCTCACCACCGGCTTGGCCCGGGGGCGCCCCACGTGATCGGTAGACGGACGGACCCTCTGGAACCCCTGCTTGAGCCCGCCGGACCATGCCCGGTGTGCGGCGCCGCGGACCGCGAGCCGGCGCACCTGCGGCTTGCGGATCGTCTCTGTGGCACGCCCGGGGAATGGTCGCTGTGGACCTGCCATGGATGTGGCACGGTCATGCTGGACCCGAGGCTCCGTCCGGAACACAGCGCGCTTGCGTACGAGCACTGCGCGCACCACCTCGAGCTTCCGGCGGACAGGTGGGAGGAGCCCCCTCAGGACCGTCCAGGAATCGTCCCACGCGCGTACCTGGCGTACGCGTACGGGTATGACGACGGGCTTCCGCGCTGGCGTCGGGCGCTGGCGCTCCTCGCGGTTCCGCACCCCGAAGGAGCCGAGGCGGTCCGGTTCTCCGTGATGTACCTGTCCCCCGTGGCGGGGGGTGAGTTGCTGGACGTCGGGTGCGGCGGCGGGGCATTTCTGGACCGGATGCGCGCGCTGGGGTGGCGGGTGCTGGGTGTGGACTCCGAGCCTCGAGCCGTGGAGTTCGCGCGAACACATCGCGGGCTGGATGTGGTTGCCGGCACGCTCGAGGAGCAGCGGTTCTCCGACGGCCGGTTCGATGCGGTCACGGCCAGCCATGTCGTCGAGCATGTGCACAATCCCCGGAGCTTTCTCCGCGAGTGCGCGCGCGTCACCCGACCCGGCGGGCGGGTGGTGCTGGTCACGCCCAACATCGAGAGCCTTGGCAGGCGACGCCTCGGCGGATCCTGGATCGGCTTGGATCCGCCGCGCCATCTGCATCTGTTTTCTCGTGCGACCCTGAGCCGGCTCGCCGAGCAGGCCGGTCTGGAAGTCCGCTCGGTCCGTTCCAGCGTGCGCAACGCTGAGTTCTCGTGGTTGCTGGGGAAGGGGTTCCTCCGGGAGTGGCCCGCTCCGGGGCAGCGCCCGCCGCGAGGCTGGACGGGCCGGCGCGCGCGAGCCTTCCAGTTGGCCGAGTGGGCGCTGACCCTCATGGGACGCCATGCCGGGGAAGAGATCGTGCTGATCGCGAGCAAGCCGTGAGCGATGGCGCGCCGCGGGTCAGCGTGATCGTACCGACCTGGAACGGGTGCGACCTCCTGCGTGCGGCCCTGCGGTCGCTGCGCGCGCAGAGCTACCGGGACTTCGAGACCGTGGTCGTGGACAACGGCTCGAGCGATGGCACGGACGCCATGCTGCGGTCCGAATTCCCGGAGGTGAGGCTTGTCGCATTCCCGGAGAATCGCGGCTTCGCCGTCGCGGTCAACGCCGGGCTGCGGGCAGCGCGCGGGCGCTACCTGATGCTGCTCAACAACGATGCCGAGGCGGAGCCGGCCTGGCTGGAGAAGCTGGTCGCGGTCCTGGACGAGCGCGCGGAGGTGGGCTCCGTCGCCAGCAAGATGCTCTCCGCCAGGGAAGAGGGCGTGGTGGACTCGGCGGGTGCTGCGATGGGGCTGTTCGCGTACGACATCGGGCGCGGCGAGCGCGACGGGCCGCGGTTCGGCGTCGCGCGCGAGATCCTCTGTCCCTGCGGAGGAGCGGCGGCCTACCGGAGAGAAGTGTTCGATGCGGTTGGCTGCTTCGATGAGGCGTTCTTCGCCTGGTTCGAGGACGTCGAGCTGGGGATCCGGGCGCAGCTCGCGGGGTTCCGCTGCTGGTATGCTCCGGAAGCGCGCGTCCGGCACCACGCGCACGCCAGTGCCGGGCAGCTCAGCATCCCCAAGACCGTCTTCACGGTGCGCAACGCGCTGCTGTTGTTCGTGCAGACGATGCCGCTGCGGCGGCTGCTGCCCTGCGCGCCCTTGCTCTTCGTGTGGCCGTTCCTCGACCCGATCTTCAGCGGTCGGCCCCTCCGGGCGACCGCCCGGGGCTGGCTGGCGTTCTGGCGGCTGTTCCCTCACGCGCTGCGCGCACGCCGGCGGAACTACGCCGGGCGCCGGGTCGCCGTGTCCCGCCTGACCGCGCTGCTCGAGTCGCCCGCGCCGGACTTCGGCCGCGCGGTACGGCTGCTCGCCGCCCGGCTGCGTGGGGCGTCGGCGCCGGGGGCCGCATGAGCCGGGAACGGCGTTCGCTCGTGCTGATTGCCGCAGGCGCCCTGGCCGCGCGGCTCGTCCTCCTCCTCGCGCGCGGCGACTACATCGTCTACGACGAAGGCTACTACCTGCTGCTGGCCCGCAGCCTCCGCGCCGGTCACGGATTCGCGCTCAACGGCCTCCCGCACGTGGCGCTCTCGCCGCTGCAGCCCGTGCTCGTCGCGCTGGCGTCCGCCGCCGGCGCGCCGGACCTGTGGGCCTCACGCCTGCTGGCCGCGCTGTGCGGCGCCCTGCTGGTGTTCCCCGTGGCGTCACTGGCCCGGCTCGCCGGCGGAGCGAAAGCGGAGCTTCCGGCTGCGCTCCTCGTCGCGGTCAGTCCCTCCCTGATGAGCTTCGTGCCGTTCTTCCCCGGCCGCAGCTGGAACCTCTACTTCGGCAGCGAGCCGCTCTTCCTGCTCCTCGTTTGCGGCGC
>DATKLR010000190.1:0-21043 GCA_035542295.1 Gemmatimonadales bacterium | reverse complement strand
ACCATCAACGCCGCCCAGATCTTCGGCGTGTCCGACCGCCTGGGAAGCATCGAGCCAGGCAAGGAAGCCACGTTGATCGTGACCGACGGCGATCCGCTCGACGCGCGCATGGGTCCGAAGTACGTCTTCATCCGGGGCGAGCTGGTGCCGTTCAACGACCGGCACACGCGGCTGTACGAGGAGTTCCGCGCCCGCCCGAAGCCGTAGGCGAGCGCGTGCGGTTCGGTGATCGCAGGGGCCGGAGCAGCTTTCCGGCCCCTGCGCTATTGTGGCTACCAGAAGCCATTTGCAGCACGTGGCAAACCCCGGCTCGTTTCTTGCAATTCGAGGCTCCGGACCCAATTCGTGCGGAGCGGTGAAGGTGGCCAAGTACACGATCGCGTGGCTGCCGGGCGACGGCATCGGCAAGGACGTCATGGACGCGGCGCGGCTCGTCCTGGACGAGCTGCACCTGGACGCGGTGTACCCCGAAGGCGACATCGGCTGGGAATTCTGGTGCCGTGAGGGCGACGCCTTCCCCCCGCGGACGGTCGAGCTGCTGAAGCGGGTGGACGCGGCGATGTTCGGCGCGATCACCTCGAAGCCGGCGAAGACCGCGGAGGCGGAGCTGGCACCGTCCCTCCGGGGCACGGGCCTCGTCTACCGCTCGCCGATCGTGCGGATGCGGCAGATGTTCGACCTCTACGTCTGCCTCCGGCCCTGCAAGGCGTACGCGGGCAACCCGCTCAACTTCAAGGAGGGGATCGACCTCGTCATCTTCCGCGAGAACACGGAGGACCTATACGCCGGCGTGGAGTTCAGCCCGGTGCCCGCCGAGCTGTCGGCGGTGCTGGCGAAGCTGAGCAAACCGTTCGCGCCGTTCAAGGACCTTCCCGCCGACGCGTACGCCGTCTCCTGCAAGGTGAACACCAAGAAGGGCTCGGAGCGCATCGTGCGCGCCGCGTTCGAGTACGCGAAGCAGAACGGGCGGAGGAAGGTCACGGTGGTGCACAAGGCGAACGTCGTACGGGCTACTGACGGCCTGTTCCTCGAGGAGGCGCGCAAGGTCGCGGCGGGCTACCCCGGCATCCAGATGGACGAAGCGAACGTGGACGCGATTTGCATGTGGCTCCTCAAGAACCCCATGAGCTACGAAGTGCTGGTCGCGCCCAACCTGTACGGCGACATCATCTCCGACCTCGCCGCCCAGATGGTGGGCGGGCTCGGCTTCGGCTGCTCCGGCAACATCGGGGAGAAGCTCGCGGTCTTCGAGCCGTCGCACGGCTCGGCGCCCAAGTACGCGGGCCAGTACAAGGTGAATCCGCTCGCCACCATCCTCGCCGCGAAGATGATGCTCGACTGGCTGGGCGAGGGGGAGAAGGCGGCACGACTCGAGCGTGCGGTGGCCGCGGTGATCCGCGAGGGAAAGACGCGCACCTACGACATGGGCGGGACGAGCACGACGCTCGACGTCGCCCAGGCCGTCGCGCGCGCGCTGAAGAGCTGACGCGTGACTGGGCCTGCCGGGAAGATCGTTCTTCACGAGGTGGGGCCGCGGGACGGCCTGCAGATGGAGCGGCAGGTGGTCCCGACCGAGCAGAAGCTGCGGTGGATCCGCTCGCTCATCGCGACGGGCGTGGACGTGGTGCAGGTCGGCTCGTTCGTGCATCCGGAGAAGGTGCCGCAGATGGCCGACACGGACCGGCTCTTCGCCGAGCTGGGGCGGCCGGAGGGCGTCGTCCTCTCGGCGCTGGTCCTGAACGAGCGCGGCCTCGAGCGCGCGCTCGCGGCCGGCGTGGAGCTGCTGTGCATGGGCGTTTCGGCGAGCGAGACGCACTCGCGCAAGAACACCGGCCTGGGGACTGCGGAAGCCACCGGCCGGATCGTCGCCATCGCCCGCCGCGCCCGTGACGCCGGGATGAAGGTGCAGGTGTCGGTGCAGTCCGCCTTCGGGTGCGGCTACGAGGGTCCGGTGCCGGAGGAGCGCGTGCGCGAGCTGGTGTCACGCTTCCTCGATGCGGGACTCACGCATCTGAGCCTTGCGGACACGGCGGGGCACGCCGTGCCCGACCAGGTGGAGCACCTCTTCGGCGAGCTGCTGGCGGCGCAGCCCGGCATCGAGGCCGCATGCCACTTCCACAACACCTACGGGCTCGCGCTGGTGAACTGCTGGGCGGCGTACCGCGCGGGGGTGACCTCCTTCGAGTCGTCCGTCGCGGGGCTCGGCGGCTGCCCGTTCACGAAGATCGCCGGCGGCAACACCTGCACCGAGGACTTCGTGCACATGCTTCAGGGGATGGGGCTCAGGATGGACGTGAAGCTCGACGCGCTGATCGAGGTCGCATGCGACGTGGCGCGGTTCTTCGGGCGCGAGATGCCGGGGACCGTGTACCGCACCGGGACCATCGCGCCGGCGACGGGAGCCGGGCGATGACCACAGCCAGGCTGCTGGACGGCATCCGGGTGCTCGACCTGACGAACGTGCTGTCCGGGCCGTTCGCCACGCTGCACCTCGCGCTCCTGGGCGCGGAGGTGATCAAGATCGAGCACCCGGTGGACGGCGATCTCGCGCGCAAGCTGGGCAACGTCCCCGAGCTGAACGATCGGCTGATGGGGACCAGTTTCCTCGCGCAGAATGCGAACAAGAAGTCGGTGACCCTCAACCTCAAGGAGAGCGAGGGGCGCGAGGTCTTCCTCAAGCTCGTGCGGACCGGCGACGTCGTCGTGGAGAACTTCCGGCCCGGGGTGATGGAGCGGCTGGGGTTGTCGTATGACCGGCTCAGGCAGGCGAAACCGGACCTGATCTACTGCGCGATCTCCGGCTTCGGGCAGACGGGGCCCGACGCCCTGAAGCCGGCGTATGACCAGATCATCCAGGGTCTCTCCGGGATCATGGCGATCAACGGCGACGAGCGCCTCAACCCGCTGCGCTGCGGCTTCCCGGTGTGCGACACGGTGGGTGGCCTCAACGCGGCGTTCGCGATCATGGGGGCGCTCTATTACCGCGAGCGCACGGGCGAGGGGCAGTGCATCGACGTCGCGCTGGTGGACTCGATCATGCCGCTGATGGGGTGGGTCGCGGCCAACCTGTTGATCGGCGGCCAGCAGCCGCAGCTCCTGGGGAACGACAACTTCACGGCGGCGCCGTCGGGCACCTTTGCCACCGCAGACGGGGCGATCAACATCGCGGCCAACAAGCAGGAGCAGTGGGAAGCGGTGGCCGACGAGCTGGGCGTCCCGGAGCTGAAGGCCGACCCGCGGTTCGCCAAGCGGGACGCGCGGAAGAAGAACCGCCGCGCCCTGACGCCGCTGCTCGAAGCGAAGCTCCGGGAGCGGCCGACCGCGCACTGGGTGGAGGCGCTGAACGCGCGAGGCGTCCCCTCGGGCGCGATCCTCCCGCTGGAGGCTGCGCTGGCCCAGGAGCAGATCGCGCACCGCGGAGCGATCCAGACGGTGCACGCGGACGGTATCGGGGACCTGAAGCTGTTCAACCTGACGGCGAAGTTCGAGAAGACGCCCGGGACGGTCGAATCGGCGCCGCCGCGACTCTCCGATCACACGGAAGAGATTCTGACCGGCCTGGGCTACGCCCCGGCCGAGATCGCGCGGCTCAGGGCGCAGGGCATCGTCTAGGGCGGAGGAGTGCAGCCATGGGCATGACGGTCGTGCAGAAGGTCCTGGCCCGGGCCACGGGCCGCCGGATGGTGGCGGTCGGGGACGTGGTCGAGCCCGCCGTGGATCTGGCGATGAGCCACGAGAACGCGGCGCTGGTGATCAACCAGTTCCTCGAGATCTACAAGGGCACCGGGCTCGAGCCGAAGCCGTGGGACCCCTCCAAGATCGCCATCATCTTCGACCATCGCGTGCCGGCGGAGTCTCCGAAGACCGCGACGAACCAGAAGAAGGTGCGCGAGTTCGTGGCGGCGCAGGGCATCACGAAGTTCCATGACATCCGGGGCGACGAGGGGGGGATCTGCCATCAGGTGCTCCCTGAGAACGGCTATGTGCGCCCCGGCTACGTTGTCGTGGGGACCGACTCGCACACCACCAGCCACGGCGCGCTGGGAGCGTTCGCCTTCGGCATCGGCGCCACCGAGATGGCGAGCGTCTGGGCGCTCGGCTGCGCGATGAACGTCGAGGTGCCCGGCACCATCAAGGTCGAAGTCACCGGAGCCCTTCCTGACTTCGTGACGCCGAAGGACCTGATCCTGCAGCTGGTCGGCAGGCTGGGCGCGGGGGGCGCGACGTTCCACGTCCTCGAATTCCACGGCGGGACGATCCGCGCGATGCCGACCTCGGGCCGGCTCACGCTGTGCAACATGTCGGTCGAGGCGGGGGCGACGTGCGGGATCGTGCCCGCGGACGAGGAGACCCTGCGGTACCTGCGGGAAGAGGCAGGGGTCGAGGACGAGGTCGAGCCGATGGTGCCAGAGCCCGACGCGCCCTACGAGCGCATCGTCCAGCTCGACGCATCGAAGCTCGAACCCCAGGTCGCGTGCCCGCACACCGTGGACAACGTGCGGCCGGTGACCAGCGTGGCTGGCACGAAGGTGCACCAAGTCGTGATCGGCTCCTGCACCAACGGCCGGCTGGACGACATCGCGATCGCCGCGCGGCTGCTCAAGGGGCGGAAGGTCGCGCGCGGCACGCGGATGATCGTCTTCCCCGCGTCCGGCCGCATCTACCAGCAGGCGCTGGACGCCGGCTATGTGGGCGACCTGATGCGGGCAGGGGCGGTGGTGATGAACTCCGGCTGTGGTCCCTGCCTTGGCGTGCACCAGGGCGCGCTTGGCGACGGAGAGGTGGCCCTGTCGACCACCAACCGGAACTTCAAGGGCCGCATGGGGAATCCGGCATCCGAGGTCTATCTGTGCTCGCCGGCGGTGGCGGCCGCATCGGCGGTGACGGGCGTCATCACCGATCCGAGGGAGGGAGGCGTCCGATGAGCAAGGCCAGAGTCGTGCTCGCGCTGGGCGACGACGTCTCGACCGACCAGATCTATCCCGGTCGCTACATGGCGACGGTCCTGCCGACGGAGACGCCTCAGTTCGCGTTCGCGGATCACGCCGCCTTCAACTCGCTTCTCAAGAGCGGCGGGGTGCCGGCCGGGAGCGTCATCGTGGCCGGAAAGAACTTCGGCTGCGGGTCCTCGCGCGAGCAGGCCGTCTCGGCGTTGAAGGGCCATGAGCTGGTGATCGTGGCGAAGAGCTTCGCGCGCATCTTCCTGCAGAATGCGATCAACCTCGGGCTGAGGCTCGTGGAGGTGCCGGATGTCGCGGCGGCGGAGGGCGACGATCTCGCGATCGGGCTGACCGAGGTGACCGACCTCACCACCGGCCGGCGGTTCGCGCTGCGGCCGCTGCCCGCGGCGCGCCAGGCGATCATGGACGCCGGCGGTCTGATCCCCTACACGCGCAAGCGACTCGTGGGACGGGGGACCGCGGCTTAGGTCTTGGGAGCAGCCGGCGGCTCAACCTTGGCGATCGCGGCCCCACGGACCCGTCCCCACAGCGCCGCGATGCCGATGAGGATGCCCGCCACCTGGCCGGCCGACGCCGCCAGCCGCACGTAGGCCCATACCTGGCCGTCAAGCACCACGTCGAGGAACTCCGTCACCGCGCGCACCAGCGTCCCGGCGGTGAGCAGGACGTAGGCAAACGCCACGAGATTATGGTAGGGCCCGATCGGCTCGCGACGGCCCGAGCGGGGAAAGAGCCACAGCGCAGTTCCCACGACCATCATCACCATGAAGCCCACCAGCAGGAGGTGCACGTGCGCCACGATCATCCCGTGGCTGATCGTGCCCCCCGTCGTCTGCTGGAACTCGAGCCACAGGCCGGTCACGAGGCCGAGGGCGAGGAAGACAAAGGCGGTCCGGAGGTACAGCCGTATCAGGATGTGCATGGATCGAGTTTAGCGCTCCCCCGCGGCCGTCACCAGAGCGTCCGCCGAGAATCGCGCCGCGCCGCAAGCGACCGATGAGAATGGGCGCGGTTCGCGCGCTAAGCTCCCCGCGTGCGCAGAAGTGGCCCCCGTGCAGGGGCGAGACCGTGCGAGCGGCGCGAAGAACGCCCCCTCGAGGGGAAGCGAATTCGGCGGCGCGGCTTCACGCTTCCGGAGCTGGCCACCGTGGTCGCGATCATGGGCGTCGTCGCGTCGGTGGTGATGCCGCCCCTGGGCCGCACACTCGATCGGGCCGCCGTGGAGGAGGGTGTGCAGCGCTTCGCGGCCGCGCACGCCACGACGCGCGAGCTGGCGATCGCGCGCGGCGCGCTCGCCCGCCTCGAGCTCGATCGTGCGGCGCACACCGTCGCCGTATCGGTGCAGCGGACCGCCAAGGCCTGGGACACGGTCGCCACCTACCGCCTCGGCACCGCCCAGATCAGCTGCACCAATCCCGTGATGGTGTTCAACCCCATCGGTCTGGGCTACGGCGCCTCCAATACCAGGGTCATCTTCTCGCGCGGAGCGGCCGCCGACACCGTAACGACCTCGCGAACCGGGAGGCTGCGCCGCTAAGCAACCATCCGCTGCCCGGGTGCATCCAATGCTATTGAAAGGGCACGCATGGGCGAGGCGCTGGTGGGAGCGATGGTCGCAGCGATGCGGCGCGAGAACCGGGATCGGGCGGCGGCGTGCGGGCGACGCACAGAACGCTCGGTCGCCGGCACGGACTTCGCCGGCGCCGCGTGGGGCTACGTCGCGCACCCGGCCCTGATGCCCACGGTCTATTCCCCAAGCGGCGAGGCCTCCGGCGAGGCTCCGGGAGAGGAAGTGGCCGCGCGCAGAGTCTGACGGCGGCTTTGCCCGGCCATTCGGCCCGGGGGCTCTGCCCCCGGGTCGTCTTTTCTCTGGGCGTGATTCGGATCTGAGTCGGCTACTGCGGCGCCGGGACCGCGGTGTACGGCGCGCAGATCTCGCGCGCCACCTCTGCGAAGGCACGCGGCCGGATTCCGAAGCTGGACTCGATGGCGTTGTCCGCCGTGGTGCTGCCTTCGAGCAGCATCTGAAGCTGTTCCGAGGTGATGGGCGCGAGATTCGGCAGGGCCGTGCCGGCGAGCGCGGCGAATCGCGCGATGCCGACCGGCACGCGCACCCGGGGCCGCCGCACCCCGAGCGCCGCCTCGAGATGATCAAGCACCTGATGATAGGTCAGGTGCTCTGGCCCGCCGAGCTCGAACGTGCCACGCAGGTCCGGCCGCTCGAGCGCGCGCGCAAAGACCTCCGCCACGTCGCCAATCCACACCGGCTGCATCTCGTAGCGGCCGTCCCCGATCACCGGCACGACCGGCGAGAAGCGGAGCAGGTTGACCATCATCCCGATGGCGGCGTTGCCGGGACCCGCAATGATCGACGGCCGAAGAACGACGTGCGGCAGAGCGCTCCCTCGGACGGCTTCTTCCGCCTGCCACTTGCTCTGGTGGTACTTCGTCGCCGTTGAATCGCCGCGGGCGCCCAGGGCGCTCATGTGCACGAACAGCGAGACGCCCGCCTGCCGGGCCGCCGCGAGGAGTGCCTGCGTGCCGCGCACGTGGACCGCGTCGAAGGTCTGCCTCCCTGACTCGGCGATGATGCCTACCAGGTGCACGACCGCGTCCGTCCCTGCCACCAGCGCGCCGAGCGCCTCGGCGCTGTCCAGTCCGCCGGCGACCAGCTCGACGCCGAGGTCCCCCAGCGGTCCCGCCCGGTCCGGCCGGCGGACGAGGGCCCGCACCTCGTGGTCGCGGCGCAGGAGCTTGGCGAGCACTTCGGTGCCCACGTAGCCGGTGGCGCCAGTCATCGCGATGCGCATGCGGCCAAAATGCGGACTGTGGCTCTCCGGGGAAACCCAGGCGAGAAAATGACCGTAGTGTATTCAATTGACTTAACCGCGGTCTATTAGTAGACTTTAGTCGTAAGTGACTATACTCTAGTATTCTGTTCGCCAAAGGGATAGACAGCCATGACTGAGGTGGTGCAGGGGCGGCGAGAGCGGAAGAAGGAGGAGACGCGCCGGCGGATCACGCTCGCCGCGCTCGAGCTGTTTCACGAGAAGGGTTTCGACGCCACGACGGTGGACGAGATCACCGAGCGCGCGGACGTGGCCAAGGGGACCTTCTTCAACTACTTCCCGAAGAAGGAGTCGGTGCTCGAGGCGCTGAGCCAGGAGTGGATGGAGCGGGCGGAGGAGCACGCGACGCGCCACGGTCGGACCGCATCGGAGCGGATCCTCGCCGTCTTCGGCGGCGTGGCCGCGTCGTACGGGGAGGATCGTGGCCTGGCGCGGATGCTGGTGCGCGTGAGCATGGAGCGTATGGTCTGCCCGGAGCCCGACACCGCGCGGACGGGCCTGTACCAGAAGGTGGTGAGCGCGATTCGCGACGGGCAGGCGAGCGGGGAGTTCCGGCCCGACGTAGATCCGGACGCGGTGTTCGGCGTGGTGGCGTCCGTCTTCATGGGCACGCTGCTCTGGTGGATCGGGGGCGGGCCGCACCATGAGCAGCTCCAGCGCAGCACCGTCTCCCTGCACGACGCGGTCGAACGGCAGCTCTCTCTGGCGTTCGACGGCATCCGTCGACCCGGCTCGGTCCGCGGGGAGTAGGGTTATGCGCATCCTGCCGATCATCGGCCTGGCGCTGCTCCCGGCGGCGCTGGCGGCGCAGCAGCCGGCTCGCGAACCGATCCAGCTGACTCTGGATGACGCGATCCGCCGCGCGCTGGCGGGCGGCAACGACGTGCAGATCGCGGAAGCGGGAGTGCGGCAGGCGGAGGGGCAGGTCACGCAGGCCTGGTCCACGGCGCTGCCCGAAATCCGAGCGTCGGTGACCTACACGCGCACGTTCGCGTCGGTGTACAGCTCCATGGGTCAGATGCCGACGCTGGCGCCGTTCAGTCCGGACACCACGGCGCCGCTTGCGAACCGGATAAGGTACCTCGAGCAGGAGTACCCGAACTCGGTCATCCGCGGGATCGGCGGGCTGTTCTCCAGCCTGCCGTTCGGCCGGCTGAACACGTACGTCGCCGCGCTCACGGTGAGCCAGACCCTGTTTCAGGGAGGCAAGATCGGAGCGGGAATTGCGGGCGCGCACGCCTACGAGCGGGCGGCGCGGGCGCAGCTCGACGAGACGCGGCGCGACGTGACCTACCGGGTGAAGCAGGCGTACCTGAACGCTCTCTATACCGAGCGGATCGTCGCGATCACCGAGGCGTCGCAGGTGCTGGTGAACGACCAGCTGCACCGCGTGACGCTCAACCATCAAGTCGGCTCGTCGGCGGACTACGACCTGCTGCGGGCTCAGGTGGAGGCCGCGAACCAGGAGCCGCTGGTGATCGCGGCGCGGAACGGCCGCGACATCGCGCTCCTGGAGGTGCGCCGGATCGTCAACATCCCGGCGGATCAGCCGGTGGAGCTGGTGAGCCCGCTTCCGGAGACGACGGACTCGCTGCCCAGAGTCGATTTCGCGGCGCTGGACCTGGACGAGGCCGGCCGGGCGGCGCTGGCGGCGGCCGAGGCCAACGTGGAGTTCCGGCGGCAGGCCGTGCGCGTCTACCACGGGGACTACTACCCGACCCTCAAGCTCAGCAGCTCTTACGGCGGCGAAGCGTTCCCCGCGGGGCTGTTCCCAGCGGCCATCGGCGACTTCCGCAAGGACTGGAGCGCGTCCCTCACGCTCTCCGTGCCGCTGTTCGACGGGTTGCGGACGCACGGCGCCGTGCTGCAGGCGCAGGCCGAGCTGCAGCGCGCGGAGGCCCAGCTGTCGCAGACGCGGGAGGGCGTCCAGATCGAGATCGAGCAGGCGCGGGCGGAGATCGTGCGGGCGCAGGCGCTGGTGCAGGCGCGGCACGAGACCGTGGGCCAGGCGGCCCGTGCGCAGCATCTGGCCACGGTGCGCTACGCCAACGGCATTGCCACGGCGATCGAGGTCTCCGATGCGCGGCTCGCGCTCCAGCAGGCGAGCGTGAACGAGGCACTGGCGACGCGGGACTATCTGCTGGCGATCGCGGCGCTGGAGCGGGCGCTGGGGCACTCGGTGCCGCTGGTCAGAGCGCAGGTGCGGGTCACGGAAGGCCAGTAGAGTTGCCAGACGCCAAGTGGCCAGTGGTTACCAGAGGCGAGCAGCAAGAGAACGGCAAAGGACAGACAAGGCGATGACGCACTATCGGTGGGGAACGGTCCTGGTGATGGCGGCCGCGGTGAGCGCGGCGGCGTGCGGGGCGAAGAGCGCGGGTGGCACGGCGGCGAGCGGCACGGCGGCGGACGCCCCCAACGCGGCTACCCTCAACTCCACGGACGTGGCCGTGGCGCGACGCCAGGTGCTGCGCGCCGGCATCCCGCTGAGCGGGGCGCTCGAGGCGAAGGTCAAGATCACCGTAGGCGCGCCGCTCGCGGAGCAGCTCGTCGACGTGTACGTGAACGAGGGCGACCGCGTGCAGCAGGGGCAGCCGCTGGCCCGGTTCAAGGACCAGGTGCTCCAGGCGGCGGCCGCGTACGCGCGGGCGGACGTGGAGTCGCAGCGCATGAACGTCCGGGTGGCCGAAGCGGAGTCGGCCCGCTCGGTGGCGCTGTTCGGCGAGGGGGCGATCGCCCAGCGGGACCGGGACAACGCGTTGGCCGCGCTGCAGGCGGCCCGGGCGCGCGAATCGCTGGCGGAGTCCCAGGCTGCCAACAGCGAGGACCGGCTGAAGACAGCCACGCTCACCGCCCCGGCGGCTGGCGTGATCAGCAAGCGCTACGCGCAGGCCGGCGACCGCGTGGACAACGGGAAGCCGGTCTTCGAGCTGGTGGACACGCGCGTGCTGCAGCTCTCGGCATCCGTACCCACCGAGTGGCTCCCGGAGCTGCGGGTCGGCCGGCCGGTGCGCCTGACGATCGCGCAGCTCGACTCGTCGCAGGTGTCGGGGCAAATCGCCCGGATCAACCCGACGGCCGACCCGGCGACCCGCCAGATTCAGATCTACGTGGACGTGCCGAACCCCGGAGAGCGGCTGGTCGGCGGGCTGTTCGCGTCGGGTCGCGTGGTGACGCGCGAGGCTCCGAACGCCGTGGCGGTGCCGAAGGAGGCGGTGCGCTACGAAGGGGAGGATCGGACGCCGTACGTCTACGCGATCAGCCAGGGCAGGATCGCCCGCCGCCGGGTCGCGGTCGGGGTCGCCGACGACGACCAGTCGCTGGTGGAGATCGCGACCGGCGTCGCGCCCGGTGACACGGTGATCATCGGGCCGATCGAAGGCCTCGCGGACGGCGCACCGGTCCGGATCGGCGGCGCGGCGCCGGCCGGCGGCCGGCCCGGGCGGTAGGGGAGGGCGCGTGTTCCTGTCCGAACTGTCGATCAAGCGCCCCGTCTTCGCCACGATGATGATGCTGGCGCTCGTGGTGCTGGGGTTGTTCTCGCTGCGGCGACTCAAGCTCGATGACATGCCGGACGTCGAACTGCCCTTCGTGATGATCCAGGTGCGCTATCCAGGCGCGAGCACGGAGGCCGTCGAGCGCGACGTCACCAAGAAGATCGAGGAAGCCGTCAACCCGATCGAGGGCGTGGACCGCATGGAGTCGTCGTCCCTCGAGGGGTACTCCACGATCTTCATCCAGTTCACGCTGCAGACCAAGGTGATGAACGCCCAGGCGGACGTCCGCTCCGCGATCGACCGGATCCGCTCGGACCTGCCGGTCGACATCGATCCGCCCGTCGTGTCGCGCTTCGACTTCCGCCAGAACCCGATCGTGAGCCTGTCGCTCTCGGGCCAGGGCTGGGCGCTTCGCGATCTCACCAGGCTCGCGACGGAGACCATCAGCCGCCGGCTCGAGACGGTGGACGGCGTGGGCAGCGTCACCGTGGTGGGCGGCCTGGACCGCGAGATCCACGTGCTGATCATCCCGGCGCGGATGGACGCACTGGGGGTGAGTCCCGACATGGTCATCGCGGCCCTGCGGCGCGAGAACATGGACACGCCGGCAGGGCGCGTGGAGCAGGGCAACGCCGAGCAGCTGGTGCGCGTCAAGGGCCGGGTCGTCGACCCCGCGGAGTTTGGGTCCATCGTGGTGACCACGCGCAACGGCGCGCCGGTCCGCCTGGGCGAGGTGGCGCGGATCGAGGATGCCCAGGAGGAGGAGCGCACGCTCGCGGAGTTCTCGGGCAAGCGCGCCATCGGCATCGATATCCGCAAGGTCTCCGGCGCCAACACCGTGGACGTCGCCGACGGCATCAAGCAGGTCATGGCGCAGCTCAACAGCGAGCTGCCCACCGGCGTGCAGCTGGAGGTGGTGCGCGACAACTCGACCTGGATCAGGGGCTCGCTCGCCGACGTGCAGCTGGCGTTGATGCTGGGCGCGCTGCTCACGGTGCTCATCGTCTTCATCTTCCTGAACTCGTGGCGCTCGACGGTCATCACGGGGCTCACCCTGCCGGTATCCATCATCTCGGCGTTCCTCGTGATCTACGCCATGAACTTCACGATCAATACGCTGACCCTGATGGCGCTGTCGCTGGCCGTGGGCATCCTGATCGACGACGCCATCGTGGTCCGCGAGAACATCGTGCGCCACGTGGAGCACGGCGAGGACCACTACACCGCCGCGAGCAAGGCGACCAGCGAGATCGGCTTCGCGGTGTTCGCCACCACGATGTCCATCCTCGCGGTGTTCGTGCCCGTGGGCTTCATGGGCGGCATCGTGGGCCGGTTCTTCTACCAGTTCGGGATCACGGTCGCCTTCGCGGTGGCGGTCTCGCTGTTCGTGTCGTTCACCTTGGACCCGATGCTGTCGTCGCTCTGGTACGACCCGCAGGCGGCGGGGCACGTCGAGCGCGGGCCGGTGGGCAAGCGGCTGGAGCGGTTCAACGAAGGCGTCCGCGGGGCGGGGCGGTGGTACCGCGGCGTAATCGCCTGGGCCCTGGATCACCGCGGCAGGGTACTGGCGATCGCGTTGGCGGCGTTCGTCGCGGCCATCGGTCTGCTGGGCGTCGGCGCCGTCGGCGGGCAGTTCTCGCCGACCACCGATCGCGGCGAACTGAACGTTACGATCCAGACGCCGGTCGGCTCATCGATCGGATACACACGCGCCAAGGGCGAGGAGATCGATCGCTTCCTGAGATCCCTGCCGGAGGTGGCGTACACCTACTTCACCATCGGCGGCGGCATGCAGCGCACCGTCACCGACGGCACCATCTACGTCCACATGAAGCCGAAGAGCGAGCGCCGCGTGAGCGAGCAGGACTTTCAGCTCGTGCTGCGGCGCGACCTGGCGACGTTCCGCGGCGTGAAGACCGGCATCATGGAGGCGAGCGGGATGGGGGGCGGCCAGCTCCCGGTGCAGGTCAACATCCTCGGGCCCGACATGGCACGCCTCCAGGAGCTGAACGACCGCATGATCGCGGCCATAGGGGACGTGCCGGGGCTGGTGGACCTGAAGTCGAGCCTCGAGGGCCGCAAGCCGGAGTTCGTCATCGCGGTGAACCGCGACCTGGCCACCAACGTCGGGCTGTCCGTCGGCTCGATCTCGAACACCCTCCGCACCGTCCTGTCGGGCCAGACCGCCACGACCTTCGAGGACGAGACCGGCCTGACGCACGACGTGGTCGTCCGGGTCGCGCCCGAGTACCGCACGTCGTTCGAGGACCTGGCCCGTGTCCCGGTGGCCACCAGCACGATCAACCTCCGGACGCAGTCGCCGGTGATGGTGCCGCTGGGGCAGGTGGCCCAGATCCAGCCCAGCGGCGCGCCGGCGGAGATCAGACGCCTCTCCCTGGAGCGCATGGCTCGAATCGAGGGGAACTACCAGGGCCGGGCGCTGACCAAGGTGATGGGCGACATCAGGAAGCGCATGGCCGCGGTTCCGATGCCTCCCGGCTACCGCATCGACTTCGGCGGCGAGCAGCGGATGTTCGGCCAGACGGTGGGCTACATCCTGGAGTCGCTGCTGCTCGCGATCATCTTCGTCTACCTGATCCTGGCGTCCCAGTTCGGCTCGTTCCTCCAGCCGCTGGCGATCATGCTCTCCCTGCCGCTCTCCATCATCGGCGTGCTGGTCGCGCTGCTCCTGACGGGCGACACCTTCAACATGCTCAGCATGATCGGGGTCATCATGCTGATGGGTCTGGTGACCAAGAACGCGATCCTGCTGGTGGACTTCGCGAACAAGGCTCGCGACAAGGGAGCGACGCGGCGCCAGGCATTGATCGATGCGGGCGAGATCCGGTTCCGGCCGATCATGATGACCACCTGCTCCATGATCTTCGGCATGCTGCCGACCGCCCTGGCCCTCGGCGAAGGCGGAGAGTTCCGCGCGCCGATGGCGCGGGCGGTGATCGGCGGGCTGATCACCTCGACGATGCTGACCCTGATCGTCGTGCCGGTGGTCTATACCTACCTCGACGACTTCGGGTCGCGGGTGGTGGCCTTCCTGACGGCCAGGAATCGGGCGCACGCGCCGGGAGCGGTAAAGGAGGCGACGCCGGAGCCGGAAGCTATCCCGGCGGACTGATCCCAGGACAGTCGCGCGACGCCGAGTTCCGAGGGGTAGCCTCCCTCGCAACTCCCGGTCTCGCAACTGGCTTATGCGTTCAGATCGGTCATGCGGGTGCCGCCTACGTAGGTCGTCGCCTGCTCCCGGTCCAGCTCCCGGAGCCGCCTGAGCAGGTCGGCGATGCGGGCCACCTGGGAGCGCGCCAGCGCCAGCGCCGCCTGGCTTCCTTGCGGCAGTGAGCTCGCGTCCAGGTTCATCAGATCGAGCTGTGCGCTCAGCGCCATCAGCGGGTTGTTGATCTCGTGGGAGAGCGCGACCACGATCTCGCCGATCGCCGCCCGCCGCTCGGCCTTGATCAGACTCTGCTGCGCCTCGGCGAGTGCCCGCTCGATCTCCCGCATCCGGACCACGCGCGCCAGCACGTCCGGCAACAGATGCGCGAAGGCCTCGTCCTTGATGATGTAATCGTTCGCGCCGAGGTGGAGCGCTTCCGAGGCCACGCGCTCCGAGCCGTGCGCCGTCATCACGACGACCGAGGCCGCGGAGCCCCGGCTCCGGATTTCCCGCAGCACGTCCAGTCCCGACCGGTCGCCTTCGAGCCGATAGTCGAGCAGGATGATCTCGGCCTGCGGAGTCAGCTCGAGCGCCCGCTCGGCCGAGGCGGCCGTTCCGATGCACGAGAGCCCCGCGGCGGCAAGGAGCATCTGGACCAGACGCGCCTGGGCCGGATCGTCTTCGACCACCAGCACCGTGGCGGAGTGGGAAGCCTCGGGTGGGGTCGCGCTCATGGCTTCCTCACGCGCCGACGAACTCCGCCGTGACGGGCGCGGGCAGGATGCCGGCCCGGTGGCCCTCGTCCAGCAGCCGCTGCACGGCGCGCCGGCCGGTGGCCCCTAGGTCCACGGTGTAGTCGTTCACATACATCCCCACGAAGGCGTCGGTGCGAGCGGCGTCCATGCCGCGGGCGTAGCCCATCGCGTGGGCCAGCGCCTCGTCCCGGTGGGCGAGGCCCCAGACGATGGATGCCTTGAGGTCCCGCGCCACACCCTGCACCAGCGCGTCGCCCAGCGCGCGCCGCACGACGTTGCCGCCGAGCGGCAGGGGCAGACCGGTCAGAGTGGCCCACCACTCGCCGAGATCCTCCCACAAGTGGAGCCCGCGGTCGGCGTAGGTGAGCTGGCCTTCGTGGATCAGGAGCCCCACGTCCACGTCGCCTCGCACGACGGCGTCCTCGATGGTGTCGAACGCCAGCGCCTTCGTGCGGGCGCGGCCCTGGTAGAGGCGGAGCGCGAGGTACGCGGTGGTGAGCTCCCCCGGGATTCCCACCAGGCGGGAGGCGAGGGCTGCGCGCGGATCGGCGGGCTTCCGCTCGCGCGCCACCAGGCGCGGCCCGTAGCGGTCGCCTACCGATGCGCCGTGGGCCAGCAGGGCGTAGCGGTCGGCCAGGTGCGCGTAGGCATGGAAGGAGACGGCGGTGACATCGAGGTCGCCGGCGAGCGCGCGGCGGTTCAGCGTCTCGATGTCGGCCAGCTCGTGTTCGTAGCGCCGGTCGCCGGTGTCGATCTTTCCTGCGGCGAGCGCATAGAACATGAAAGCGTCGTCGGAATCCGGGCTGTGCGCGACCCGGATGCGTGGCATCGCTACTGCCCCGTCGTCTTCGGCACCAGGCGCTCCGCTTCGTCGCGCGCTTCCTGCAGCATCGTCGTGTGCTCCGCGTACTCGGGCAGGTTCTTGGCGCGCTCCGACTGGTAGTTCTGCAGATAGCTGCGCAGCGCGCGGCGCGCGGCCGCGGAGTCGCCGGCCTGGAGGGCGGCCTGGCCCTTGAGCAGCCAGCCGAACAAATGCGTGCGCGCGCCGCGGACGATGGTGTCGCCCTGGGCGGCAGCCGCGGCGTTCTGGCCGGTGGCGAGCTCGATCAACCCGAGGTGGAGCCGCGCGTCCGCATCGAGGTCCGAGCCCAGGTTCGCGTACGCGCCCAGCGCCATCGGCGCGAAGAAGTTGACCGAGTCCGTTTTCCCTGCCTCGTGCAGAGTCATGATCTTGTTGAAGAGCATGTCCGCCTGCTGGCGCGGTGTCATCGTGGACAGGTCGATCGCCGAGGCCGGTCCGGGCCCGGACACCGCCGCGGGCGCGGCGCTCTTCCTCCCGACCGTGATCACGATCACGACCAGCAGCCCCACGACCGCGATGCCGGCGACATACCAGGCCAGGCGGTCGCCGCGGGGCGTGGGCTGTGCCGCGTTCGGGCGCCGTCCGGCGCCGGCGAGGGGCGTGCCGCACTCGCCGCAGAACTTCGCGCGGGCCGGGTTCTTGGCGCCGCACTTGCCGCAGGTCGCCTCGCCGAGCGGGGCGCCGCACTCGGAGCAGAACTTGCCCGACGTCTGCGCGCCGCACGAGGGACACTTCTGGGTCGGGGGCATGGCGAGAAAGCTTATCCTCGGAGCAGGACGGTGCCAAGAGGAAAGCGGTGATCGGTCTGGCTCCCTGTGTGTCGCGCCACTACCTTGAGTGCGATGTCTCTCGCATCGCAGGCATACCGCGAGGCCGGCGACGCGATCCTCGCCAACGCCAACGAGATCGCGCAGAGCTGGCGTGACGCCGTCCGCGGCGACGAGGCGATCGCGGGCGACGACCGCCTCCCCGATCTCCTCCTGACCAACCAGGTGCCGGCCCTCCTGGCCGACATCGCGCAGGCCCTCAAGGAAGGGGAGGAGGGTGGCTCGCCCGACCGGTCCATCGCGCGCCGGCGCCGCGGCCTCCGCTTCGGCAGGCTGCGGGGTCTGGCGCGCTACGACGCCGCGGACCTGTACCGCGAGTTTCGCCACCTCCGGCACACGATCTGGCGGTTCCTTCGGCAGCGGCTCGACTGGCGCCGCGGCGACGCGTTCGAGGTGATGCTCGCGATCGACCAGTACCTCGATGAGGTCATCGGCGCGAGCCTCCGGGGCTACGTCGAGGCCTCGGAGCGCGCGGCGGAGCGCGAGGCCCCGGACAAGCCCGACGCCCAGCCTTAGAGCGCCCCCACGGAACCGTCCCGCCACTCCTTCAGCCAGTCGGCCCTGCACCTCGGCCAGCTCGCGCGCGGCGGCAAGAGCTGGGACGTCTACCTCGAATCGGAGCCCCACCCCGACATTGCCGCCGTCCGCGGCCGGCTGCACTTCGTGCTTGGCGACCGGCGCCGCACCACCGCCTGGATCTTCGTCGAGTGGACCGAGAAGGAGGTCCTCGACCGCGCCCGCGGCTTCTCGGCCGGGGAGCTGTGGGCCTTCCTCGAGGGGCTGACCCCGTAGCGGCCACACCTGTCGCGCCTCCGCAGCACAAATTGCACGTTTGCTAGTGGTAAATGGGCCGCCGAGGCCGTTCCGTGCAATTCGCACAGAACTTGCTTGACAGTCTGCAGCACAGTGGGTAAAATGCGCCCCGACCCGAACCCAGGACCCCGCCGATGACCGCCACGATGCCCTCGAAGGCCACCCGGAAGAACGGCGCCACCAAGACCGCCACCAGCCCCGCGGAGGTGATCCGCCGGGCGAAGGAGAGCGGCGTGCAGGTCGTGGACGTGCGCTTCACCGACCTGCCCGGCACCTGGCAGCACTTCTCGATCCCCGTGGGCGAGCTCTCGGAGGACATGTTCGAGGAGGGGCTGGGCTTCGACGGCTCGAGCATCCGCGGCTTCCAGGCGATCAACGAGAGCGACATGCTGCTGCTCCCGGATCCGGCGTCCGCGTTCGTGGATCCGTGCCTCAAGGTGCCGACCCTGGTGCTGACCTGCGACGTCAAGGACCCGATCACCGGCGAGCGCTATTCGCGTGACCCGCGCTACGTAGCGCAGAAGGCCGAGCAGTACCTGACGCAGAGCGGCATCGCGACGACGTCCTACTGGGGGCCGGAGGCGGAGTTCTACATCTTCAACTCGGTGCGCTTCGATCAGAACGCGCACGAGGGTTACTACCACATCGACTCGGAAGAGGGGATCTGGAACTCCGGCCAGAACGGCGGTACCCCGAACCCCGGGCACCGGCCGCGGCACAAGGAGGGCTACTTCCCGGTGCCGCCGGTGGACAAGCTCCAGGACCTGCGGTCCCGCATCATGCTGGCGCTGATCGCGTCGGGGATCGACGTCGAGGTGCACCACCACGAGGTGGGCACGGCGGGGCAGACCGAGATTGACATGCGCTTCGGCACGCTGGTCCGGATGGCGGACCAGATCATGATGTACAAGTACATCGTGAAGAACGTGTGCAACGAGAACGGTTACACGGCGACCTTCATGCCCAAGCCGATGTTCGGCGACAACGGTTCCGGGATGCATGTGCACCAGAGCCTGTGGAAGGACGGGGAAAACCTCTTCTGGTCGCGTAACGGCTACGCCGGACTCTCGGACATGGCGCGGTTCTACATCGGCGGCCTGATCAAGCACGCGCCCGCGCTCCTGGCCTTCGCCGCGCCCACGACGAACTCGTACCGCCGGCTGGTGCCGGGCTACGAGGCGCCGATCAACCTGATCTACTCCCAGCGCAACCGCTCGGCGGTGTGCCGGATCCCGATGTACTCCAAGTCGCCCAAGACGAAGCGGATCGAGTTCCGCGCGCCAGACCCGGCGGCGAACCCGTACCTGACCTTCGCGGCGCTGCTCATGGCCGGCCTCGACGGGATCAGGAACCGGATCGAGCCGCCCGCGCCGATCGACAAGGACCTCTACGACCTCGAGCTGCACGAGCGCAAGCGCGTGAGGAACACGCCGGGCTCGCTGGGCGAAGTGCTGGAGGCGCTGCAGAAGGACAGCCAATTCCTACTGCAGGGCGGGGTATTCACCCAGGACCTGCTGGACACGTGGGTCGAGTACAAGACGGAGAAGGAGCTGGAGCCAGTGGCGCTCAGGCCGCATCCGTACGAGTTTTTCCTGTACTACGACGTCTGAGTTGGCCCACGCTTGACCCGGAGTTCCGATGCCTTCACGTGCGCGCGGAGTCCGCGGCACTGAGGCGAGAGAAGCGGGCGCGGCGGTGGTCGCGCCCGTTTCGTCTCGCGCCGTGATGCGCCCCCTGCCGATGAGCCTGGATGCGGAGTACCGCGCGATGCTGCAGGCGCGGAGCGTGTCCAAGCGGGACATCCTCGACGTCTGCGATCGACTGGGCGTCCGGTTCCTGCGGCTCCAGTTCACCGACATCCTCGGCGTGGTGAAGAACGTCGAGGTGCCGCGGAGCCAGTTCGAGAAGGCGCTGGACGGGCAGATCATGTTCGACGGCTCCTCGATCGAGGGCTTCGTGCGGATCGAGGAATCGGACATGCTGCTCGCACCGGACCTCGGCACCTTCCGGGTGTTTCCGTGGGGAGCGGAGGAGGGGCTGGTCGCCCGCATCATCTGCGACATCCACAACACCGACGACTCCGAGTTCGCCGGGTGCCCGCGGCTGGCGCTGAAGCGGCAGGTGGCGCGCGCGAAGGCCATGGGCTTCGAGATGATGGCGGGCGTCGAGGCCGAGTTCTTCCTGTTCAACAAGGACGCGCGGGGCGGCCCGACGACCGAAGTGCACGACGTCGCGGGCTACTTCGACGTCGGCCCCGTGGACCGGGGCGAGCAGGCGCGGAGGCTCATTATCGGCGACCTCGAGGAGATGGGCTTCGAGGTCGAGGCGGGGCACCACGAGGTGGCGCCCGGCCAGCACGAGATCGACTTCCGCTACGCGGAGGCGCTCACCACGGCCGACGACCTGGCGACCTTCCGCGTGGTGGTGCGGAGCGCGGCCGAGCGCTACGACCTGGTGGCGAGCTTCATGCCGAAGCCGGTCTTCGGGCAGAACGGCTCGGGGATGCACACGCACCAGAGCCTGTTCAAGGACGGCAAGAACGCGTTCTACGACCCCAGGGGGGAGTGGCAGCTCTCCAAGGTGGCGCTGCAGTACATCGCGGGGCTCCTGGACCACGCCCAGGGCTTCTGCGCCGTCACCAATCCGCTGGTCAACAGCTTCAAGCGGCTGGTGCCCGGCTACGAGGCGCCGGTCAACATCGCCTGGAGCATGCGTAACCGTTCGCCGCTGATCCGGATCCCGGACCGGCGCGAGAGCGGCACGCGCTGCGAGCTCCGGATGCCGGACCCCTCGGCCAATCCGTACCTCGCGCTCGCGGTGCAGCTGGCGGCGGGCCTGGACGGGATCAAGCGCAAGCTCACGCCGCCCGATCCGGTGAACAAGAACATCTTCACGATGACGTACCGCGAGAAGCGGCACCACCGGATCGACGACCTGCCGCGGGATCTGCATGAGGCGCTGAACTGCCTCGAGAAGGACGAGGTGGTGCTGGGCGCGTTGGGCGAGCACATCGCCGGCCGCTACGTCGAGGCCAAGCGCTCCGAATGGGCGGAGTACATCTCGCAGGTCAGCGAGTGGGAGATCCGGAAGTACCTGGGGCAGTACTGAGAGCGTTTCTCTTCGACCTCGACGGCACGCTGTACACCGACGCCGGAGCGATTCCGGGCGCGGTGGAGGCGCTGGCCGAGCTCAGGCGCCGCGGCGTCCCGTTCCGCTACGTCACCAACACCACCCGCCGCTCCCGCCGCCTCCTGGCCGAGCGGCTGAGCGGCTACGGGTTCGAGGCGCGTGCGGAGGAGATCATCAGCGCGCC
>DATKLR010000189.1:0-9901 GCA_035542295.1 Gemmatimonadales bacterium | reverse complement strand
GTCTAGGGGACTAGGACGTGGCCCTCTCAAGGCCAAAACACGGGTTCGAATCCCGTTACCGCTACTCGGCCCTATCGTCTAACGGCTAGGACACCACCCTTTCAAGGTGGGAACAGGGGTTCGATTCCCCTTAGGGCTATGGGGCTGGTCGCCAGCTGCCGGACGCCAAGTTGCCAGGCCCCACCACCCGTCACTCCTCCCAGCTGTCCGTCTTCGCCAGGCGTGGCACGTCGTTCTCCAGCAGTCCTTCCGCCTCGTCCTGGCTCACCGGCTCGGCGAACAGGAAGCCCTGCACGCTCCCGCATCCGAGCTCGCGCAGCATCCGGAGCTGATCCTGCGTCTCCACGCCTTCGGCCACCGCGTCCATGCCGAGGTGGTGGGCGAGGGTGACGATGGTCCGCACGATCTCCGCGTTCTCCCCGCGGTCGCTCCCGATGTTGCTGACGAACGAGCGATCGATCTTGAGGTGGTCCACCTCGAAGCGCTGCAGGTAGCTCAGCGACGAGTACCCCGTGCCGAAATCGTCGATGTCGATCTTCACGTTGAGGCCGCGGAGCTGGTCGATCATCGCCATGGCCGACGGGGCGTTCTCCATCACCGCGCTCTCGGTGATCTCCAGCCGCAGCCGGCCGGGCGCCAGGCCGGACTCCTTGAGGGCCTGGCTCACGTCCTCCACCAGGCGGGCCTGCGCGAACTGCTTGCCGGAGAGGTTGACGCTGATCGTGAGGTCGTGCATCGCCGGGAAGCGCTCCTGCCACTCCCGCATCTGCCGGCACGCCTCGTTCAGCACCCAGCGGCCGATCGGGATGATCAGGCCCGTCTCCTCGGCGATCGGCACGAAGGCGGCCGGGCCGATGAGCCCGCGCTGGGGATGCTGCCAGCGCACCAGCCCCTCGAAGCCGGCGATGCGCCCGGTCTCGAGGGACACCATCGGCTGGTAGTACAGCCGGAACTCGTTGCGCTCGATGGCGCGGCGCAGGTCGGTTTCCAGCTCGAGCAGGGCCATCGCGCGGGCGTGCATCGCCGTGTCGAACACCTCGTAGCGCGCCTTGCCGAGCGCCTTGGCGCGGTACATCGCGATGTCGGCGTCGCGCAGCAGGTCGTCCGCCTCCTCGTAGCCGGTGGCGGAGAGCGCGATGCCGATGCTGGCGGAGGTGAACACCTCGTGCCCCGACAGGTTGAACGGCTGGGTCAGCTCGCGCTGGATCCGGTCCGCCACGCGGGTCGCGTCGCCGGCGCTTCCGACGTCGTCCACGAGGATCGTGAACTCGTCGCCGCCGAGCCGCGCCACCGTGTCGCCGGGCCGCACGCACCGCTCGATGCGCCGCGTGATGGCCCGGAGCAGCTCGTCGCCGACGCTGTGGCCGAGGCTGTCGTTGACGACCTTGAACCGGTCGAGATCGATGAACAGGACGGCGAAGCGGTAGTCGGAGCGCCGCTGAGCGCGCCCGAGGGAGCGCGCCAGCAGGTCCGAGAACAGCGCCCGGTTGGGCAGGTTGGTGAGCGAGTCGTGGAAGGCGTCGTGCAGGAGCTGCTCCTCGGCCAGCTTCCGCTCGGTGATGTCGGTGAGCGATCCCGCCATCCGGTACGCCTTGCCCGCCTCGTCGCGCACCACCACGCCGCGGCACAGCATCCAGCGGTAGCCGCCGTCCTTGTGCATGATGCGGTGCTCGACCTCGAGCTGGGGCGCGATCCCCTCCAGGTGCGAGTCGATCTGCGCCTTGAGCCGGGCCACGTCCTCGGGGTGCACGCGCTTCAGCCACTCGTCCAGCGACTTCCCGACCTCCTCCTCGGCGTACCCCAGCATCGCCTTCCAGCGCGTTGAGTAGAAGACCTCATTGGTGAAGAGATGCCAGTCCCACAGCCCGTCGTTGGCGCCACGCGCCGCCAGCGCGTAGCGCTCCTCGCTCTCCCGCAGCGCCAGCTCCTGGCGCCGCCGCTCGGTCATGTCCCGCACCACCACCTGGATCGCCTTCTGGTTGCGGTACTTGAGCGGTGCCGCCATGACCTCGACGTCCACCGGCGTGCCGTCGAGCCGGAGGAAGGTCTCCGCGATCAGCGGGACCTGCTTGTCCTCCTCGAGCATCAGGCGCATCCGCTCGGCCACCGCGGCGCGGAAGTCCGGGTGCACCAGGTCCATGACCCGCTTGCCGATGAGCTGGTCGGCGCTGCCCGCGCCGAAGATCCGCGCCCCCGCGGCGTTGACGAAGACGACCCGCCCGTCCACGTACACCCCGATCCCGTCCGGCGACAGCTCCACCAGCCGGCGGTAGCGCTCCTCGCCCTCGCGCAGCGCGGCCTCGGCCTTGTCGCGCTCGGTGATGTCGCGGAAGCTCCACACGCGGCCCACGCTCCGTCCGCCGACCCGTTGCGGCTGCGAGTAGCGCTCGAACACGCGGCCGTCCGCGAACTCGATGATGTCGCTGCTGGTGGTGTCGGGGGCGGCGTACAGCTCCTGGACCTTGGCCATGAAGCGGTCGGGGAACTTCAGCTGGGGGCGCACGAAGTCCAGGGCCCGCTGATCGTCTCCGGCGACCAGGATCTCGCCGGGGATCTTGAACATCCGGGCGAACTTCTGATTGAAGCTGACGATCTTCCCCTTGCCGTCCACGACGAGGATGCCGTCGGCGGTGGACTCGAGCGTGGCGCGCAGCAGGGAGAACCAGTGCTCGAGGCGGGCCTCCTCCGCCTTGCGGTCCGTGATGTCCACCAGGATCCCGTGGTACAGCGTCTCGCCCGTTTCTGCTTCCGTCGCCGCATGGCAGGCGTCGAGCACCGTCCGCTCCTGACCGTCCGGCCGGCGGATCTGGAACTCGAATTCGCGGACCGCGCCGTCGCGCGCCAGCAGCTCCAGCTCCGAGGCGCGCTGCGCCGGGTCCACCAGAAGGTCGTAGACGGTGTAGCGGGCGAGCTCGTCCAGGCTCGTGAGCCCGAACATCTTCAGGAACGCCGGGTTGGCGTCGAGGATCCGGCCCTGGAGGTTGGAGACGTACACGCCTTCGCGGAGGTTCCCGACCAGCTCGCGGAGCGTGCCGGGATCCTGAAGGCTGCGCCGGGGCAGGCCTTTCGCGCGGGCCTCGCGGCCGTGCGCCTGTGCCTTGGCCACTGATTGCCTCGTGCTGGAGTCAGCGAGGGGGGCTGACCGGGGTCCAATCTACCGGCGGGCTCACTCGGCGCTAGAGGAGGCCGGCTCTGGCGCGCCTCACCGGCACGCCGTAGGATGCCGCACCTTCTTCCGGAGCAGGTGTGCGGAACTGCGCAGTGGTTCTCTGTCTCCTCCTGATGGCGTGCGCGAAGGCGGCGCCGTCCAGGACCGCGACCGGTGACACGTTGACGCGCCGCCAGAAGGACAGCGTCCTCGGCGCCTCGCGGCTCCCCGGCGCCCGGGGGATTCGCGGCGCGCTCAGCGCGCAGGACTCGGCCGCGGCCCGCAACGCGAGGGTGGATTCCATCCAGTAGGCGGCGTCGCGCGCCGGCTAGCTCTCGCGCTGGTGCCGCAACATGGCCGCCGCCTCTTCAGCGGTGACCGGCTGCGAGTACAGGTACCCCTGTCCGCGCTCGCACCGGAGCGTGATGAGCCGCGCCGACTGCTGGCTGGTCTCGATGCCCTCGGCGACCACCCGGATCCCGAGGTCGCGGGCAAGGGAGATGATGGCCTGGACCACGGCCGAGCGGTCGGTGTGATCGCCCAGGCTGCTAATGAACGACCGGTCGATCTTCAGCGTATCCACCTGGAAGCGGCTGAGGTAATTGAGGGAGAAGGGGCCGGTTCCGAAGTCGTCCACCTGCACCTGCACGCCGAGGTCGCCCAGCTCGCGCACCATGGCGACGTGGAGGTCCGGATCGTCCATCAGCACGGCCTCGGCGATCTCGAGCTTGAGTCTGCCGGGCGGCAACCCGGTTTCGCGCAGCACGTCCTGGACCCGCTTGACGAGATCCGTCTGGCGTAGCTGCTTGGCGGACAGGTTCACGCTGACCGCCAGTTCGGGCATGTCCTCGAAGCGTTCGAGCCACGCCGCCATCTGGCGGCACGCCTGGCGCAACACCCACATCCCCAGGGGGACGATGAGCCCCGTTTCCTCGGCCAGCGGCAGGAACTCCGCCGTCGGGACCGGCCCGCGATCCGGGTGATCCCAGCGCACCAGCGCCTCGAAGCCGGTGACCTGCTGGGTCTCCAGCGCCACCACCGGCAGGTAGACCAGGTGAAACTGCTCGCCCTTGAGCGCATCGCGCAGGTCCGTTTCCATCTGCAGCAGCGCCACCGCTCGCTCGTGCATGCCGCGGTCGAAGACCTCGAACCGGGCCTTCCCGCGCGCCTTGGCGCGGTACATCGCGGTGTCCGCGTTGCGCAGCAGCTGCTCCGGACCCGTGAGGGCGGCGTCGCTCACCGCGATGCCGATGCTCGCGGTCGTGAACACCTCGCGCCCCTCGATGTTCACCGCCGCCTTGAGCGCCGCCTGCACGCGTTCCGCGACGCGGGTGCTGTCGCTGCTGTCCTTGATGTCGTCCAGCAGCACGCAGAACTCGTCGCCGCCCAGGCGCGCCACCACGTCGCCGGGGCGCACGCAGATCTCCAGCCGCCGGGCGACCTCGATCAGGAGCTGGTCACCCGCCGCGTGGCCCAGACTGTCGTTGATCACCTTGAAGCGGTCCAGGTCCACGAACATCGCCGCGAACGCATACTCCTTCTGGCGCTTCCTCCGCCGGATCGCTCGCGCGAGCAGGTCGATCAGGAACGTCCGGTTGGGGAGCCCGGTGAGGGAATCGTACAGCGCCTCCCGCGAGAGCTGCTCCTCCACCTCCTTGTGCTGCGTGATGTCGGTCAACGATCCCGCGATCCGGTACGGCCGGCCGTCGGGGTCTCGCTCCGCGATTCCCCGGGCCAGCACCCATCGGTACGTCCCGTCCTTGTGCATGATCCGGTGTTCGCTCTGGAAGTGCAGGGAGCGATCCTCGCGATGGCCGCGCAGCTCGGCCTTCACCCGCCCGAGGTCGTCGGGATGGATCCGGCTGAGCCACGTGTCGGGGCCGCCGCCCAGCTCGGACTCGCTGTACCCCAGCATGGCCTTCCAGCGGGCCGAGTAGTACACCTCGTCGGTGGCGAGATTCCAGTCCCACAGGCCGTCGTTGGCGCCGCGGACCGCGAGCGAGTAGCGCTCCTGGCTCTCCCACAGGGCCCGCTCCGCCATCTTGCGCTGGGTGATGTCCTCGCACGTCGTCACGACGCCGATCGGCTCACCCTCGGCGTTCCTGACGACGTCGGACATGAGCTGCACGGGGAACAGGGTGCCGTCCCTGCGCACGTTGATGGTCTCCCGCCGCCAGGTCTTGATCTGCTCGATCTGCTCCACGGTCATCCGCCGTTGGGTGCCCGGGGCCGCGAACACTCTGACGTCCCGGTCGAGCAGCTCCTCGATCGAGTAGCCGTGCAGCGCGGCGTCCGCGGGATTCACGTACACGATGCGCCCGACGAGGTCGGTGACCGTGACGCCGAGCTGCATGTTCTCGACCGCCTTTTCCAGCCGGCGGAACGCGGCGTCGATGCCCCCCGCTACGGCGACCTCGCGGTAGGTCAGGAACGCCGCGATCGGGCGGCCGGTCATCATCACGCGCGTGCAGGTGACCGAGACGTCCACCGGCGCCCCACCCTTGCGCCGGAGCGTCAGCTGGGACGGGGCCTTTTCGCCGGCCAGCATCCGGCGGGTGACTGCGAGCGTCTTCTCGGGGCGCGGCCCCGGCTCGAGCAGTTCGTCAATCGGTCGGCCGGCGGCCTCGTCCGCGGGGTAGCCGGAGAGCGCGGCGAAGCGGCCGTTCGCTCGCAGCACGCGGCCCTCGGCGTCGACCAGGGCGGTCGCCTCGGGGGTGTGCTCGAGCAGCTCGGCGAGACGGGCCCGCTCGACCGCGAGGTCTCGCTCGACGGTGGCCTGCCGCGCCATGCCGCGGTCCAGGAGCGCAACGGCGAGCAGGGCCACGACACCCAGGCCCAGGGCGGGGAGTCCGCCGTGCCACGCTTCGGTTCGCAGCGCCAGTGCGACCGCCTGATAGACGGCCAGCACCAGCAGACCGGCCGCCAGCGACCGGGGGAGCCAGGGGCCCCGCCGGATCAGCAGCACGGCGGACCATCCCGCGGCAGCGAGGACGAGGAGCAGCGATACAGCCGTCAACAGGGTCATCGACCTCACGCCACGAGCGCCCGGATGGCAGCGCGGCCGCCGCGGGGAACCCGGTCGCGGCAGGCGCGCACGGAAGCGGTTTCGCCGCCGCGGCACTGCGCGGGGCTGGAACCGGTTCCGGTCACACTGACATCTGCTGGTGGCGCACGCGGAGGGGGGCGAGACGCGGCGCTAGACCTGAGCGAATGCCTCGGCGCACGAGCAACCGCGCCGTCACACCAAGATTATGAGTCTGTGGCTACAGCGCAACGGCCAGCCGCCTACTCGTACCGCAGCGCTTCGACCGGATCCACCCGGCTCGCGCGCTGTACGGGGACGTAGCTGGCCGCGGCGGCGACGGCGCCGAGCGCCCCCAGCGACGCGACGAACACCACCGGGTCCTGGGCCTGAAGGCCGTAGAGCAGCGACTGCAGCAGCTTGCCGAGGCCGAGCGCGAGGCCGATCCCGAGCACGCCCCCCACGACGGACATCAGGCCCACCTGTCGCACCACCAGCGCGCGCACCCGTCCCGCGTCCGCGCCCAGCGCCATCCGCACGCCGATCTCGCGGGTCCGCTGCTGCACGGTATAGGCGAGCACGCCGTAGAGCCCCACCGCGGCCAGCAGCGTCGCCAGCGCGGCGAACACCGCCGACAGGATGCTGATCAGCCGGTCGAGGAACACGTTGTCGCGGATCTGCTGCGGCATCGTCTTGAGCTCGAAGACTGGCACGGTGGGCGCGAGGCGCTTGAGGAGCGCCTGAATGGCGCGGAGCTGCTGCTCCGGCGGCACGGCGCTGCGCGCATAGAAGCTCAACGACCCCACGCTCGGGTCCTGTCGCCACGGGGTGAAGAAGAGTGGCGGAACGGGGTCCTTCACCTGGCTGTATTTCGAATCCTGCGCCAGGCCCACGATCTCGATGTTGAGCGAGTCGTTGCTCCGCATGGACATGAACCGGTGCACCGGGTCCCGCTCGATGTGGAACTTCTTCGCGAAGGTCTGGTTGACGACCGCGACGCGCGGGGCACCGTTGAAATCCGACGCCGTGAACTCGCGGCCCGCCAGCACCGGGATGCCCAGCGTCCGGAAGTAGCCCGGGCCGACCTGGTTGTAGCGGCTGTTGTTGTCGATGTCGGGGCCGGTCTTGAAGCCCTCCACGAAGACGTCGGTGCCCCAGTTGTTCCCGGCCAGCAGCTCCACATTGCCCGAGGTCACTCCGGTCACCCCGGGGAGCCGGGCCAGCTCCTCCTCGACCTGCTGGAACAGCATGGCCCGGCGCGTGGTGTCGTAGCCGCTGCGCGCGGGGGAGATCCGGAACGTCACGACGTCGTCCACCTTCACGCCGAGGTCCACGTGCGTCACGTTCACGAGGCTCTTGAGGAACAGCCCGGCGCAGATCAGGAGGCTGCTGGCCAGCGTGATCTGCGCCGTCACCAGGGCCGAGCGGAAGCGCGCGGCGCCGCGGTGGCCGGCGATCTGGCCCGTGTTGGAGCGGATCGAGTCGATCAGCCCGGAGCGCGTGCTGTGCAGGGCGGGGAAGAGGCCGAACGCCACGCCGGTCGCCACGGCCAGGGCGGCGGTGAACAGCAGCACCGACGGTTGCAGGTTCATGTCGAGCACGGTGGACGCGTCGGACGGCAGCAGTGATCCGAGGAGGCGGAGCGTGACCTCGGCGACGCCGAGGCTGAGCACGCCGCCCATCAGCGCGAGGATCAGGGACTCGGTGAGGAGCTGCCCGACCAGGTGCCGGCGCCCGGCGCCGAGGGCGAGGCGGACGCCCATCTCCTTGGCGCGGCCGGCGGCCCGCGCCAGCAGCAGGTTGGCGATGTTGGCGCAGGCGATGAGGAGCACGACCGCCGTGACACCGAACAGCATCGCGAGCGGCGTCTTCACCTCGGCGTGCGTCCGGCTCTGTCCCCGGTAGCCCGGAAGGACGCCGATCTCCTTCGCCCGGAACTTCGCCATCGTCGCGTCGCTCATCCCCCTCTGGAGCGGCGCCTCGACGTCGTTGATGATCGGGTGGTAGAGCCCGTTGAGCTTGGCTCCAGCCTGCGCAAGGGTGACGCCCGGCTTGAGGCGGCCGAACAGGTAGACCCAGTAGCTGCGCCGATCCTCGAAGCTGCTGTAGTTGCCGAGCTTCTGGCTCATCGTCAGTGGGACGAACACCAGCGGGTGGCTGGCGAAGGTGGTGGCGTCGAAGCCGCGCGGCGCCACGCCGACGATCGTGAACAGCCGGCCGTTCACCGTGATCGTCCGGCCGATCACCTTGGGATCCGCACCGAAGCGGGCCTGCCAACATGCGTAGCTCAGCACCGCGTTGAACGGAGCGCCGATGGTCCCGTCGTCCTCCGGGCCGAGCAGCCGGCCCAGGGCGGGCGTGAGCTGGAGGGTATGGAAGTACGCGCCCGAGACGAGCACCCCTTCGCCGGTGAACGGCTCGTCCCTGACGGCGAAGTTCGCGCCGAAGATGCGGTGGGCGGCGAGCCCCGAGAGCACGGTCTGGCGGCGCTCGAGGTCCCGGAACATCGGGTAGCTGAAGACTTCCCGGCAGTCGCCCGTCTGGTTGCACGTCTGGGAGCCGGGGTTGGGCCCGGGCGCGGTAAGGTTCACGAGCCGGTAGGGCTCCGGGACCGGCAGGGGCCGGAGCAGGACCTGGTCGGTGAGGGAGAAGATCGCCGCATTGGCGCCGATGCCGAGGGCGAGCGAGAGGACCGCGACTGCGGTGACGAACGGCGTCCGGAACAGGGTGCGGAAGGCGAGCCTCACGTTGCGCATCGGCGACTCGGCTGAGGGTGAACGGCGGCGCGATCGGGCGACCGGCCCGCTTCCTGTTGGACCGCCGGCGTCGCGGGATGGTTGCAGCGCCGTGCTTCCGCAGCCGCAGGTCCGCGCGGCCACCGCGCCCGGCGTCGAGTCACCGTACGCTCCGCAGGCACGCGCGGTTTCTCTTTCCTACGGCGCGGTGATCAGGTCGCTCCGGACCACGCGGTACGCCGGATGGTAGGCGGCCACGTAGCGGGCGGAATGCTCGGGACTTGGATAGCCTGCTCGACGCATGCGTGCGAAGTAGCGCTCGAGGGCTGCCGCCACCATCGGCAGGCGGCCCGAGCGGGCCATGCGCTCCGTGCAGGCCAGGTAGTCGCGGAGCCGGCGGCGCGAGCCCCGGAACGTGTGGGCCGTCCGGACGAAGGCGTCGGCGAGCGTGCCGAGGTCGCCGCCGGCGGCCAGGTAGGGCCGCAGGTTGACCCGCACGATGGCGCCGTCGGGCGAGATGGTGTCGATGACCGGCTCGGCGGGTCCCGGGCCGAGCGTCCGGGCCTCCCGGTCGAGCCACGTGCGCGCTTCGGCCGTATCGCGCACGAAGTGCGCGCTTCCCAGTGCCGCCTGGAACTCGAGCTTGTAGAGGTCTTGCGGCTGCAGCTCGGGGTAGCGCGCGACCTCAGCGGCGGCGATGCGCTCGCAGGTCGTGGAGGGGGCGGGCGCGGTCGCCGCACGCGGGGTCTGCGCCGCGGCGCTCGGGGCGGTCAGGGCGAGCGCGACGATCAGCGCCGCCCGTGTCGGCGGTGTGTGCAAATGGAGTCCGGGAGTGGTTCGGAGGAACTTAACCGCGTGCGCGCCGGCGCGCCGTCCACCGCTTGCGCAACGCGTGGCCCCTGGCGAGTTTTTCTCGCCACGCGCCGCTAGCTCAACTGGCAGAGCAACTGACTCTTAATCAGTAGGTTCCGTGTTCGATTCACGGGCGGCGCACTG
>DATKLR010000188.1:0-20898 GCA_035542295.1 Gemmatimonadales bacterium | reverse complement strand
CGGTGGTGGCGCGCGATGGTGCACGCGCGCGACGACATCGAGGGGCTCGACGCCGGGATCCTGATGGCCGCCAAGGTGTGGGAGGCGTCGGGGCACATCGCCGGCTTCACCGATCCGCTGGTGGACTGTAGGCATTGCAGGCAGCGGTTCCGGGGCGACGATCCGCGCATCAAGGGGACGCCGGGGCAGCCCGACGCGCAGTGCCCGGCGTGCGGGACCAGGGGGTCGCTCACGGCGCCGCGGCTGTTCAACCTGATGTTCAAGACGTTCATGGGTCCCGTGGAGGAGGACGCGGCGGTCGTCTACCTCCGGCCGGAGACGGCGCAGGGGATCTACGTGAACTACCTCAACGTGCTCCAGGGTTCGCGCCAGAAGATCCCGTTCGGCATCGCGCAGATCGGGAAGGCGTTCCGCAACGAGATCACGCCGGGGAACTTCATCTTCCGCACCCGCGAGTTCGAGCAGATGGAGATGCAGTTCTTCGTGCGGCCGGGGACGGACGAGGAGTGGTTCGAGTTCTGGCGGGCCGAGCGGATGCAGTGGCACCTCGGGCTCGGGCTCCGGGCCGAGCGGCTGCGCTTCCACCGGCACGAGAAGCAGGAGCTGGCCCACTACGCCAAGGCCGCGTACGACATCGAGTACGAGTTCCCGTTCGGCTGGAACGAGTTCGAGGGGATCCACAACCGGACCGACTTCGACCTGACGCGGCACCAGCAGGCGTCGGGGAAGAAGCTCGAGTACTTCGACCAGGAGCGGCAGGAGCGCTACATCCCCTACGTCGTGGAGACCTCGGTCGGCGCCGACCGGACCATGCTGGCCCTGCTGTGTGACGCGTACGACGAGGAACCAGTGGAGGGTGAGACGCGGGTGGTGCTCCGGTTCAAGCCGCCCCTCGCGCCGATCAAGGCGGCGGTGTTGCCGCTGGTCAAGAAGGACGGGATGCCGGAGATCGCCCACCGCATCTACGACGAGCTGCGGGGCGCGTTCACGGCGTTCTACGACGACGGCGGCTCCATCGGGCGCCGCTACCGCCGGCAGGACGAGGCGGGCACGCCGTTCGCGATCACGGTGGACGGCCAGACGACCCAGGACGGCACGGTCACGGTGCGGCACCGGGACACTCTGGCGCAGGACCGTGTGGACGCCGCGCGGCTCGTGGCCTGGCTCGGCGAGCGCCTCGCGACGTGACACCCGAAGCTCTCCGGGCGCGCGGCGAGCGGCTCTCGGAGGAGCTCGGGCGCGAGAGCTACCGGACCGGCGCCGGTCTCGCGGCCGAATCGCATTTCGCCGATATCTTCGCCCGCTATCCCGATCTGACGGACGACGAGGCCGTCGCGGCGGCGCGCGGCCACCCGGCGCTGCTCGAGTGGGTCGTGGACAACCGCATCGGGCGCGGCGTCGCCGCGCTCGACGACCGGCTGCACGCGTGGGAGAGCCGGGCGGTGGTGGCCGTGGACGGCGGCGAGACCATCCCGTACCAGAAGGCGGCGATCGAGATCGCGAACGAGGCGCGGAGAGCGCGCCGGCTCGCGATCGACGCGGCGCGACGCGCGATCCTCGGCGAGCCCGCGGCCATCCGGCGCGAGCGCCTGGAGGGGGAGCGGGAGCTGCTCGCCGCACTCGGCCTGGGGGACCCGGTGGCCGCGCGTTCGGCGCTCGCCGGGATCGACCTGCCCGCACTGGGCGACGCGTGCGGCCGGTTCCTCGGTGCGACGGCGGACCTGTATCGGGAAGCGCTGGGCGCGGCTCTCGGGGACGAGCCCTCGATTCCACAGCGGGAGGCTGAGCGCAGCGACGCGGCATGGCTGTTTCGCGGCGCCGGATTCGACGACTGCTTCCCCGGCCCGGCGCTGGTGTCGACGGCGCAGCGCCAGTTGGAAGAGCTGGGCCTCGACGCGACCGCCGGCGGCCGGATCCGCTACGACACGGAGGACCGCGCGCTGAAGCGGGCCCGGGCGTTCTGCGCTCCGGTCCGCATCCCCGCCGAGGTCTACCTGGTCATCCGCCCGTTCGGCGGCCACACCGACTACCGCGCCTTCTGGCACGAGCTGGGGCACGCGCAGCACTTCGGCAACGCCGCCCCGGCGTTGCCGTTCGAGCACCGGTGGCTGGGGGACAACTCGGTCACCGAGGGCTTCGCGATGCTGTTCGAGCACATGGTGATCGCATCGCCGTGGCTGGCACGCTACGTTGGCCTCCGCGGTGAGCGCGCGCTGGCCTTCACCCGCTCGCAGGCCTTCGCCCTCCTCGCGATGCTCAGGCGCTACGCGGCGAAGCTGCGCTACGAGCTGGAGCTGCAGCGTGCGCCCACCGTCAGCGCAGGTGCCGAGGCCTACGCGCCGCTCCTCACCGACGCGACCGGCTTCCGCTATGCGCCCGAGGACGCGCTCCTGGACCTGGATGACGGCTTCTACGCCGCGCGGTACCTGCGGGCCTGGCAGCTCGAGGCGCTGCTCGCCTCCCACCTCACCGAGCGGTTCGACGAGGACTGGTTCCGCAATCCGCGTTGCGGCCCCGTGCTGCTGGAGCTGTTCGCGCCCGGCCAGCGCGACGACGCGGCGACGCTTGCCCAGGGCCTCGGGCGCCCGCTCGATTTCAGAGCGCTGGTCGCCCGCGCCGAGGCGGCGCTGGGGTAGGATGCGGCGGCGCGACTTCGAGGCGATGGTGCGCGAGATGGTGCGCGACCTGCCGCCGGAGTTCCTGGAAGGGGTCGCGGGCGTCGCCGTCACCGGGAAGACCGTGCCGCATCCCGTCCGCGCCGACATCTATACGCTGGGCGAGTGCATCCCCCACTCCTTCGGCACCCCCGACGACGGAGGGCCGGCGCTCCGCTCCACCGTCTACCTCCACTACGGCTCGTTCGCCGCGCTGGCGGAGGAGGAGCCCGGCTTCAACTGGCGCGAGGAGGCGTGGGAGACGCTGACGCACGAGGTGCGCCACCACCTCGAGTGGCGGGCCCGCGCAGCGGAGCTGGAGGCATTCGACGACGCGGTGGAGGCCAACTACGCCCGGGCCGAGGGCGAGCCGTTCCCGCCGCTCTTCTTCCTCGACGGCGAGCACGTGGCGCCCCGCGTGACCAAGGTGGAAGACGACGTGTTTATCGACGTCCCGCTCGGCGGCCGCGCCTGGAAGCGTGCCGCCGGCCACTCCGTGCCGTTCACCTGGCACGGCCGCGACTACAAGCTCAGACTGCCCGACCGGCTGCCCGACATCCTGTTCGTGACCGTCCGGGGGGTATCGCCGCAGCCGACCGGCGACCTCGTCGTGGTGGTGCGCCGGAAGGCGGGCGTCACGGACGTCTTCAGGAAACCAACCGTGCAAGGCCTTGAGTCGGGGGTCGAGGGGTGAGACCCCCTTGACCCCCGACTCTCACTGCGCGGTCACTTGGACGGCTCGACCTTCTTCGCCGACTCGACCTTCACCGCGATCTGGCGCGGCTTCGCCTTCTCGACCTTGGGCAGCCGGACCGTCAGCACGCCCATGTCGTAGGTGGCGTGGATGTGGTCTGCGTCCACGGTCGAGGGGACCATGAAGGACCGCTCGAACACCCCGTAGTTCCGCTCGTAGCGATGCACGAGGTCGGTCTTCTCCTCTGCGACCTGGTGCTTCTCGCCGCGGATCGTGAGCAGGTTGCTCTCGAGCGAGATCTTCACGTCTTCGGGCCTCACGCCCGGCAGTTCGACCGTGATCCGGACCGCGTCCTTGTCCTCGAAGACGTCCACCGGCGGAATCCAGGAGCCCACCAGCGAGCTCCCCTCCTGCGGCGTCCCGACCGGCCAGCCGTGAAGCGCCTCCTCGAATAGCTGCTGCAGGCGCCCCTGCACCGTGTGAATGTCCGACAGCAAGGGGCTGTTGACGCGGATGATGGACGGCATGGTGCAACCTCCCTGTATGTGACGTAGTTTCCCTACTGATTTCGCCGGCTCCTGGGACCAGCCTCCGCCGGGCTATAGGAGCATGCGACGTGCCAACCGTCAAGGCACTTCTATCGGTCAGGGCGGCTGACCGGACGGCCAGAGTTGCGGAGGGGGTTGTCAGGTCGGCAGACGGGGCCCCGGGGCGCCATTTTCGGAAGGGGGTGGGAGCGGGGGATGATCCACGAAACGACGACGTCGCTCGCGCCGGAGGAGGTTCTCCAGCGCGCCAAGGAGTTCTTCGCCGAGCGGGTGCCCGCGACCGGGTGCTTTCTGGAGCGGGAGAGCCCGCGCCACGTGGTGCTGTGCGGCCAGGGGGGCGAGGAGATCGTGATCGCGGTGTTCCCCGGCGAGTCCGGCACCGCCGTCCGCGGCTCGACGCTGATGTTCGATCAGCAGGTTGGGCGGTTCCTCTCGACGCTGCCGGAGGCCGCATGACCGCCGAGGCCGCCGCGCCGATGCACGTCCGTGTCACGGTCGCCGACGCGTGGAAGGTGTTCGCGCTCGATGCGGCCCAGGGCGAGAACGCCGCGTCGCTCAAGGCGAGGGCGCTGGCCCTGGCGCGCATCGACGGCTCGCGAGCCGCGCTCTACGAGATGAAGGTCGGCGGAGCGCTGGTGCGGGACGAGTCGAAGTCCCTCGCCGGGCTCGGTGTGAAGAGCGGCACGTCGGTGGTCGTGATCTCCAGACGGCGTCGCCCGGTTCGATGAGCCGTCGGCGCCCCGGCCGCTTCCTGTACGCCATCGCGTTCGTCGTGCTGCTCGGCGACGGCGTGGCGGCGATCTGGCTCGGGCAGGTGGGCGGGCGCGTGGCGCTGGTGGTGCTCGGCGCGTGTCTGGTGCTGGGCTCGCTGGGGCTGGGCGCCCTGTACCGGCGCTGGCAGACGGCGCTGGACGAGGTGGACCTCGCGCGGCGGGCGCTGCGCGATGAGGTCGAGGCGCTGCGGCGGGTGGTCCACGACGTCCCACCGAACCCGGGCGTGGATTCCCGGAGCGGGGGCGGCGGCAGTGGGGGCGACGCCAGGACCGCCGCGCGACCGGACGAGAGCCTCCGTCGGCGCCGGCGTTGATGCTCCAGCTGGTCACCCACCCGGCGTGCCGCGCGCATCGGAACGGGCCGTTGCATCCGGAGTCGCCGGAGCGGCTCGGGCCGGTCCTCGCGCGGCTCGAGGCCGAGCTGGTCGCCGCCGGCCGGGCGGCGTGGCGCGAGGCTCCGCTGGCGGAGCCGGAGGACGTGCTGCGCGTGCACACCTCGGAGCACCTGCGGCACCTGGAGGCGCTGGACCGCTGCGGCGGCGGCGTGCTGGATCCCGACACGGCGATGGGGCCTGACTCGCTCGCGGCCGCCCTGCGGGCCTCGGGAGCCGCGATCGTCGGCGTCGAGCAGGCGATGGCGGGAGCGGGCCCGGTCTTCTGCCCGGTGCGCCCGCCGGGCCACCACGCCACGCCTTCGCGCGCGATGGGCTTCTGTCTCCTGAACAACGTGGCGGTCGCCGCGCGCGTGGCGCTGGACCGGCTCGGCGCGGCCCGCGTGCTCATCGTGGACTGGGACGTGCACCACGGGAACGGCACGGCCGACGCATTCCGCGCGGAGCCGCGCGTGCGGTACGTGTCGCTGCACCAGTCGCCGCACTATCCCGGCACGGGCGCGGAGGACGACGTCGGCGTCGGGAATCTGTTCCACGTGCCGCGACCGCCTGGGCTGCCGCGGGAGCGCTACGTCGCGGACCTGCTGGCGGCCGTGGAGCGCTCGCTCGCCGACTTCGCGCCGGACCTGGTGCTCATCTCGGCCGGTTTCGACGCGCTGGCCGGGGACCCGCTAGGCGGCTTCACGCTGGAGCCCGAGGACTACGCGCGTCTCACGCAGGAGATCCGCGCCAGGGCGGGAGGCCCCCCGGTCGTGTCGGTGCTCGAGGGAGGGTACGATCCCGAGCGGCTCGCGGACGCGGCCCTCCGCCACGCCGAGGCGCTTGCCGTGTGAGAGCAGGCGGGTATGTTGCGGCATCCCGGTGGGAAGCGGCGGGGCCGTGGCGCTGAGCCTCTCGTTCGACATCCTCTCTCTCAAGACCAGACATCCGTTCACGATCGCGCGCGGCAGCACCACCGCGTACCGCGTGGTGCGAGTGCGGCTGCGCGACGCCGAGGGCCGCGAGGGGTGGGGCGAGGCGGCGCCGTCGCGGTATTACGGGGAGACCGCGGACACCGTGGTTGCGGCGCTGGGGCGGCTGGCGCCGGCGCTGCCGGCCGACCCGTCGGACCTCGAGGCGGCCGATGCCGCGCTGCTCCGGGCGTCGCCGGGCGATGCCGCTGCGCGGGTCGCAGTGTCCGCCGCCCTGCACGATCTCGCCGGCAAGCGCCTCGGCGCGCCGCTGTGGAAGCTGTGGGGCCTGGACCCGGCGCGCGCCCCCCTCTCGTCGTTCACGATAGGCCTCGACACGCCGGAGCGCGTGCAGGCCAAGGTCCGCGAGGCGGCGCCCTATCCCATCCTCAAGATCAAGGTCGGGACGCCGGACGACGCCGCGGTGCTGCGCGCGGTCCGCGACGTGACCGACAAGCCGCTGCGGGTGGACGCGAACGCCGGCTGGACGGTGAGCGAGGCCCTTGCGCATCTGCCGCTCCTCGAGGAGATGCGCGTGGAGCTGATCGAGCAGCCGGTCGCGGCGGACGACGTGGACGGGCTGGCGGCGGTGCACCGTGCTTCGCGCATCCCGATCGTGGCCGACGAAGCCTGCCGGACCGCCGCGGACGTCCCGCGCGTCGCGGGGGCGGTGGACGGCATCAACATCAAGCTGGCCAAGTGCGGGTCGCTGCAGGAGGCGCTCCGGATGGTGGAGGCGGCGCGCGCGCATCGGCTCTCAGTGATGGTGGGGTGCATGATCGAGACGTCGCTCGGCATCACGGCGGCGGCGCACCTGACGCCGCTGCTCGACCTGGCGGACCTGGACGGCGCTGCGCTGCTGGAGTGGGACCCCTTCGTCGGCGCCACGATCGATGGGGGCCGGATCACTCTCCCGACCGGCCCGGGGCTGGGCGTCACGGCGCGATGAGCGCGGAGCGGTCGAGGGGCATCGTGCGGACGGCGCGATGAGCGACACGTTCGCCGACGTCGCGCTGCCGCTGGCGCTGGCGCGGCCGCTGCGGTACGGCGTGCCGGATGATCTGGCGGCGCGGGTGGAGCCCGGCTGCCGCGTGGTGGTGCCGGTGCAGGCGCGCGAGATGGTGGGCATCGTCACGGCGACCGGCGGCGCGCCGCCGGCTGCGGGGCGGGTGCGCGAAGTCATCGCGGCGCCGGATGCCGCGCCGGTGCTCGACCGGGAGCTCCTGGCCGTGGCCCGGCACGTTGCCGGCTACTATGCCGCACCGCCCGGCTTCGCGCTGCGCGCGATGCTGCCCGCGGCGCTCTATTCGGTGGGGCGTCCCGTGGTGCGCCTGGCAGCAGGCGCCGGTGGTGATCGCGGATCTCCCGCCGGGGGAGTGCTGGAGCGGCTGTTTCGCACGCCGCATCGCGCGGTGCCGCTTGCCGCGGTGCGGCGTGCCGCGGGGAGCGCGGGCCTCCGGGCGGTGCAACGCCTGGTGGCGGCGGGCGAAGCGGAGCTGGTCACGCTGCCGCCGCGCACGGCGGCCCCGGAGCGAACGGAGCGCGTCTTCGAGCTGGTGACGCGCTACGAGCACCTGCTCGAGGTGGATCGGCGCTTCGCCCGGTCGCCGAAGCAGCGCGAGGCCTACGAGGCGCTGGTGGGGTTGGGCGGCCGGGCGAGCGCGCAGACGCTGGCGCGGAACGGCGTCTCGGCGTCCGCGCTGAATGCCCTGGTGGAACGGGGCGATGTGCGGAGCGTCGCGGAGATGCGGATGCGCGACCCCTTCGCCGCACTCCCGGCGAGCCCGCCACCCGCCGAGCCCACGGCGGACCAGCACCGGGCGATCGCGGCGCTCGAAGCGCTCGGGCCGGGCGGCGTCGCACTGTTGTTCGGCGTCACCGGGAGCGGCAAGACGCTCGTCTACCTCCGGTACCTCAAGAGCGTGCTCGCGGCGGGGCGCGGAGCCATCGTGCTGGTGCCCGAGATCGCGCTCACGCCGCAGACGGTCGCGCGGTTCAAGGGCGTTTTCGGCGAGGACGTGGCGGTGCTGCACAGCGGCCTCTCCGACGGCGAGCGCTACGACGCCTGGCGGGCGCTCAAGGACGGGCAGCGGCACGTCGCGATCGGTGCGCGGTCCGCGGTCTTCGCGCCGGTTCGCGACCTGGGCGCGATCGTGGTGGACGAAGAGCACGACACGTCCTACAAACAGGGCGAGGCGCCGCGCTACCATGCGCGGGAGGTGGCGATCCGGCGCGCCGCGCTGGCGGGGGCCACGGTGGTGCTGGGCAGTGCCACGCCGTCGCTCGAGAGCTGGACGGCGGCGTCCCGCGGCGCCCTGCGCCTGATCGAGCTGCCCGAGCGGGTGGAGGCGCGGCCGCTGCCGCCGGTCGAGGTCGTGGATCTGCGCTCCGCGTCGCAGCGGCCCGGCTCCGGCGCGGTCGCGTGGAGCGAGCGGCTGGACGCGGCGGTGCAGGGGGCGCTGGAGCGCGGCGAGCAGGTGATGATCCTCCTCAACCGGCGCGGCTTCAGCGTCTTCGTGCAGTGTCCCGCGTGCGGCGAGGTCTGGACCTGCCCGAACTGCAGCATCACCCTTACCTACCACCGCGCGCCGCCCTCGCTGCGCTGCCACCACTGCGATTACCGCGAGAGCCCGCCGTCGGCCTGCCCGCGGTGCGGCGCGGCCACCCAGCGCTACCGCGGCGTCGGCACGCAGCAGGTGGAGGAGTTCGTCGCCGCGCGCTTCCCGGCTGCGCGCATCGCGCGAATGGACCTCGATACCACCGGCGGCAAGTGGTCGCACCACCGCATCCTCGAGCGCGTGGGCGCCGGCACCGTGGACGTGCTGGTGGGGACCCAGATGATCGCCAAGGGGCTCGACTTCCCGCGGGTGACGGTGGTCGGCGTGGTGGACGCCGACGTCGCGCTGAACCTCCCGGACTTCCGGGCGGCCGAGCGCACCTTCGCGCTGCTGACCCAGGTGGCGGGCCGCGCGGGCCGCGGCCCGCTCGGCGGCCGTGTGATCGTCCAGACGCGCGCGCCGGGGCACCACGCGATCGTGCGCGCGGCGCGCCACGACGTGCGGGGCTTCCTGGAGGCGGAGCTGGCGGAGCGCCGCGACCCGCCGTATCCGCCGGAGGTGGGGCTGGTGAACGGCGTCCTGAGCGGGACGGACGAGCGGGCGGTGGCGCGCGCCGCGGGGCGCGTGGTCGAGTGGCTCCAGGCGCTCCTGGCGGCGCGGCCCGCCCTGGGCGCCACCGTGCTCGGCCCGGCGCCGTGCCCGATCGAGCGGATCCGCGAGCGGTGGCGCTGGCACTTCCTGGTGAAGGCGGCGGACGGCGGAGCGCTGACGCGCCTGGCGCGCTACCTCGCCGCGCGAGCGCCGCTGCCGTCGGGCGTGCGGCTGGTCGTGGACCGCGATCCCGTCTCGCTCCTGTAACGGTATTGAACTCGCCTCCCGGCTCTCGTATTATTCGCGCCGCCTATGGCCCGACAGCATATTCCGGCCCCGGCTGCTCCGTCGGGCCCCGCGCGGTGAAGCGACGCCGGGCCGCGATGACGCAAGCGCCGGCCGATGGGGAGCTCCCCGGCGGCCGGTTTGTCGTTCCGGCATGAGCGGCGCGGCCGGGAGCGAGCCGGTGGCGCGGCTCCTGGACGCGCTGGCCGAGCGGATGCCGCGCTCCGAGGTGGAGGCGGTCTACGCGTTCCCGCCGGTGCGGCGCGAGGGCCGGGACCATGGCGTGGCGGTGGTAAGCCGCGTGGCGGGCGGGGACCGGCGCCTGGTCTACCGCGCGCGGTACACGGTGGCGCTCAAGGGACCCGACCGGGGCAAGGTCACGGTGAACGTCGAGGAGACGGCGGAGGCACCGGCCGGCCTGCTCCCCGAGGTGCTCGAGGGCGTGCGCCGGCGGGCGGACGAGGCGGGCGAGGCGGAGCCGGTGGATCTCACGGCATGGAAGGCGGGCGAGGGTGAGCAGTCCGGCACCGGCTGAGCGATCGCAGCTCCTGCAGCAGTTCCGCCGCTACCTGCGGGAACACAGCCTGCCGGTGACCTCGCAGCGCGAGCAGGTCGCGGAGGTGGTGCTCGAGGCCGGCGGCCACCTCTCCGTGGAGGACATCGAGCAGCGGCTGCGCCAGCGGGGCCTCCGGATCGGCAAGGCCACCGTGTACCGGACGCTGGACATCCTGGCACGGAGCGGGATGATCAGCGAGCGCGACTTCGGCGAGGGGTTCCGGCGCTACGAGCGCGTCCCCGGCCATCCGCATCACGAGCACCTGATCTGCATGCGGTGCGGCAGGGTGGTCGAGTTCACCCACGACAAGCTCGAGAAGCTGAAGGCGGTCATCGCGGAAGAATACGGCTTCACGCATCATCATCACCGGCTGGACATCTACGGCCTGTGCCGCGAGTGTCAGCAGAGCGGCGCGGCGCCAGCCCCACCTTCTCCTCAGTCCGAGTAGAGGTACCGAAGTGTTCAATCCCATGCATCTCGTGCCGACCAAGGGGTTCCTCACGCGTGGCGTCGGCCGCCACAAGGAAAAGCTCACCAGCTTCGAGATGGCGCTGCGCGACGCCGGCATCGAGAAGTGCAATCTGGTGCGGGTCAGCTCGATCTTCCCGCCCCACTGCAAGCTGGTCACGAGGCAGGAGGGGGTGCAGCAGCTGCAGCCGGGACAGGTGGTCTTCGCCGTGCTGGCGGAGATGGCCACGAACGAGCCGAGCCGGATGGTGGCCGCCTCGATCGGGCTGGCCATCCCGGCGGATGCGAACCACTACGGCTACATCTCGGAGCACCACGCCTACGGGCAGAAGGAGGAGCTGGCGGGCGACTACGCCGAGGATCTCGCGGCGTCGATGCTCGCCACCACCCTCGGCGTCGCCTTCGATCCCAACCAGGCGTGGGACGAGCGGCGCGCGGTGTACCTGATGTCCGGCGACATCGTGAAAACGCGCAACGTCACGCAGACCGCCGAGTGCGGACCCGACGGCCTGTGGACGACGGTGGTCGCCTCCTGCGTGTACGTCGAGTACAATCACATGGACGAGGCACCTGCGGCGTCGCCGCCGGCGCCCAAGGCGTAGGGAGCGCTCGCGCCCCGGCGCTCCCGCCCGCCCTCGACGTAGGCCGTGACCGTCGCGTTCCTCGCGGGGCTCCTGTCGTTCCTCTCGCCCTGCGTCCTGCCGTTGGTGCCGAGCTACCTGTCGTTCATCACGGGCATGAGCGGCGTCGGCGAGATGCAGGCGCGGCGCCACCTCGCCGTCCTCCACGCGCTGCTGTTCGTCATCGGGTTCACCCTGATCTTCGTGGCGCTGGGCGCCACCGCGACCGCCGTCGGCCGCCTGCTGGTCACCTACCAGACCTGGCTGGAGCGGATCGGCGGCCTGCTCGTCGTCTGCTTCGGCCTGTACACGATGGGCGCATTCCGAATCGCGTTCCTGTCGCGCGAGGCCCGCGTCCAGCTCGCCGACAAGCCGCTCGGCTACCTCGGCTCGGTCCTGGCGGGCATCGCGTTCGGCGCCGGCTGGACGCCGTGCATCGGGCCGATCCTGGGCTCGATCCTGCTCTACGCGTCCACGCGCGCCGACCTGGCGCAGGGGCTGCGGCTGCTCGGCGCCTACTCGCTCGGCCTCGCCCTGCCGTTCCTGGTCGCGGCCTGGGCGCTGGAGTGGTTCCTCCGCTGGTTCCAGCGCTTCCGGCGCTACATCGGGTGGGTCGAGCGCGTCGCGGGGGCGCTGCTGGTGGTGGTGGGCGTGCTGATGCTGACGGGGAGCTTCACCCTGCTGTCGGGCTGGCTGCAATCGTTGACGCCCGCGTTCCTGAAGTCACGCCTCTGAGAGACGAGAACTGAGCGGCGAGAATTCAGGATAGTTGCCAGACGCCGAGTTGCCAGAGGTTCCAAGTCATCAGTCTTCTGTAGAGGCAGATGAGGCGTCGCCGCGGCTCGGTGGCCGGGCCTCTACTGTCGTCTCGCGGCTGGTCACTGGAAACCACTGGCAACTTGGCGTCTGGCAACTGACCGGATCACTGCCTTCAGGTCGTTCTGCTATCCGACCGACTCCAGCGACTCCTCCAGCTGCTGCCGTCTGAGCAGCTGCCAGTACCGTCCCCTCCGCTCGAACAGGTCGTCGTGCCTGCCCGTCTCGACGATCCGGCCCCCGTCGAGGACGACGATCAGGTCGGCGTCGCGGATCGCCGTGATGCGATGCGATACCACCAGCGTCGTGACGCCCGCCAGCGCCTGCTTGAGCCCGCGCAGGATCGCGGCCTCCGTGTCCGTGTCGACCGCCGAGAGCGCGTCGTCGAGGACGACGATGTCCGGCTTGCGCGCCAGCGCGCGAGCCAGCGCCGTCCGCTGCTTCTGCCCACCCGACAGGTTGATCCCGCGCTCGCCCAGCATCGTCTCGTAGCCGGCGGGAAAGGCCATGATCGTCTCGTGGAGCTGCGCCACCTTGGCGGCGGCGACCACGTCGGTCTCCGGCAGTTCGCCCAACGAGATGTTCTCGCCGATGGTCTGGGAGAAGAGGAAGGTCTCCTGCATCACGAAGCCGACGGCGCGGCGCAGCTCCCCGAGCGATAGCAGCCTGAGCTCGAGGCCGTCGAGCAGGATCGCGCCCTCGTCCGGGTCGGCGAGGCGGGGGATGAGCTCGACCAGGGTGCTCTTGCCTGAGCCCGTCGCGCCGACGACCGCCACCCACGACCCCGCCGGCGCGGCGAACGAGATCTCCCGCAGCGCCCAGCCGCGGTCTCCCGCGGGAGAGCCCTCGCCCGGCCGCGGGGTCGGGTAGCGGAACGACACGTTCCGGAACTCGAGGCGCCGTCCGCCGCCGGGCGCGAGCGGCGGAAGCGGCCGGGCGTCCTTCGGGCTGGCGATGGTCGGCACCTCGTTGAGGATCTGCTGGATCCGTTCCATCGAGGCGGCGCCGCGCTGGAACAGATTGATGACCCAGCCGAACGCGATCATCGGCCAGACCAGCAGCACCAGGTACGTCGTGAAGGCGATGTACCCGCCCAAGGTCACGGTGCCGCGCACCACCAGCACGGAGCCGAACCACAGCGTGAGCACGCCGCCCGCGCCGCCGAAGAAGGTGATGAGCGGGAAGAGCGCGCCATAGGTCTGCGCTAGCTTCATGTTGCGCCGCAGGTACTCGAGGTTGAGCCCGAAGAACTTCCGCTCCTCGGCCTCCTCCTGCCGGTAGGCCCGCACCACGCGGACCCCGCTCAGGTTCTCGTGCGCCTGCGTCGTGAGGGTGCCGAAATGCTCCTGCACCGCCTCGAAGCGGCGGTGGATCCGCTGGCCCAGGAGGATCATCGTCGTCGGCATGCCGAGCAGCGGGAGCAGTCCCAGCACCGTCAGGCGCCAGTCGATCTGCACCATCAGCGGCACCGCCATCACTGCGCGGCTCACCGTGTCGGTGAGGTACATGACCGCCGGCCCCGCGGCCATGCGCACTGCCGCGAGGTCGTTCGTCGCGCGCGCCATGATGTCGCCGGTCGGCGTGCGGTGGAAGAACGACGGTTGCAGCGTGGTGAGATGGCGGAACAACGCATTCCGCAGGTCGTACTCCATCCACCGGCTCACCGCGTTGAGCAGCTGCCGCATCCCGAACCGCGCCGCCCCGCCCAGCAGCGCCGCCCCGACCAGACCGCCCGCCATCAGCAGCAGCGCGTGCCCCGCTCCCGGGCGGCCGAGCGCGTCCACGCCGCGCCGCAGAAAGTCCGGCGCCGCGAGCGTGAACACGTTGGCCAGGGCCACCAGCAGCAGTCCGACGGCCAGCCGGCCCCGGTAGGGCCGGAAGTAAGGAAGAAGCGCCTTGAGGCTGTTCACCTACGGCTGCGCGGGGCCTCCCAAGACGGGTTGGGGGCGCGGCGGGCGGCGCAATGAACTCATCGCGGGTTGGCCCGGGCGTCCGCCGGCGCGGCCCCCGCGGCCCCCTCGGGATGGAGGTAGCCGGCCAGCCACTGGTGAACCGTCGTCCACCAGACCACCTGGTTCTGCGCCTTCACGACGAAGTGCGCCTCGTCGGGGAAGTAGAGCAGCTTCGACGGCACGCCCCGCCGCTGCAGCGCCGTGAAGGCCTGGAAGCCTTCGGTCTCCGGCACGCGGAAGTCCTGCCCGCCGTGGATCACCAGCTCCGGCGTGCGCATCCGGCTCGCGAAGCGGTCGGGCGACCAGCGCTCGTAGTCGGTGCGGTCCACCCACGGCGGCCCGCCGAGGTCGTGCTCGGGGAACCACAGCTCCTCGGTGGCGCCGTACATGGACGAGAGGTTGAAGTCGCCGTCGTGCGCGACCAGCACCTTGAACCGCGTGGTGTGGCCGTTGATCCAGTTGACCATGTGGCCGCCGAACGAGCCGCCCGCGGCGCCCATCCGCGTCGAGTCCACGTACGGCAGCCGGGCGACCACGTCCACGCCGCGCATGATGTCCACGAACGCCTTGCCGCCCCAATCGCGCGCGATCTGGTCGATGAACCGCTGGCCGAAGCCGGTCGAGCCGCGTGGGTTCGGCATGAAGACGACGTAGCCCGGCGCGGCGAACAGCTCCGGATTCCAGCGCGGGTGGAACTGGTCCAGCCAGGCGCCCTGCGGACCGCCGTGCACCAGCACGAGCAGCGGGTAGCGGCGCGAGGCATCGAACGCGGGCGGCTTGAGGAGGAGGCCGTGCACGCTGTCGCCCAGGGCGCCGCGCCACGCGATCTCCTGCGCCGGCGGAAGGTCGAGCGTGCGGAGCGTGTCGGCGTTGAGGTGCGTCACCTGGAGCGGCGGCGTCGGATTCGCGTGGTCGATGCGCCAGACGTAGACGTCCGCCGGCCGGTTGATCGCGTCGCTCAGGAACGCGACGACATCCGGCTGCCCGCCGGTTCCGCCGCCCAGCGAGAGCTGGGAAACGTCGCCGCCCGGGTGCACGTGGTGTACGTCGCCTGCGAGCGTGATGTGGAAGAAGCGGTCCAGCTGGCGGTCCTCGGCGATCACGACGAAGCCCTGGGAATTCGGCTCCCAGGCGTATTCGCCGACCCAGCGGTCGAAGGCCTTCGGGACCTCGTGCGCCACGCCCGTCGCGCGGTCCATCACCATCAGCCGGATGCGGTCGGACTCGTAGGCGGCCTTCGCCTGCGAGAGGTACGCCAGCCAGCGGCCGTCGGGCGAGTACGCCGGTGTCTGATCGGCGCCGTGGTTGGCGGCGGTGACGTCCACGGGCTCGCCGCCGCTCGCGCTCACGGTGTAGACGTCGGTGTTGGTCGTCCACGCCTGGTCGCGGCCGACCTTCGTGGTGAACGCCAGCTCGCGGCTGTCGGGGCTCCACGCGTAGTCCGCCGTGCCGCCGAACGGCGGAACGGGCGTGTCCCAGTCCTTGCCCGCCAGGAGATCGCGCGGGGTGCCGCCCTGTGCGGGCACGACGAACAGATGGCTGCGCGTGCCGTCGTCCCAGGCGTTCCAGTGCCGGTAGAGGAGCTGGTCGTAGAGACGCGCCCGGCTCGGCCGCGCCTCGTCCGCTTCCGCCTTCTGTCGGTTGCAGGCGTCGTCGGAGCACGCCGGATAGACCGGCGAGACGAACGCGATGGACTGCCCGTCCGGCGACCACACCGGCCCGTCCGCGCCCGTCGAAAGGGTGGTGAGCTGGCGGCGTGCTCCGGTCTCCGGCTCCACGATCCACACCTGGGGTGCGCCGGCGCGGGTGGTGACGTAGGCGACGGAGCGCGAGTCCGGGGACCAGCGCGCGCTGCGGCCGCCGAGCGAGTCGGTGGACAGGCGCCGCGGCTCGCCGCCCGCCGCCGGCACCAGCCAGAGGTCGGTGCGGCGCCGCCAGGTCGCGAGGTCGGTCGTGGTGACGTTGTAGGCCACCCACCGCCCGTCGGGCGAGATCGCGGGCTCGCCCGGCCGATCGAGGCCCACGAACTCCCGGACCGTCATCGGGTGGCGCGCCTGCGCGCGGGCTGGGGACGCCGCGGCCAGCGCGGCGACGACGAACACGAAACGGCGTATCATCGGTTGCCTCCTACCAGCCGGCCGCACCGCCCCCGCGGCGCGGGTCCGCGACCCCTTCGATGCCGCGCCGGGTCACGAGCACGGCGTTGACGTCCCCGACCCAGTGCGGCCGCTGCTCGAGCACGTAGCCCATGGCCTGCAGGTCCCGCCGCTGTTCGGGCGAGATGCCCTCCGGCTCCCAGAAGATGGAGTCGGGGAGCGCCTGGTGGTGGATGCGCGGCGCGGTCACCGCTTGTGCCAGCGTCATCCCGTGGTCCACGACGTTGGAGATTACCTGCATCACGGCGCTGATGATCCGGGGCCCGCCCGGCGAGCCGAGGACCAGGGTCAGCCTGCCGTGCCGATCGAGCACGATGGTGGGCGTCATCGCCGAGAGCATCCGTTTCCCGGGCTGGATCGCGTTGGCCTCGCCCTGCACGAGCCCGAAGAGGTTCGGCGATCCGGGCTTGGCCGCGAAGTCGTCCATCTCGTCGTTCAGCAGGAACCCCGCGCCGCCGACGACGAGGGCGGAGCCGAAGTCGTCGTTCAGCGTGTAGGTGATCGCGACGGCGTTGCCTTCCTGGTCCACGATCGAGTAGTGGGTCGTGTGGCTGCCCTCGGCAACCGGCGGCAGGCTGGCGGTCGGCGTCGCGCGGTCCGGGTCGATGCCTCGGCGCAGCGAGTCCGCGTAGCGCTTGCTGATGAGCCGCGCGATCGGCATCGTGACGAAGTCGGGGTCGCCAAGCCAGTAGTTCCGGTCGGCGAACGCGCGACGCATCGCCTCCAGCTCGAGGTGCATCAGCCGCGGCGAGCCGTAGGGCGGGAGCGGATCGTACCCCTCCAGGATGTTGAGCATCTCGGTCATCGTCACGCCGCCGCTCGACGGCGGCGGCATGCCGATGACCTCCCAGCCGCGGTACGTGGTCTTGAGCGGGGTGCGCCACTTCGCCCGGTAGCCCTCGAGATCGGCGCGCGTGACGATGCCGCCGCTCCGCTGCATCTCGGCGACGATCGCCGCGGCGATGGAGCCGCGGTAGAACGCGTCGCCGCCCGAGTCGGCGATGAGGGCCAGCGTGCGCGCGAGGTCCGGCTGCCGCAGCGTGTCGCCCAGCCCGGGCCTCCGGCCGCCGGGGAGGAGCGCGGCCACGGTGGTGGGGAAGAGGCGCAACCGCTGCTCCGAGGCCGGATTGGCGAAGGCGGCCGCGCGCGCCGTGTCGATGACCACGCCGTCCCGGGCGAGCGCGATCGCCGGCGCGACCACGTCGCCCCAGGGCAGGCGTCCGAAGCGGCGGTGCATCTCCCAGAGGCCGGCCACCGTGCCGGGGACGCCCGCGGCGAGCGCGCCGGTCAGGCGCCTGTCGGTCAGCCCGCCTTGAGCGTCGAGGTACATGTCGCGCGTTGCGGCGGCCGGCGCCGTCTCCCGGAAGTCGAGCGCGTACGAACGGCCATCGGCGGCCCGGTAGACCAGGAACCCCCCGCCGCCGATGTTCCCCGCCTGCGGGTGCGCGACGGCCAGCGCGAAGCCGACCGCGACCGCCGCGTCAATCGCGTTCCCGCCGCGGCGCAGCACCTCGACCCCGATCCGGCTCGCCACGGGATGGTCGGAGACCACCATCGTATAGCGGCCGCTGGCCTCGGAGCGCGGCGTCGGATGGCGCCACAGCGGGGGAAAGCTCCCGTTCCACGCGACGCGGGGGGACACGCCTTGGGTGCCGCAACCGGCCAGCAGCGCGGCCACGATGAGCAGCGAGGGTCTGCGCATGGCAGGTACGCTAGCCGCGGCGCCGTGACGGCGCCAGCTTTCCACGGTCCACCCGGATCCGGAGCCGCCGTGTCCCGTCGCACCCTCCGACTCGCCCTGCTGCTCGGCCTCGCGCCCCTCGCCGCGGCGGCCCAGGACGTGCCTCGCTCGTACGTCTGCTACCGCGCGCCGACCCCTCCGCGACTCGACGGCTCGCTCGACGATCCCGCCTGGCGCGCCGCGCCCTGGTCGGACGCGTTCGTCGACATCCAGGGCGACCGGATGCCCGCGCCACGGTTCCGCACGCGGATGAAGATGCTGTGGGACGACGGCTACCTGTACGTGGCCGCCGAGCTCGAGGAGCCCCAGGTCTGGGCGACGCTGACCCAGCACGACGCCGTGATCTTCCACGACAACGACTTCGAGATGTTCATCGACCCGGACGGCGACGCCAAGCAGTACGTCGAGCTCGAGATCAACGCCCTGAACACGGTGTGGGACCTGTTCCTCGAGAAGCCTTACCGCGAGGGGGGGCACGCGGACAACGCGTTCGACATCGCGGAGCTCAGCACCGGCGTGCAGGTCCACGGCACGCTGAACGACCCGACCGACACCGATTCGGGCTGGACCGTCACGATGGCGCTCCCGTGGGCGTCGCTCGAGCGGGCGAGCCACACCCGCTCGGCGCCGCGGCCGGGCCAGACCTGGCGCATCAACTACTCGCGGGTGGAATGGCGCACGACGGTGGAGAACGGCAGGTACGTGAAGGTCCCGGGCCTCAGGGAGGACAACTGGGTCTGGACGCCGCAGGGGATGATCGACATGCACCAGCCCGAGCACTGGGGCTTCATCCGGTTCACGTCCGTGAGCGCCGACCGCCGGCCTCCCGAGCCGCCGGCCCCGCAACCGCCGCCGAGGCTGAGCGGCTATCTCGCCGACGTGTCCGGTGCGGTTCTGGCCTACCACTCCCCGCATCCCGAGGCGGAGACCGCTCTCCTGGCGCGCGCGCGGCGCGACGTGCAGTCCGTCACGTGGCTCACCGACACGGTCCCGTCCTCCCTCGCCGCCGACACGGTGGCGTTCGTCTGGATCGCCGGCCTGGCCGGGAGCAAGGGCGTCCACGACTTCGACTTCGCCATCGGCGGCCGGCACGCGTTCACCTTCTCGAGCATCAGGGACTCGGCGGCGCGAGACTGGAGCGTGGCGGGCGCGGACGGAGCGCGCCTCGCGTTCCGCCCGACGCTGGTGGACCAGTTCCAGGACGTCTTCGGCTACATGACGCTGACGCTGCCCAGATCGGCCTTGACCCCCGGCGCGCCGCTCGCGCTCACGGTGACCGGGCAGGACGCCGAGAGCAGCGACTGGTACATGACGTTCCGGCACCGGCTCGCCGCGCACCCGCGCGTGGCGCAGGATCCGGTGCTGGTGAAGGCGGGGGACTCGGTGGAGGCGCAGATCCGCGTCATCCTCGACAACCTGTCGGGCGCCCGCGCGGTCCGGGTCGAGGTGGCCGGTCACGCGCCGGTGGACAGGTCCCTGCAATTCGGCGCCAACGTCGTGCGGGCCCTCGCCGGGCCGGCCTTACCGCACGACGTGCGCGTGGTGGTGCGGCTCGACGGGACGGTCGCGCTCGACACGCTGCTGGCGCTCACGCCCGTGCCGCAGCGCGACGTCTACCTCCTCTCCTATTCGCACAACGACATCGGCTACTCCGACCTGCAGCCGGTGGTCGAGCGGAAGCAGTGGCGGAACATCGAGGACGCGCTGCGGCTCATCGAGCGCACGCGGAGCTACCCGCCCGAGGCACGCTACCGCTGGAACGTCGAGATGCTCTGGCCGGTCGAGAGCTGGCTCGCCCAGGCGCCCGACGCGCTCAAGGAGCGCTTCCTCGCCGACGTGCGGGAGGGCAGCATCGGACTCAACGCATTCCTGGGCGGCACGCTGAGCGGCCTGGCGACCGCGCCCGAGATGACGCACTTCTTCGAGTACGCGCGGCGCCTCCGGGACTCGCTCGGCCTGCCCATCACAACCGCGGTCATCTCGGACATCCCCGGCCAGTCGTGGGGCATCGTGACGGCGCTCGCGCAGAGTCGCGTGCGCTGGTTCGCGATGGCGCCGAACAACGGTGACCGCATCGGCTACGTGCTGGAGGACTGGGGCGACCGGCCCTTCTACTGGGTTTCCCAGTCGCGCCAGGACACCGTGCTTGCCTGGGTGGCGGGGGCCAGCTACTCGCAGTTCCACGAGGCGCGCATCCGCGTCTCCGGCGAGCAGAAGCTGTTCAGCCTGATGCGGCGGCTCGAGGCGGCGGGCAATCCCTACGTCCCGGTGCAGCTCCCGTACACGGTGGACGGCGACAACGGCCCGACCGACCCGGACCTGCCCGACTACGTGATGGAGTGGAACCGGCGCTACGCATCGCCGCGGCTGCTGATCGTGACGCACGCGCAGCTGTTCCGGGCCCTGGAGGCCGGCTACGCGGGCCGGCTGCCGGTCGTCGCCGGCGATTTCACCGGCTACTGGGAGGACGGGGCGGCGTCGACGGCGCGCGAGACGGCGCTGGCGCGCGCGGCCTCCAGCCGGCTGGTGCAGGCGGACGCGCTGTGCGCGCTGCTCGCGTCCGAGGCCTGCGCGCCGGGCGACGAGTACGCGGCGTGGCGGGACGTGGTGCTCTGGGACGAGCACACGTGGGGCGCGGCGGCGAGCGTCGACACGCCGGACGCGCCCGAGGTGGTGAGCCAGTGGCGCTACAAGCAGGCCTTCGCGCTCGGTGCCGACAGTCTCTCGCGGCTGCTGGTGTCCCGAGCGGTCGCGTCCCGTGGGCGGCCGATCCCCGGCGCGTTCGACGTGTTCAACACCACATCCTGGCCGCGGACCGAGCTGGTCGTCGTTCCGGCGGAGCTGTCGCGCGGCGGCGACCGTGTGGCGGACGCCGCGGGGCGTCTGGCGTCCTCGCAGCGGCTGGCGACCGGCGAGCTGGCGGTGCTGGTGAAGGGGCTGCCGCCGTTCTCCGGACGCCGCTACCGGATCCGGCCCGCTCGCGCGGGCACCGGCGGTGACGCGCGGGCCTCGCGGTTCGCGGTCGAAAACGGGCGGCTGGCGGTGCGCGTGGACTCGGCGACCGGGGCGATCGCGAGCCTCCGGCTCAAGCCGGGCGGCGCGGAGCTGGTGGACGACACGCGGCGGCCTGGGCTCGCCGCATAC
>DATKLR010000187.1:0-2150 GCA_035542295.1 Gemmatimonadales bacterium | reverse complement strand
GGAGGCGCTGGCCGAGCTCAGGCGCCGCGGCGTCCCGTTCCGCTACGTCACCAACACCACCCGCCGCTCCCGCCGCCTCCTGGCCGAGCGGCTGAGCGGCTACGGGTTCGAGGCGCGTGCGGAGGAGATCATCAGCGCGCCCCAGGCGTGCGTTGCGCTCCTCAGGCAGCGCGGGATCCGGCGGGTCGCGGCGTGCGTCGCCGCCGATGCGCTCGAGGACTTCGCCGAGTTCGAGCTGAAGAGCGCCAGGCCCGAGGTGGTTGTGGTCGGTGACCTCGGCGACGCGTGGGATTTCGCGAAGCTGAACCGGGTCTTCCTGCACCTGATGGAGGGCGCGGAGCTGATTGCGCTCCAGCGCGACCGGTACTGGCTGCGTGGCGGTGCCCTCGCGCTCGACGCCGGGCCGTTCGTCGCCGCCCTCGAGTACGCGACCGGCAAGAGAGCACTGGTCTGCGGCAAGCCGTCGCCGGAGTTCTACCGCACGGCGCTCGCGTCGCTGGGCAAGCAGGCGGTCGAACAGGCAAAGGACGTGGTGATGGTCGGCGACGACCTGTGGGGCGACGTCGAGGGCGCGCAGCGGGCGGGCCTCACCGCGTGGATGGTGCGGACCGGCAAATTCCGGGACGATGTCGTCGCCGCGAGCGGCATCGTCCCGGATCGTGTCATCAACTCCGTAGCCGAGTTGCCGGGCCTGCTCTGAGCTGCTCTCTACTGGGAGGGCAGCGACATCCCCAGGTTCTTCACCAGGAATGCCCAGCGATCGGCGTTCAGCTCGATCTGCTTCGAGACCGGCATCCCGCCGCCGTGCCCGGCGCGCGTCTCTATCCGAATCAGGATCGGCGCCGGCCCGCCCTGGTCCGCCTGCAGCGTCGCCGTGTACTTGAACGAGTGCCCCGGCACGACCCGATCATCGTGATCCGCCGTGGTCACCAGCGTCGGCGGGTAGTGGACCCCCGGCCGCATGTTCTGCAGCGGCGAGTACCTGAAGAGGTACGGGAACTGGCTCGCGCTGTCGGACGAGCCGTACTCCGTCACCCACGCCCAGCCGATCGTGAACTTCTGGAACCGCAGCATGTCCATCACGCCCACCGCCGGCAGCGTGGCGCCGAACAGCTCGGGCCGCTGATCTTCCACCGCGCCGATCAGCAGGCCGCCGTTGGAGGCGCCTCCCACCGCCAGCTTCGCCGTGCGCGTCCACCCCTCGCGAATCAGGTACTCCGCTGCGGCGATGAAGTCGTCGAACACGTTCTGCTTCTTCTCGTGCATCCCGGCCTGGTGCCACTCCTCGCCGTACTCGCCGCCGCCGCGGAGGTTGGGCTCTGCCAGCACGCCCCCCATCTCGAGCCAGACCGCATTCACCACCGAGAACGAGGGCAGGGTGCTGATGTCGAAGCCGCCGTATGCGGTCAGGTACACCGGATTCGAGCCGTCGCGCGTGATGCCCTTCCGGTGGGTCAGGAACATCGGCACCCGCGTGCCGTCCTTGCTGGGGTAGAAGACCTGCTGCGTCTCGTAGCGGCTCGCGTCGAAGCCGATGTGCGGGGCCTTCCACACAGCGCCCTGGCCCGTCGCGACGTCGTACCGGAAGATGCTGGTGGGATAGAGGAACGAGGTGAAGGCGTAGAACATCTCCGGGCTGTCGGCTCGGCCGCTGATCCCCGAGATCGCGCCCAGCGTCGGCAGCGGGACGTCGGCGACGGGCGTGCCGGCCGTGTCGAAGACCGCCAGCCGGCTGTGCGCGTCCTGCATGTAGTTGGCGACGAACCGGCCCCCGATGAGCGCGACGTTTTCCAGCACGTCCGCGGCCTGTGGGATGATCTCGCGCCAGGCGCTCCGCTCGGGATGACGCGTGTCGATCGCGATCAGCTTGGCGCGCGGGGCCCCGAGGTTGGTGCGGAAGTAGAAGACCCGACCGAGGTTCCCCACGAAACCGTAGGCCGCATCGAAATCGTCGAGCAGCCGGACGACCGTGCCGTGGATCCGGGGATTCCGCGCGCTCCCGAGGTCCATGTAGTAGACGCGATTCCGTGAGTCCGTGCCGAGCGAGACGCCGATGATCAGGTACCGCCCGTCCTCCGTGACGCCGCCACCGAGCCCCCAGTCGGGGTGGTCGGGCCGCTCGTACACGAGGCGATCGGCCGCCTGGGCCG
>DATKLR010000186.1:0-11944 GCA_035542295.1 Gemmatimonadales bacterium | reverse complement strand
ACGCGCTGGAGCGGGCCCTGGTCCTGGCGCATGGGCGCACGGTGCGTCGCGAGGACCTCCCGGCCGCGGTGCTGGCGCCCGGTGGGCGGCCTGCGGAGGCCGGCGGCTTCGGCGCCGATCTCACGCTCCGCCATCAGGGCGACGATCTCGAGCAGCAACTTGTCCGCGAGGCGCTGCTCAGGAGCGGTGGGAACCGGCGCAAGGCGGCTCAGCTGCTGGGCATCTCGGTGCGCGCTCTGTTCTACAAGCTCAAGGGCCTCGGGATCACCGACGACCAGGGGCAGTGACGCCAGTGTGGCGACACGGATAGAGCTGCAACCCATTGCACACAAAGACGCGGAAGTTGCACGGTTCATCACCAGCGCGGAGTGGCGCTGCGCCTGTCACTGCGCGTCTAAGCCTATACATTCCAACATCTTGATGATGGTCGACGACGCCAGGAGTCAGCTGGCATTGGCCTTGCGACTTCCCATGCTTGAGGCGGTATCCAGGAGGGTCCTTCAGTGACCGATCATCGTCGAAATGGCCGTGCGGGTTTCACCCTGATCGAGATCCTCATGGTGATCGTGCTGATCGCGCTCGTGGCCGCGTTCGGGCTGCCCAAGCTCAACTGGTCAGGGTACCGGATCAACGGCGCGGTTCGCGGCACGACGGCGCTGATCGCCCGGGCGGAGCGGCTGGCGGTGACGGATCAGTACAACGTCAACGTTCTTTTCGACGTGGCGAACAACCAGATCAAGGTCCACGAGGATGCCAACGACGACAACGCGATTGAGACCGGCGAGCGGGTCCGCGTCTATCCGCTTGGCGAAGGGGTGGTGTTCGGGCGCAACGGGGCGCCGGTGCGCCTGTACTCGTCTGACAAAGTGAGCTTCACCCGCACGCAGAACGGGCTGCCGGAGATCATCTTCCGGCGCGACGGCAGCGCTTCGGAGAACGGCGGGTTCTACATCACGACCACGACCGCGCAGAAGTCGAGCAGGCCGCAGGACGCGCGGTCGATCGAAGTCATCCGGGCCACGGGACGGGTGGAATGGTATCAGTACAGCGGATCCAGCTGGATCAAGAAGTTCTGATGCGCGCGACCGAGCGCCCCGGCGCCGAGCGCGGCATGACGCTCATCGAGATCATCATCGCCCTGACGATTCTGGCGGTGGTAATCCTGGGGATGGGACAGTTCGCGTTCAACTTCTCGCGAACCGAGCGGCAGTCCGAGGCGCGCACGATCGCGGTCTTCCTGGCCGACCAGCGGCTCTCGGAGATCCGGTCGTCGCCGAACTACTCGGCGATTGACTCGATTTACGGGGTGGCGGAACCGACGATTTCGGGATTCACCGGCTACGCGCGGTCGACGACCATCGTGCACACCGGCGGGCCCCGGCCTCTGACCAACGACTACAAGACAGTCACGGTGACGGTGACGGCGCCGACGCTGGCCTCGGCCGTCAAGAAAACCATCGTGGTGGCGGCCCCATGAGACACTCGCGCGGCTTCACGCTGATGGAGATGCTCATCAGCCTGGTGGTGCTCAGCATCGTCATGAGTTCGGCGATCTGGTTCTTCCGGGGGGTGAGCCGGGCGGTCGCAGGCACCGCGGACCGCATGGATGCGATGCAGAACCTGCGCTATGCGATCGGCACCATGGATCGCGAGCTGCGGAACGCGGGCGCGGGCACGACCGAGCAGCAGCCGACGCTGGTGTACATCTCGCCGACGGTGGTGGTGTTCAACGCCGACCTTGTCAGCCCGAAACCGAACTCGATGACGGCGGTCAACTACAACCCCGACGCGGATCCCAACGCGACCGACGCCCCGACCACGTCGCAGAAGTTCGTGATCCCGGGGACGTCCATCCTGTATCCCGACTCGACGTATCGGACGACCGGCGGCGAGATCTCACCGGCCGAGACCATCTCCTACTGGATCGCGTCCGACACGGCGCCGGGGCACAGCGGCCTGTATCTGATGTACCGGCAGGTGAACAACAACGCGCCTGACGTGGTGGCGCGCAATCTCCTGCCGTATCCGGGGCGCCCGTTCTTCGACTGGCTGCAGACGGACACGCTCGGCAACCTGTTCACGGTGTCGGCGGCGAACCTGCCGATGCGGCACAGCGTGCCGATCCACGGCGCGCTCGGCGATACGGGCGTGGCTTCCCGGATCGACTCGGTCCGCGCGGTGCGGGTGAACCTCTACGCCTCCAACGGCATGACCGGTACGCAGCAGATCCTCCGGGAGATGGTGACCACGGTCCGCATCCCCAACGCCGGCCTGACCAAGCAGCGCTCATGCGGCGACCAGCCGATCTTCGGCAAGACGGTCACGGCCACCGCCGGTGGCGTTCTGGGTGCTCCCTTCATCACGCTCACCTGGAGCCCGGCGACCGACGAGACGAGCGGCGAGAAGGACGTGGAGAAGTACGTGATTTACCGCCGCACGCTGGCCGGGACGTTCGACGACGCGCTCCAGTCCATCCCGGCGGGGCAGACCAGCTACACCTTCACCGATGCGTCGGTGCTCGACGACAGCACGTACGTCTATCAAGTGACAGCCCTCGACTGCACGCCCCTGGAGTCCACGCCGTCGACGACGGGCTCCATCGGCCCCGTGCCCTGATTCGGAGAAGCACTCATGTCTACGACCACCAGATCCGACGAGCGGGGCATGGCCCTGGTCCTGGTCATGCTGATCACCGTCGCCGTGGCGGCACTGGCCGCCGGCGCGATCTTCCTGACCAGCAGCGCCAACCTCATCTCGAAGGGGCAGGAGCGCGAGGAGGACATGCGGAACGCCGCGGATGCCGGCATCGAGATAGGGCGCTCGGCGCTGAACGGCACGCCGACTCTCTTCCCTGACACCGGGTACGTGACGCTGTTCGCCAACCAGCCGGTCAAGGACGCGAACGGAAACGTGATCCCCAACGTCACGCAGAGCGTCTACGTCGGCCCGACCGGCTCCTCGACGGGCCAGTACGGCATCTTCGGAAGCGTCCTCTCGGTCATCACCGACAGGAGCGGCGCGGTCGTCGTGCGGCGGGGCGAGCTGGCGCAGGAGTCGTTCGCCAAATTCGCGTACTACACGGATAACGAGGGCTCCGGCATCTGCTTCGGCAACATGGACCAGATCTACGGCCCGATGCACACCAACGACGACATGTGCATCTACAGCAGCGGCGCGCGGTTCCACAGCCTGGTCGAAGTATCCGGCACCATCACCGGCGCCAACTACGGGATCTTCGACGTGGGGTACATCGCGCACGGGGCGGTCATTCCCCTGCCGACCGCGCCGGATCTGGCCAAGATCGCCTCGTACGCGACGGCGGGCGGGATGAACTTCACCGCCCCCACGGCCGGGAGCGCCACCTCGAGCACCCAGTCGCGGCTGCGCATCGAGTTCGTCGCCCTGGATCTTCTGGGAAACAACCGGGTGACGGATCCGAACGACGGCTTCTTCCGGGTGTACATGGACACAGCGTCCGCCCAGCCGGGGTACGCCACGGGCACAGCTACCTCCAACGCATACCAGGAGCAGAACTGCGGGGACTTCCACGTCGTCACCGTCGGGGGCCGCTCCGACACGACATTCTTCACCGCGGCCTATCACGACGCCCTCGCTCCGTGGGCGAGCGTCCCCTATCTCACCACCGCTCCGGTCGGCGGCAGCGCGCACTCGACGTCTAGCCACAGCACGGCCGGGAACCAGTCGCTCTACGCCGCAAACGGCGGGCGCTGCTTCCTGGGTGGGGACGACCATCTGAACCTCGACACCATTGCCGGCGGGCGGAAGTACAACACCTTCAATCCCGGCACGGACTCGCTCGGCAGGAAGGACCCGTTCGGCTACTGGGTGAAGTACACCGACACCCCGGACTCGTCGGTCATCGCGGCGCTGGCGCGGCCCGCCTCAAGGGCGGTGGACACGGCGAAGGACGCCCGGATTCGCCTGGCCAAGTACCTCTGGCCACTGGCGCGCGCGTTCAACCCCAATTCCAAGGGCGTCATCTACGTGAACGGCAAGGTCGTCCTGAGTGGCGTGGTGCGCGGCAAGGTGACCGTGGCCGCGAGTGGCAACGTCATCATCGCCGACGACCTCAAGTACGCCATCGCGCCCGGCGCGGTGCAATGCCTGACGTCCGACATGCTGGGGATAACCACGCCCGGCTACATCTACATGTCGGACAATGTGTTGAACACGCCGCAGCCATGGGGGTCGTCGGGCGGCGCCTACAGGACGTACGCCTCCACGTCGGACGAGTTCGTGCAGGGCGTGCTGCTGACGCTCAACTCCTTCACGGTGGAGAACTACGACACCGGCCCGACGTCGCAGGAGCCGTGCGGCACAACGGCCACCGGCCGCGGGTGCCTGTACCTCACGGGCGGGGCCATCCAGGGCACGCGCGGCGCGGTCGGCACCACGGGGGGCACCGGCTACGTGAAGCGGTACTCCTACGACAAGTGCGCGTTCCAGACCCCGCCGCCCTACTTCCCGACGACCGGGCGCTTCTACCGGAACCGGTACTACGAGATTGATCCGGTGGGCTTCAGCGTGGCGAACTTCTTCAACACCCTGACCCCGAACTAGGGCAGGACCTCCCGCAGGCAACTCCGGCCCGGCGCGCGAAGGCGCGCCGGGCCGCCGTCGTTCGCTCCGCGCCGCAACGGTCCGGCAACTTCCCTGCCGTCGGCCGGCCCCATCCTTACCCGCGTGGGCGTGCGCGGCTTCACCCTGCTCGAGCTGGTCGTGGCCGTCACGATGCTGGCGGTCGGCGTGCTGGCGGTGGCGGCCTCCGCGGTGCCGCTCGGGCAGCTGGTGCGCCGGGGTGACGCCCAGGTGGTCTCCGCCGCGGTGGCGGGGGCCGAGATCGAGGCGGTGCGCGCCACAGGCTGTTCCGCGCCGGCGAGCGGCGTCGCCTCGGCCGGCCATGGCCTCCGCATCTCCAGGACGGTCGCCGGACGCGGCGCCCTGCAGGAGATGACTGTGGTGGCGACCTACCCGTGGGGCCCGGGCGCGCGGAGCGACACGTTCCGGACGGCCTTCGCATGCACGCCCTGAGCCGCCGATTCCCGACCCGCGGATACACGCTCGTCGAGCTGATCGTGGCGCTCGTCCTCGGTACGGTCGCGCTGAGCGCCGCCGCTCAGGTCTTCCTCGCGACGCAGCGCTTCTTCCGGCTTCAAGCGTCCGCGCTTGAGGTGCACGAGGGCCTGCGTGCGGCGATGCAGGTCTTGACGGTCGAGCTCCGTGAGCTCGACCCCTCGGGCGGCGACATCGTCGCATTGGGTCCCGATTCCATTTCCATCCGGGCCACGCGCGGGTTGGAGTTCGTGTGCGCTCCACCTGACCCGTCCTCCGGCCGGATGGCCGTGCGCACGAGCCTCAGCTCCGGCTATCGCGACGTGGATCCTGCCCGCGATCGTGCCCTCGTCTTCCGCGACGGCGACCCCACGACGGAGGACGACGATGCGTGGCTGGACTTCGGGATCGCGTCGGCCGGCGGAGCGGCGACCTGCTCGGACGGCGCCGCCGCCAGCGAGCTCCGGCTGGTCGGCGCGGTGGGCGCATTGGACTCCGTCGGGCTCGGCGCTCCGGTCCGCTGGTACGAGCGGGCGGTGTATCGGCTCTATGCGGACGAGACCGGAGCCTGGTGGCTGGGCGTGCGCGGCTGGTCCGGCGGTGCCTGGGCGGCGCTCTCGCCGGTCGCTGGCCCGTTGCGGCATCCGCTGGGGCTCCAGCTCACGTACTATGACGCGACCGGCGCGGCCACCGCTGAGCCGACGCGTGTCGCGAGGATCGCTCTGGTGGTGCGCGGCGTGGGCACCGCGCTCCTTCAGGCCACGGGAGGGCGACAGGAGCACTGGAGCGATTCGCTGGTCACGGTCGTCTTCCCACGCAACGGGCGGCGATGAGCGGGCTGGTGACGGACCCCCACGGACGCGAGCGCGGGATCGCCCTGGCGGCCGCTGTCTTCGCGCTGGTGGCCCTCGCTGCGCTTGTCGCCGGACTCTGGTTCGCCGCCCTGCAGGAGTACCGTGTCGGCGCGAACGTGGTGGGCGACCGCCGCGCGTTCGACGCCGCCGAGGCGGGGCTCGAGGCGGCGCTGGCCGGTTGGCATGCCGGCGCGATGAACCGGCTCGGTGTCAATGACTCGTCCGCATTCTCGGGTTCGCTCAGCGGCGGCGGCGCGAGATACGCCGGTGTCGTGCAGCGCCTCGGGCCGTGGCTCTTTCTGCTCCGGTCCACAGGGAGCGACGCGACCGGCTCCCGGAGGACCCTCGCCGTCGCGGCGCGCCTCGCCCCGCTGCGGCTTGGCGTCGAAGCCGCGCTCGTGGCGTCGGGCCCCGTGCGAATCGGCGCCGGGGCGCTCGTGGACGCCCTGGCTGCGGACACGGGCGGCTCGTGTGCCGGAGCGGTGCGGACAGCCGCCGGCGTCGTCCTGGGCAACGCCTCCGACCTCGTGATCTCGGAGTGCCCGGCCGGAGGCTGCCTGCGCGGGGATCCCGCGTGGACCGTGGACCCGGCGCTGCGCAATGCGTCCGTCCCCCTCCTCGGAGCGGCCGGCTGGGCGAGCCTCCTCGCTGCAGCGGACACGATCCGGCCGGGAGGCGTTCTCACGCCCGCCTCCCCGGTCTGGTTCGCTCCGGGCGACTTCAGCCTCCCGGCGGGAGCGCCGGCCGTTCCGGTGGTATTGCTGGTGCAGGGAAGCCTGGTGGTGGAATCCGGAGCGCAGTTGGCCGGCCTCGTGGTGGTGCGCGGGAAGCTGATCGTGCGGGGCGCGGGAGGCTCCGTCCGGGGCACGGTTCTCGCCGGAGGAGCCGACTTTTCGGCCTTCGCCGGGGCCCGGGCCGCCCTCGTATCCTCCCACTGCTCGGTCGAGAAGGCGCTTGAGGCCGCGGCCCTGGCGCGGCCGCTGAGGGAGCGGTCGTGGACGGCGCTCTATTAGGATGCCCCAAGACGTAAGTCGGTAAGCGGGCGCGACTTTCGCCTCGTAGCTTCAAGTATCTTGACAAATCGCGCCAACCAACGCTATCCTAGTACGCCCGCGCCCTGTATCTTGTTCTATCTTCTTTCACTCTAAACAGATATGGCTCCCTTCGGTCGGAAGAAACGGACGGTTGGGCTGGACATCGGCAGCGGCTTGATCAAGCTGGTGGTCATTGACCACGGCAAGACCCAGCCGGAGCTGGTGAAGGTCGCCATTACGCCCGTCCTGGCCGACGCCATCGTGGAGGGTGAGGTGATGGACCCCGGGATCGTGGCGGATGCGATCCGCGGGCTGTTCGTGACGGCCGCCCTCAAGCAGAAGGGGGTCGTGACGGCGGTCGGGGGCCGGGACGTGATCGTCAAGAAGATCCAGATGGACCGGATGAAGGAATCGGACGCGCGCGAGGTCATCCGCTGGGAGGCGGAGCAGCACGTGCCCTTCGACATGGAGAACGTGGAGCTGGATTTCCAGATCCTCGATCCCGAGGGCGAGGGGCTGCAGATGAACGTGCTGCTGGTCGCGGCGAAGCGGGAACTGGTGGAGAACAAGGTGTCCCTGCTCACCGACGCCGGGCTCTCGGCTGAGATTATTGACGTGGACGCGTTCGCTCTCCACAACGCGTTCGAGCTCAACTATCCCGACGAGCAGACGGGGATGGTGGGGCTGCTGAACATCGGGCACGAGGTGACGAACATCAACATCCTCGAAGACGGCGTGCCGATCCTGACCCGTGACCTGGCCATCGGGACACGGCGGTTCCGCGAGGATCTGCAGCGCGAGCGGGGGATGACGGCCGAGGACGCCGACAAGCTGCTGCAGGCTGCGGAAGCCGATCCCAACGTGGGGCCCTACGTCGATAGCCGCGGAGAGGAGATGGCGGTCGGCATCGAGCGGGCGGCGGCATTCCTGCAGACGGCCAGCAAGTCCGGACTGGCGATCGGCAAGATCTACATGTCCGGCGGTGGCTCCCGGATCCCTGGTCTGGGGGCGGTGCTGGCGGACCGGTTGCACGTGCCGGTGGAGAAGGCGGACCCGATCAAGAACATCGCGGTGAAGGAGGGCGTCTTCGACACGCTGGCGGTGGAGGAAGTGGCGCCGCTGCTCATGCTGCCCGTCGGTCTGGCGCTGCGGGCGGCGTAGGGCGGGGGCCACGGAAGCTCCATGATCGAGATCAACCTCCTTCCGGGCGCCAAGCACAAGCGCGGGGGCAAGGGCGGCGGCCTGGCCATTCCCGACATCGGCGCGCTGATCGCGCAGATCAAGGACCCGTGGCTGGTGGCGGCGATCGCCGCATGGGTCCTGGTGCTCGCCGGAGCGGCGGGGCTGTACGTGCCGCGGGCGCGGCAAGCGCAGGCGCTCGAGCCGAAGCTCGAGGCCGCGAAGCGTGACAGCATCCGCTATTCGGGCATTCTCACGCGGAAGGCGCAGCTGGAGCGGCGGCGGGACTCGCTGCTGGCGGAGATCGAGGTGATTCGGGACATCGACCGGGACCGGTACGTCTGGCCGCACATTCTCGACGCCGTGACCAGGGCACTGCCGCCGTACCTGTGGCTCGACGATGTCGCGTCGCGCGGTGGCGAGGGCAGCGATTCGGGCAGCACCGGGCTCGCCATTCAGGGCAAGACGGCGGATCCCCAGGCGCTCACGCGGTTCATGCGCAACCTGGAGGAATCTCCTTTCATCGAAGGCGTGACGATCGTCTCCAGCGCGCTGGTGGCGGAGCAGGGGCATGACGTCACCAGTTTCAGCCTCACGGCGCACTATCAGCAGCCGCCGCTGAGCCTCCTGACGATGGAAGCGCTCGCGGCGTCGGTGGTGCAGGGCGTCCGCAGCGGTGGCGGAGCGAGGCACTAGGCGATGGCAGCCTTTCCTCCACAGGACCGGCGCAGCCAGATGGAGCTGCTCGCTGCCATCGTGGCGCTGGTTATCGCCTACTTCGGCTACGCGGGCTTCTCGATGGTGGGCCTGACAGGGTACAAGCCCCTGGGCATGCATCGCGATTCCCTGCAGGCGGAGATCGACTCGATCACGGCGCAGGTGACACGTGCCAAGCGCGACGTGGCCGGCGGAGCGCTGGAGAAGCTCGATCAACGACTCGCCGAGTTCGGCGCGAGTCTGCAGCTGATGCGCCAGCTCGTGCCGGCGAGGTCCGACGTCCCGAACTTGCTCGACGACATCACGAGCCGAGCCAAGATGCGGGGAACGGTCTTCGCGGGCGTGGTGCCGCAGGCGGTGGAGTCCGGGACGCCGTATGACGTCCAGCGCTACCGGCTCACAGTCTCCGGTCAGTACGATGCGATCGCGGAGTTCCTGACGGACATCGCGAGCCTGCCGCGGATCATCGTGCCATACGACATTCACCTGGCGCGGGTGCAGGGGCCGGCGGCCGATACGACGCAGAGCGCTGCGCAGCTGCAGGCGACGCTCGCGATCCGCACGTTCGTCAAGCAGATGCCGGATACGACGGCGGAGGCGGCGTCGGCGCGGCCCGCGGCAGCGAAGAAGGGCGGCGATGACTAGGAAGCTGTGCGCACTCGCGGCGCTGCTTCTGGCCGCCGCGGCGCTGCCGGCCGGGGCGCGGGCGCAGGCCCGTCCGGGCGCCAAGCCCGCGGTGCCCGGCATGCGCCGCGACACGTCGCTGGTGGGGATCGACACGACGGGCGGCAAGGTGGAATACCGGCGCGAGGTCTTCCACTACACCGGAGGGTCGCGCGATCCGTTCCAGACCCTGATCACGTCGGGCGGCGTCGGACCCGGGATCAACGACCTGCGCCTGGTCTCCATCACCTACGACCCGGTCTACGGCCGCAGCGTGGCGATCGTCATCGAGACCAAGGGCGAGAAGATCCACCGGCTGCATCGCGGAGACACGGTGGGGCGGCTGCGGGTGCTGCAGATTCGGCAGTACGAGGTGGTGTTCCAGATCGAGGAGTTCGGCTTCGAGCGGCAGGCGGTTCTGACGCTCCAAAGGCAAGCGGAGGCCAGTCCATGAAGCGAGCCCTGCTCATCGCGTGCGTCGGCCCGGTGCTCACGGCCGGCGCCGCACTGCGGCTCGCCGCCGCACCCACGCTCCCGCTGCCCCGCCTGGGGCCGGGCGACGTGACGGCGGTGAGCGTCATGCCGGCCCCCGGCAAGGCCGAGCTGGTCATCGACGTTCAAGGTATGGTCCGGGTGTCTGACTTCGTGCTGCGCGGGCCGTCGCCGAGGGTCGTGATTGACCTCGAGGGCGCGCACCTGGTGGCGCCCACGATCCAGTACGACGGCGTCGAGCGTGCTGGAATCCGGAACGTGCGCTACTCGCAGTTCACCACGGACGTCGTGCGGGTGGTCGTGGATCTCACCCAGCCCAGGGCCTACCAGGTCCGCCAGGACTCGACCGGCGTGCACGTCGCGTTCGCCGCCGCCGCGCCGGTCACGGTCTGGTCGAGTGACGGCGCGCGCCGCCAGAGCGCGCCGCTGCCGCTGGCGATCCGGCCCACGCCGCCGAGCGCGGCGCCCGACACGGCGGCCCCGGCACCGACCCCGGCCTCCGTCGCACCGGCGCCTGCGCCTGCGTCCGTTGACATGCCGGCGCCGCGGCGGCTCGAGCAGCCCAGGGTCAGCGTCACCTTCGACCGCGCCAGCGTCCAGGACGTCATCGCCAACTTCGCCGCGTTCTCCGGCCGCTCGATCGTCGCCGGCAAGGAGATCACGGGCACGGTGACGGCGGAGATCAAGGACCAGCCGTGGGACGTGGCCTTCAACGCCATCCTCGCAGGGCAGGGCCTCGCCGCGATCGAGCTGCCCGGCGGCATCATCCGGGTGGACAGCCCGCAGAACCTGGCGACCCAGGACTCGCTCGGGAGCGTCTCGACCACGATCGTCCACGTCAACTACGCGCGGGCGTCGTCGCTCGCCCCGTCGGTGGCGTCCATGGTCACGCGCCGCGGCCACGCGGTGCCCGACACCACGACCAACTCGATCATCGTCACCGACGTCGCGTCGCGGCTGGACACCGTCCGCGCCTTCATCAACGCGCTCGACATCCGGACGCCGCAGGTTGCGATCCAGGCCAAGATCATCTTCGTCCACCGGACCGACCTCGAGGAGCTCGGGCTCCGCTACGACCTCGGCACGTCGAACCAGTTCTTCAACACGTTGATCTCCCGACCGAATCCCAGCGACACGACCGGCAACACGCCCTACGACCCCACCAAGACGCCCCTGGTGGTGAACCTGGGCGGCAACGCCGTGGCGGCGGTCGCCAACGCCTCGGCGCAGCTCGGCCAGTCGCCGGCGCTGTCGCTCGTCTATTCGACGGTCATCGGGAATTTCGCGCTGTCCAGCTTCCTGGAGGCCCTGCAGTCGGTCCAGCTTGCGGACGTCCAGGCGGAGCCGCAGGTCACCGTGGACGACAACCGCCAGGCTGAGTTGTTCGTCGGCCAGCGGACGCCGATCCGGGTGATCGACGTGGCCAGCGCCGGAGCCGGCGGCGCCGGAGCGATCCCGAGGGCCACCGCGCAATTGGTGGAGACCGGCATCAAGCTCACCGTCACGCCGCACGTGGTGCAGGGGACCCGCGAGGTGCTGATGGAGCTGCACGCCGAGAACTCCGGCCTGCAGGCGTCCACAATCGCCGAGGCGGGATTCGTGTTTACGACGCAGCAGGGCACCACGCAGCTGCTGGTGCGCGACGGGGAGACGGCGGTCATCGGCGGGCTCACTGTGACTCAGGTCACCGTGGCCAAGAGCGGAATCCCATTTCTTGTTGACCTGCCGGTACTGGGCCGGCTGTTCGGCTTCCGGACCTCCCAGGAGGATCGCCAGGACTTGCTCATCCTGGTGACCCCGCACATCATCGATGACCTGACAGCGAGTGCGACCAACCCGTAGTTCGGTTCCGCGCCTTCTCGCGCGAGCGGCGGCCCTGATCGGCTGCGTGCTCGCCGTGTCCGTGTGCGGCGAGCAGGGGAAGTTCCCGAC
>DATKLR010000185.1:0-2828 GCA_035542295.1 Gemmatimonadales bacterium | reverse complement strand
ACGTGCCGCGCGCCGACCTCTCCCGCTGGACCTTCCGCGTGTTCGGCGAAGTCGAGCGGCCCTACGAGATCTCGTGGGCCGAATTCGGCGCGCTCCCGCGGCGCGACGTGCTGTGCGACATCCACTGCGTGACGAAGTGGTCGCGCTACGACAACGTCTTCTCGGGCGTGCCGGTTTCGGCACTGCTCGAGCGGGCGGGCGTCCGGCCGAAGGCCACGCACGCGCTGGTGCACGCCGATCCCGACTACACGACGAACCTGCCGCTGCCCGACCTGCTGCGGGACGGGAACCTGGTCGCCACGCACGAGGGCGGGGAGCCGCTCACGCCCGAGCACGGCGGCCCCGCGCGGCTGGTCGTTCCACACCTCTATTTCTGGAAGTCGGCGAAGTGGGTGCGCGGCATCGAGCTGCTGGACGGCGACTACCCCGGCTTCTGGGAGCAGAACGGCTACCACAAGCGGGGCGATCCGTGGAACGAAGAGCGCTACGGCCGGCCGGACCCGGTGCGGATGCGGCGGGGACCCCGCGGGTAATGGAGTAAGAGAGCGAGACTGCCTACTGCTTACCGCTCCCTAGCAACTCGAAGAATCTGCCGAACAGCACGATGCCTTTCCACAGCTGCTCCAGCGTCAGCTTCTCGTTGGGCGCATGCAGGCGATCGTCCGGCAGGCCGATGCCGGCCATGACGACGGGCGCCCCGCGCTGCTGCAGCAGCGGCACGATCGGGATGGAGCCGCCGCTCCGGATCGGCGCGATTCCCTTCCCCCACACCTCGCGGAACGCCGTGTCCATCATCTCGAAGGGCCGGGAGTCCAGCGGCGTCTGGGCCGGGTCCACGGTCGAGAAGACCTTCACCTCGACCTCCGCGTACTTCGGGGCGAGCCGCTTGACCGCCCTCACGAGCTGCGCGCCCGCCTCCTTGCCGCGCTGGTCCGGGACCAGGCGCAGTGAGATCTTCGCCGTCGCCTCGGCGGGGATCACGGTCTTGCTCCCCGCGCCCGTGTAGCCGCCGACGATCCCGTGCACCTCGAGCGTCGGACGCGACCAGATGCGCTCGATGAAGCCGTACTTCTTCTCGCCGACGAGGCCCTTGGCCCCCGCCTCCTCCCTGAAGCCCTTCTCCTTCATCGGCAGCGCGCGCCACGCCTTCAGCTCCTTCGCGGTCGGCTGCTTCACCCGGTCGTAGAAGCCGGGGATCCGGATCCGGCCGTCCTCGCCTTTCAGCTTCTCCAGCAGGTGGCAGAGCGTCTCGATGGCGTTGGGCGCGGCGCCGCCATACAGCCCGCTGTGCAGGTCCGCCTTCAGCGTGCGCACGTGGATCTCGGCGTGCACGATGCCGCGCAGCCCCACGTCCGCGCTCGGCTGGCCCGGCGCCACCATGTTGGTGTCCGTGACGAGCACGGCGTCGGCGCGGGTCCGGTCCGGCTCCCGCTTCAGGAACTCCGTGAGGCCGTGGGAGCCCGTCTCCTCTTCGCCCTCGATCAGGTAGTGCAGGTTGATCGGCAGGGAGCCGCGCGTGGCCTCGAGGGCCTCGAGCGCCGCGACGACGCAGAACACCTGGCCCTTGTCGTCGGCCGTGCCGCGCGCGAACAGCATCCCGTCACGCACGGTGGGCTCGAAGGCCGGCGAAACCCACTCCGCGACCGGATCGGGCGGCTGGACGTCGTAGTGGCCGTAGCAGAGCACCGTCGGTGCGCCGCGCACCTCGGGACCGGTCGCCCAGAGGATCGGGTGGCCGTCCGTCTCGATGGTGTCGACCCGGCAGCCGAGGCGCTCCAGCCGCCCGGCGATCCACGCGGCCGCGCGCCGGCAGTCGGCGGCGTGCTCGGGCTGCGTGCTGATGCTCGGAATGCGGAGCCAGTCGGAGAGGTCCGCCAGCAGCCTCGATTGCTCGCGCGTCACGAAGTCCGGGAGGGTCGTCATGGCGCGGTAACGTAGAAGCACGGGGGGCCGTGCGCCAGCCGCGCCGGAGGAAGCCGTCTGCGTGCCGTCGGCTTTCATCGCGCCGCCCGCACTCCCGCTGCCCGACCTCGACACCACCGCGGGTTCGACTGGCCGCGGCGCCGGCTTCCTGTATCTTCCCGGGGGCCATGCGGTTCACGTCGTCATACGCCGTCTTCCACTACGGCCCCGGCGAGAAGGTCCTCGCCAAGGCGCGGTGGTTCACCCGCGAGGGGAAGCCGGTGGAGGCGGAGCAGGAGTACCGCGCGGCGCTCGAGTCGGCCCCCGATCTGCGCTCCGGGTGGCTCGAGCTGTTCGAGTTGCTGCGTCAGCGCCGCCGGTACGCGGACGCGCTGGCGCTCGCGCGCCGCGCCGAGGCGCAGTTCGGGCCCGACGCCGCCATGCCGCTCGCGCTCACGGGCGCCGCGCTCGCGGAGCTGGGCCGCACCCGCGAGGCCGTCGAGGCCCTGGAGGCGGCCATCGAGCGCGACGGCAACTTCGCGCTCGCCTGGCACGAGCTGGCCTACGCCGCGTTTCGCGCCGGCGAGTACTCGCGGGCGCTGCTCGTCCTCGATCGCGCCTTCACCCTGGAGCCCCACACCGACACGCTGCTGCTGCGGGGCCGGATCCTCCGCGAGGCCGGCCAGTACGACGCCGCCGAAGTGGCGTTCGAGGGCGCAGAGCAGTCCGCCGAGCACGACCTGCCCCGCCGCGAGGCGGCGCGCGAGATCCTGGCCACGCGGCGGGCCGCCGCCCTCGGCGGGAAGCGGCCGCGCGACTTCACCGCGCGCGAGCGCGCCTTCGCCGAGCTGGGCGCGGTGCTCCTCGACGGCGGCAGCGGCGCCCTCTCGGCCGCGGACCAGGCGTCCCTCGTCCGGTTGCTGGCG
>DATKLR010000184.1:0-4083 GCA_035542295.1 Gemmatimonadales bacterium | reverse complement strand
CTGTCGGGACGCGCCTGGATGTAGCCCGACTCCCCCGACACGTCGTACCACTCCGAGCGCGGGATGCCGCCCGGCCACCGGCTCGGCCCGCACACGCCCGAGTTGTCCTGCTGCGCGCCGCACACCTTGTAGGGGAAGTGGCTCGTCGTGGTCACGTGATAGAACTGCGCCGTGGCGTAGTCCTGGTCGGTCCACGTCTTGCCGCCGTTGGTCGACACGTTCGAGCCGCCGTCGTTCGACTCGATCATGCGCTGCGGATCGTTCGGCGCGATCCACAGGTCGTGGTTGTCGCCGTGCGGATCGGGGACGTGGTCGAAGGTGCGGCCGCCGTCCTTCGACCGGAACAGCCCGGTGTTCACGGCCCACACGACGTTGCTGTCCTTGGGGTCGGCCGTGATGCGCATGTAGTACCAGGCGCGCTGCCGGAGCTTGTGGTCGCGGTTCACCCAGCTCCACGTGGCGCCGCCGTCGTCCGACCGGTACACGCCGCCGGAATCGGCCTCGATGATCGCCCAGATCCGCGACGGCTTGGCAGGCGAGACTGCGAGGCCGACGTTCCCCCACAGGCCCTGCGGCAGACCCGGATTCCTGGTGATCTCGGTCCAGTGCGCGCCGCCGTCGGTCGTCTTGAAGAGACCGCCGCCCTTCCCTCCGCTGCTGAGGCCCCACGGCGTCCGCTCGACCTGCCAGAAGGCGGCGTACAGCACGTCGGGGTTCGACGGATCCATCGCGAGCTCGGAGACGCCGGTCGAGTCGTCGCGGAAGAGCACCTGCGTCCAGTTCTTCCCGCCGTCGGTCGTCTTGTAGACGCCGCGCTCGTGGTTCGGGCCGAACGCGTGGCCGAGCGCACCCACGTAGGCGATGTCCGGGTTCGTCGGATGCACGATCACGCGCGCGATCTGCTGGGTCTCCGCGAGGCCCAGCGAGGTCCAGGTCTTCCCAGCGTCGGTCGTCCTGAAGACGCCGTCGCCGTGGGACACGTTGCTGCGCACGGCGTACTCGCCCGTGCCGACGTAGACGATGTCGGGGTTCGACTCGCTGACCGCGATCGCCCCGATCGTGCCCCCGAAGTACTTGTCGGTCGCGGGGAGCCAGGTGTTGCCGCCGTCGGTCGTCTTGAAGACGCCGCCGCCCGTGGTCCCCATCCAGTATTCGTCATGGCGGGCCGCCGAGCCCGCGGCGGCGACGCCGCGCCCGCCGCGGAAGATGCCGATCTCGCGCCAATGCAGGGCGGCGAGCGCGGTCGTGTCGTACGGCGTCTGGGCCTGCACGCCCCGGGCGGCGAGGAGCGTCAGGAACGGAACGAGAAGCGACAAATGGGGACGGAACACGAGCGCCTCCGAAGCGTAGCGCGATGACTCACGTGGAAGCCGGAACTTACGACTCCGCCGTCCACCCGCAACGGCGGGCCTCGATCCATGGCCGCTGCCGGGGCCGGCAGCGACGCCTACTCCGGCAGGCGGCCCCTGAGGCGGCCGGCGTCGAACGGACCAGGCTCGGCAAGGAGCCGCCGCGCGGCGTCCACCTGGCCCCGGGTGTTCCACAGCAGCACGCCCCGGACGCGGCCTCCCTCCAGATAGTAGACGACCCCCTCGCGGAAGGGGTCCTTCCAGTCGCTCACGGTCAGGAGCCGCGGATCGAGATCGCCCACGGCCTCGTAGCCCAGATCGAACAGGTCGGAGTAGAAGAACGGCAGATGGCTATAGGGACCGTCATCGGCACCCGCCATCGCGCGCCCGGCGAAGCGCCCCATCGTGAGCGCGGCGTCCTCGTGCTCGACGCGTACCCGCCGGCCGAGCACCGCGCTGGGCACGCCGGCCACGTCGCCCGCGGCATAGACGTCGGGGCCGGCCCGCAGCCGGTCGTCCACGGCGATCCCGTTCTCGACCGCCAAGCCGGCCGCTTCCGCCAGCTCGACGTTGGGTTGGACGCCGATGCCCGCGACCACGAGGTCCGCCGGCGCGTCCGCACCGCTCAGCGTGCGCACGGCGTACGAACGGCCCTTCTTGACGAGGCCGATGACCGACTGGCCCGCGAGGAGCTGGACGCCCTTCGCCTCGTAGAAGGCGTTGACGTGCCGCGAGAGATCCAGCGGGAAGGTCCGCGCGCCGACGCCGGGCTCGGGGAACAGCATCGTGACCCTGCAGCCGGCGCTCGCGAGGGCCGCGGCCAGCTCGGAGCCGATGAAGCCGCCGCCGAGGATGGCGAACCGCTTCCGCTTGTCGGCCAGCTCGCGCACGCGGCGGTAGTCGGCGAGCGTGCGGAAGTAGACCACGTCCTCGCCCCCGGCCACCAGGCGCTTCGGACGGGCCCCGGTCGCCAGCAGGAGCTTCCGGTAGCCGTAGGTGGCGCCGCGGTGATCGGTCACCTGCCGGGCCGCGGGATCGAGCCGCGTCACGCGCTTGCCAAGATGGAGGGTGACGCCGACCTCGTCGGTCCTGCGCCACACGCTCTCCAGGGCGTCGCCCTTCCACAGGCCCTTGCTGAGCGGCGGGCGGCTGTACGGCGCGTCGGGCTCCTCGCTCAGCAGGCCGATGTCGCGGCCCTGGTCCACCTCCCGGATCCCGCGCGCAGCGGCGTCGGCGGCCATGCCGCCCCCGACGATCAGATAGTGGTAGTCCGGCATCGGATCCTCTGGGCTTGCAGGACGGTGCCCTTGAAGCTCGGGGCGCCACAGCGGATACTCAACCCTGGTGGGCTCGGCGCACGACTGGCGTCTCTCTCCGGCGAAAGCGACCCATGCGCGTCCGCGATCACATGACGACCAAGGTGTTCACCATCCGGATGGACAAGAAGCTGCTGGCGGTGGACGAGATCATGGGCTGGGCGCACGTCCGCCACGTGCCCGTGGTGGACGCCCAAGGAAAGCTCGCGGGCCTGCTCAGCCAGCGCGACGTGCTGCGCTCCACGCTCTCCGACCTCGCCAGCACGCCGGTGGATCGCCGCAACCAGCTCGGCCACGTCAGCCTGGCGGACGTGATGCGGCGTGAAGTGCTGACGGTCGGGCCCGGCGAGAGCGTCCAGGCGGCCGCCCGGCTGATGCGGCAGCACAAGTATGGCTGCCTCCCCGTGGTCGAGGACGGCCGCGTCGTGGGCATCATCACCGAGCACGATCTGCTGGAAGTGGTGGAGCGCCTCAGCCCCGACGGATCGTACTCGGGCCGCCGCACGTGAGCCCTCGCCCCGGCGCGTCCCGTTCCCTCAGGCGGTCGCCGAGCGGAGCCACCTCATAGCGCTCGCCTCGTCGCGGAAGACCTCGACGAATTCGAATTGGGTCATCAGCGAGTACATGCGCGCCATGCCAAAGGCCAGGTCGGTCGACGCGACGAGGGCTCGGCGCGCGGTTGGCGAGAACCGCGTCGTCTCCGCGAGGTTCCGAAGGGCGTCCGCGGTGATTTCCAGCTTGGTGACCGCAGTGAAATCGTAGAGTTGGGCCAGGTCCGGACGAAAAGCCGGGTCTGCGTAGAGGGCGGCGCGGTGGGTCTCGAGATCGTGATTCGTGAGCACGCCCCAGGCCCGGCAGTACACGATGCGCTCGGATGCGTCGATTCGGTAATCTGCCGGCATGGACCGTGATCTCCGGGGTGCGGGAGCGTCGGGCGCGTAGACGAGAGGGCCGCCGAAGCGGCCCTCTCTCGCGAGTCGTTGTCGCGGCCTGATGCCCGGGGCGGGACTCGAACCCGCACGGGGTCGCCCCCTGGGGATTTTAAGTCCCCTGCGTCTGCCATTTCGCCACCCGGGCCAAGAGCGGGAAACGGGACTCGAACCCGCGACCCCAACCTTGGCAAGGTTGTGCTCTACCAACTGAGCTATTCCCGCGTCTGCAAAGGGGAACCTAGGCTTCGGAGTTGCAGCCCGTCAAGCGCGTCCCGCCACAACATTGACAAAGGCCGTCCCCATCCATAGCCTCTCCACCCTGTCACATTCGTGTAACACTCTGATTCGACGCTGCAGTTCTGCAGTACCACCACGCGTGTCGGAGGGTCCCATGCGGCGAAACGCCGTATTGTGTGCGGCCACACTGTTGACCGCGATCATCCTCGCACCGCGCGCCCAGGCCCAGGGGTTCGCGGTGTACGAGCA
>DATKLR010000183.1:0-5726 GCA_035542295.1 Gemmatimonadales bacterium | reverse complement strand
TGCCGAGCGGCGTCAGGATGTGCTGGGCGAGGAACGTCCCGTACGGCACGCCGCTCACCTTCTCCACCACCCGGCCCAGCATGAGGAAGTTGGTGTTGCTGTACGACCACCGGGTGCCCGGCGCGAAGTCGAGCGGCCGCGTCGCGTACTCGGCGATCACACTGTCGGCGGTCGTCGGCCGCTCCATCTCGCGGTCGACGAAGTCGAGCGGGTAGTAGTCGCGGTACCCGGAGACGTGGTTCCCGAGGTCCAGGAGGGTGACCTCCTCCGCCTGCGTGAGGTGCGGGTAGTATTTCGACACCGGGTCGCGCATCGAGATCCGGCCGCTCTCCTGGAGCAGCAGGACCGAAGCGCAGGTGAACTGCTTCGTCACGGAGCCGACGGCAAACCTGGTCCCCGGCGTGACCGGCGAGTGATCGGCCAGGGACGCGAACCCGTAGCCCCTGGCGAAGACGATGGAATCGCCCTGCGCGACGCCGACCGAGAGGCCCACCAGGTGCTTCCGGGCCACGTAGTCGCGCGCCAGGCTGTCCAGCCAGGCGACGCTGACCGGCGGCAGGGGCGTCACGGGGGCCGGCGCGCTGGCCTGCGCCTGGGACCGGCCGGTCTCGCCGCCCCGGCCGCAGGCGGCCAGCGCCGCGAGCAAGAGAGGCAGGAGCGGGAACTCCAGGCGACGCCTCATCGCGGATTCTCCCCCTCGAACTTCCAGCTGGTCGTGTAGTTCCGCGTGAGCGGCAGGTTCTCGATCAGCGCGCGCACCATCTCGATGGGCATGTCGCCCGCTTGCAGGATGGCGTCGTGGAACTGCCGGTTCGTCATCTTCCCCGCATCCACCAGCTCGTGGTGCATGGCGCGGAACTGCAGCCCCCCGATCATGTAGGCGACCTGGTAGTCGGGCTGGTAGTCGCCGTTGAGCCAGCGCCGCACCTCGGCGGTGGCGTTGGCGCGCTCGTGCCCCACGCGGTCCACCAGGAAGTCGATGCACTGCTGCGGCGTGTAGGTGCCGAGGTGGAAGCCCAGGGACAGGATGATGCGGGCCGAGCGGTGCATGCGCCAGAACAGCGCGCCGATCCGGTCCTCGGGCTTGCTGGTGAACCCCAGGTCCCAGAGCAGCGTCTCCCAGTAGTACGCCCATCCCTCGATGTAGAACGGCGTGGCGAAGGCGTTGCGGTACGCGTTGTAGCGCTGGGCCATGAAGCCCTGCAGCTCGTGCCCCGGGATCATCTCGTGGAAGGCGGTGGCGCGGGAGAAGTGGATGTTGTTCCCGCGCATGCTCATCAGCTTGTCCTCTTCCGACATCGAGTCGGTCGGGTAGGAAACCCAGATGGTCTCGCCGCCGAGGAAGAAGGGCGACTCCTTCTGGCGGGCCGGCGACAGCATCTCCATCCGCCACATGTCCTGCGCCAGCGGCGGGACGGTGACCAGGTCGTGGCTCTCGACGTACGCGATCGCCTCGCGCACCAGGTCGCGCACCAGATCGGGTTGCCGGCCCGGCGGCACGAAGTCCTGTTTCACCTTCTCCAGCGCCGCGCGCCAGTCGTCACCGAAGCCCATCTCGCGCGAGGCTTTCTTCATCTCGTTCTCGGACCAGGTGAACTCGCGCTGCGCGATGGCGACCAGCTGTTCGGGCGTGTACGGGATCATCTCCGCCGCCAGGTCGGCCAGCATCGCCTCGCGGCCGATGGGCCGGCCGACGATCGGCTCGTCCTCGCCTTCCTTGACGCCGACGACCCGCTCGCGCAGCAGCCGCCGGTACGCCTTGAGCCCGTCGTCCACCTTCCGGTACGGCGCCGCGGCGTACCAGGTGAACAGCGGATCGTACCCGTCGTAGAACTTGTACCAGCGGTCGAGCGTCCCGCGCAGCGACTCCAGGAGCTGCGCCGCGTGATACGCGGCGAGCTTGTCGGGGCGGGCGGTGGCACTCGCTGCGGGGCCGGATCGAGCGGGCGGCGCATCGGAAGTATCGTGCCCGGTTCGGCGGGTGTCCGGCGCGCCGCCCTGTCCGGCCGGGGCGCCCAGCGCAGCCTCGACGCCGTGCCGCGTGCTGTCGATCCGTACCACCAGGCGCGCGAGCGAATCGGCGGTGGCCGGCGCGTCCATCGTCACGAGGTTGCGCCGGCCCTCGGCCAGCGAGAAGACCGTGGTGGCGAAGGGCACCAGCGGCGCCGTCTCGGTGACGAAGTGGTCTTCCTCGTTCAGCAGCGACTGCTCGTGCTTGAGCCGGGCGCGGAGCAGCAGCCAGTCCACCTTGCCGCCCTCGCTCAGCGAATCGAACGGGATCGAGTCGGTGCGCGCGAGCCAGTCGGCGTAGAAGGTGCGTTGGATCGCGCGGCGATTCGCCGAGTAGGCGACGTCCCAGCGCCGGAGCAGCGCAAAGCGGTCGGCGGTGAAGCGCTGGACGACGTCCTGCAGCTCGCTCGCCGAGCGCCCCACCAGCGGCGTGAGGTCCGGCACGTATGCGGCCACCGGCGACGGCGTGGCCGGGGCGGGGGCCTGGGCGGGAAGCGGCGCGGAGAGAACGAGGGCGAGGGCGGCAGCGAGCGGCGCGGATCGTGGAAACACCTGTACCTCCGGGGCGCGACGTATAGAGGTCTGCGGACGGCCGATAGCATATGCCACTCCGGCGAGGAAAGGCAAACGCCGGGGAAGCCGACACGGATTACATTTCTACCATCCCAAGCAGCTCACATCACTCGACTCCCGCGTTACAGCGGAAGGGGACTGTGGATCATGGCGGACAAGAAGATCATTGCGGTCACCGGCGCCACGGGCGCCCAGGGCGGCGGCCTCGTCCGCGCCATCCTCGCGGACAAGAGCGGCCCGTTCACGGTGCGGGCGCTCACGCGCGCCCCCTCCTCCGACAAGGCCAAGGCGCTCGCCGCCCTGGGAGCCGAAATCGTCCGGGCCGATGTGGGCGATGTGGCCAGTCTCGCGCGGGCATTCGACGGTGCGCACGGCGCCTTCTGCGTCACCTTCTTCTGGGCGCACATGAAGCCGGAACAGGAGATCGCCGAAGCGCGGAACATGGCGCAGGCGGCGAAGCAGGCGGGCGTCGCCCACGTGGTCTGGTCCACGCTCGAGGACACTCGCAAGCTGGTGCCCCTGAGCGATGACCGCATGCCCACGCTGGGAGGCAAGTACAAGGTCCCGCACTTCGACGCCAAGGGTGAGGCCGACGCGCTGTTCCGGGAGCTCGGAGTTCCGACGACCTTCCTGGTCACGTCGTTCTACTGGGACAACCTCATCTTCTTCGGCATGGGGCCCAAGAAGGGACCGGACGGCACGCTGGCGATCACGTTCCCGATGGGGAGCGCACGGCTCGCGGGCATCGCGGCCGAGGACATCGGCAAGTGCGCGTACGGTGTGTTCAAGCGGGGGAAGGAGCTGATCGGCAAGACCGTTGGGATCGCCGGTGAGTTCCTCACCTGCGCTCAGATGGCCTCGGCGCTCTCCAAGGCCCTCGGCAAGCCGGTGCGCTACAACGAGATCACGCCGGAGATGTATCGCGGCTTCGGCTTCCCGGGTGCGGACGACCTGGGCAACATGTTCCAGGTGGACAGAGATTTCGAGAAGGCCATGTGCGGTGCGCGCGATCTGGACCTGGCGCGCTCCCTCAATCCCGAGCTGCAGACATTCGAGCAGTGGCTCGGCAGGAACACGGGCATGATCCCGCTCGAGTAGTCTGCGGTGGTCGCGCCGGATATGCTATCTTGGCGCATGCCGCACGATGCCCTGGTCGAAGCTGCCACCGCGAGCCTCGCCTCGCTCACGGGCGCGGCATCCGAAACGCGCCCGCTCTTCGTGCCCGGCCGCCTCGAGGTGCTCGGCAAGCACACGGACTACGCCGGGGGACGGAGTCTGCTGTGCGCCGCCGAGCGGGGCGTCTGCTTCGCCGCCCGCCCGCGGATCGACGCCCAGGTGCGCGTCGTGGATGCGGCATCCAAGGAGACCGCGGACTTCACCATCGGGCCGGCGCTCCGGCGTGCGCCGGGACACTGGGCCAACTTCCCGATGACCGTCGCGCGGCGCATCGCCCGCAACTTCCCGGGCCCTCTCACGGGCGCGGACATCGCCTTCGCCAGCGATCTGCCGCCGGCGGCGGGGATGAGCAGCTCGAGCGCGCTGATAGTGGGGTTCTTCACCGTCCTCGCGGACGTGAATCGGCTCGAGCGCCGCCACGAGTACCTCGAGAACATCCATTCGCTCGAGGAGCTGGCCGGCTACCTCGGCGCGATCGAGAACGGCCGCACCCTCGGCTCGCTGCGCGGTGACGCGGGCGTCGGCACCGCCGGCGGCAGCGAAGACCACACGGCGATCCTCTGCTGCCGGGCCGACGCGCTGAGCCAGTACGCCTTCTGCCCCATCCGCCACGAGCGAACGCTGCCGCTGAGCGGGGGCTGGACGTTCGCGATCGGCGTGAGCGGCGTGGTGGCCGACAAGAACGGCCCCGCGCAGCAATCCTACAACCGGGCCGCGCGCACGGTGGACGCGATCATGGAAGCGTGGCGCGCCGCCACCGGGCGCAGCGACCTCTGGCTCGCCGATGCCGTGGCCTCCGCGCCCGACGCGCCGGAGCGGATGCGTGAAATCCTGCGGGCGGCCGCGACGGAGCCGGAGCCGCTGCTGGCGCGGCTCGAGCAGTTCGTCGCCGAAAGCACGGAGATTGTTCCCGAGGCAGGGGACTGCCTGGCGCGCGGGGATGTGGAGGGCATCGGCGTGCTGGTGGACCGCTCGCAGCTCGGGGCCGAGCGGTGGCTCGGCAACCAGGTGCCGGAGACGGTGGCGCTGGCCCGTTCCGCGCGGATGCTGGGCGCGGCAGCCGCCTCGGCGTTTGGGGCGGGATTCGGGGGCGCGGTGTGGGCGCTGGTTCGGACCGCGGAGGCCGACGACTTCCTGGAGCGGTGGGGGCGGGAGTACCGGAGCGCGTTCCCCGCCCGCGAGCCCCACTCCCGTTTCTTCCTAACCCGCCCGGGCTCGCGGACGCAGCGGCTGTAGGTGCAGATGCCGCATGACGGGTCTACCAGAACCTCGCCACACCCAGCTGGTCGAACGCTTCGTCATTGCTGACAAAACGCAGGCCTTCGTGGATGGCCTGTGCGGCCAGCAGCCGGTCCAAGGGGTCACGGTGCGTAAGCGGGAGCTCTCCGGCTCGTTGGGCGTGCGCGATGGTGAGATCGAGGGCGGTGAAGCCCTGGCCGAGGATGGCCCCCGCGACATCCTCGGCCACTGCCCCCGCGCGCGGCAGGCGGCCGACGCGGGCCTTGAGCACGATCTCCCAGGCGCTCAGGGCGCTGACCCATACGGCGTTGCGGGCGTCCCCGATCGCGCGGCGGCTCCGCGGGGAGAGCCGCCTGTCGCCGACCAGCCACCACAGAAACGCATGGGTATCAAGAAGCAGCTTCACAATCCACGCCTCAACCCCTCTAGCGCCTCGATCATATCGGGCGGCAGGGGCTCGAAGAAGGCATCCGTGACAGCCGCCTTCCCCTTCATCGCGCCGAAGCGCCGCGCCGGCACGGGCCGGGTGCAGGATACCAGCCGTGCGACCGGCACCCTGCCCCGCGTGATGACGATGTCCTCGCCCGCGGCGGCGTCCTTCAGGAGCCGGGACAGGTGCGTCTTGGCGTCGTAGATCGTGACGCGTTTCATCCTTCCACCGTGGTAGACTTGACCAACCAACTTAGTCAAGCACACTCTCCTCCGCCAGGGTGCGCACAAGCCTACCT
>DATKLR010000182.1:0-2042 GCA_035542295.1 Gemmatimonadales bacterium | reverse complement strand
GAGCAGGCCGAGCCGCAGGAAGGCTATCCCGAACATCAGGCCAGCGATCGTGAGTTCAATGCCGCGGATGTAGATGGGGAAGACCGCGTACGACGAGTGAGCGAACGCCCAGATCACCGCAGGAATGAGGAGGGCGAGCGCCGTGGACTTGAGGTACCGCTTCACCAGCGATATCCCGAAGAGGCGGTAGGTCGTTTCCTCGGTGATCGCGGCGACCAGGCTGATCGTGAGCGGCGCGATGAACGGGGCGTAGTTATTGAAGATCTCGGACTGCGGTCCCTCAGCGGGGAGCCAGGCGCCGAGAAAGCGGCGGGCGAAGAGATAGAATAACGTGAGATAGCCGAGGATCAGGAAGCCCAACGCGTAACCACGGAGGCTCGCCGCGGCGAAGGCCGGCGTCAGCATCCTGCCGCGGGCAGCATCGAGGAAACCTTCGAGGCTTGCGGGGAACGTCGCCCGGCCCAGCGATTCGCCCGCCGCGACGGTGAAGAGCGTCCACAGGCCGTAGAGGGCCGAGACGAACAGCGCTCCAATCAGCACGACCCCGACGTACGCGGCCCACTGCATCTCGGTCTGGTAGCTGAACTTGACACTCGGCCACATGGTGATGCCCGCGCCGAGGAACAGCACGCTCACGCAGGTAGCCAGGACAAGGCCGGCATGCCAGTGAATGTCGCCCTTCTTCTGTCGGGCGATGGCGATCCCCAGCGCCGCCAGCACCAACACGAACGTGAGCAGCAGTGCCGCGATCCCTAGGAGCCCGCCAATGCTCTGCGTCTGCTGGAGGCTCCGCGAGAACTCTTCGGGTACCTTGAGGACGTGGCGGTACGCCCCGATTCGGTCCCCTGCGATGTCCACGGCGACGCGCACCGAGCCCGAGCCCGCCGTCGGGCTCCCCTCCCGCCAGGAAACGGTCGAGCCCTTCTCCTCCCAGCTGAAGTGATGGTCGGTGCGCTTGTCCTTCTTCTCGCTCGAGGCTTCGACTGGCGTGAAGTCCTTCAGGTTCCAGCCGCGAGACGCCACGAACCGCTCGGCCAGCGCGCGCGCCGAGTCCTGCGTGAGATTGGCGCCGGGGCCGGCTTCTTCCACGAGGTGCGTGAACCGAGCGACCGCCCCGTCCACGCCGATCGCCACGCGCCATTCCTCCTTGGCTTGCGGCTTGAACCAGCGGGCGTCCCATGTCCAGATGGGCACGCGCGTGCGCGCCCAGGCGCTCGCCGAGTCCAGGCCGAGAGTGCGCTGGAGGAAGACCAGCGCCTCGGTGTTGCCATCGAAGACCGTTGCCTGCTTGTACCCACTGAGGTTCGCGCCCTGCGCGGTGACGAACGCACGACCGATCGAGTCCGCTTGCTGACGCGTGACGTGGAGCTTCACGGCAGCTTGCGGAAACGCGTGCTCGTAGAGTGTGGAGAACGCGACGAGGCCGACCAGGCCGCCCGCAGCAAGGAGCAGGGAGGGAAGCCGTGACCGGCGCTTGTCAGGCGGCGCAGCGACCATGACCGTGCCTAGGGACGGGTCGCATCCCAGATAGCGCCGTGGCTGGCGAGACGCAAGGCGTCGAAGGGTGCCGCCCAGTGTAGGCCTTGATTCCGCGTCCCACTAACGCGGGCAAGATCGTGCTGGATACCGGGAATGCCTACGAACGGCGTGATGGTGATGCGGCGCGCCGCGCCTCACAGCACCCGCAGGGTTCGGCTGGCTGGGCGGCCGCGATGTTTCCCGGCAGCCGGTGGGTCAAGGCGTTCTTGGGCAACTCCGCCGCCCGCCCCGCTGCTCAATCCGTTGCCGGCTGCTTCATCCCGCCCGAGAAGAGCGTCCACGGCTGCGTCTGCATGTCGCGCAGCAGCCCTCTCATCCAGCCGTATTCCGCATGCGCGGCGAGGAACGGCTCCGCCACGAAGTCGGGCGCGCACGGATGCCCCATCGCGGCGAACAGCTGCATCCGCGATGCCATCTGAGCGTCGGTGACCTTCGCCTGCACGGTGCCGCCCGGGAAGAACTTGCCCCAGTCCCACTCGGGGACGCCGCGCGGCGAGTTGTCG
>DATKLR010000181.1:0-15693 GCA_035542295.1 Gemmatimonadales bacterium | reverse complement strand
CGGCCCCGGCGAGAGCGCCGACCTGCACCGCACGCTCACCGCCCTCGAGCAGATGGCGGTGACCAGCATCGTGGATCGGATCCTCGTGCTGTTCGCCGACGCTTGGCAGGACCACATCGCCTTCAAGCCCGCCCAGGCCGGGCTCGAGTCCGTGCCCGACGCGCTCCAGATCGCGCAGCGCGAGGAGCACGTGCTGGTCGCCACCTTCAACGTCCGAGCCGGCCAGCTCACGGCCACCCTGGTGCTGGGCCTGCCGCTGCGCGTGCTCGAGTCGTTCCTCACCGAGGGCCCAGCCAAGGCGTCGTCAGTCTCCGCCCGCCGCTCCGACGCGGTCAGCCACCGCGCCGAGATCGAGGCGACCGTGCGCGGCGCCCGCCTGCCCGTCGTCGTGCGCCTGCCGCTGTTCCTGCTCACCGCCCGCGAAGTCGCCGCGCTCGACGTGCGCCGCATCGTGATGACCGGCCGCCTGGTCGGCGAGCCGGTCGAGATTCACGTCTGCGGGCGGCGCCGCTTCCTCGGCCTGCCGGGCCGCACGCGCCAGGCGCTGGGCGTGCGCGTCACCGAGACCTTTGTCGACGCCCCCGACGACCCGGCTCGGGCGGCGCCGCGAGGACGCCTCCTGTGACAGACGCTCCCACCCCGACCGCGACCCCCGCTCCCGCGGACGCCACGTTCGGCGAGCTGGGCGCCGGCACGGCCGCCGCCGGCGCCGCCGCCTCCATCGACATGCTGTACGATCTCAGCCTGCCGGTGGCGATCGAGTTCGGCCGCACCCACATGACGGTGCAGGAAGTGCTGCAGCTCGGCCGCGGCTCCGTCATCCAGCTCGACCGGCTCGCCGGCGAGCCGATCGACATCTTCGTCAGCGACCGCAAGCTCGCGGAGGGCGAGGTGGTCGTGATCGGCGAGCATTTCGGCGTGCGCATCACCCGCCTGGTGGCGCCGCCCGCCTCCGCGGCGCACGCCTGAGCCGGCCGTGCTCGGCGTCCTCGCCTCGCTCGCGTTCACCGTCGGCCTGCTGGTGCTCACGCTGCACCTGCTGCGCCGCTGGTCGCCGCGCGGCCACGGCGGGCGCGGCCCCGTGCCGCTCGAGGTGCTCCAGCGCCTGCCGCTCGGCGCGCGCCACGCGGTGCTGCTGCTCCGCGTCGGCGAGCGCGTGCTCGTGGTCTCGGCGGCGGACGGCGGCGCCCGGCTCCTGGCCGAGCTGGAGGGCGAGTCGCTGCGCGCCGCGCTGACCGGCGCGGCCACACCCGACCTCGCACCGCGCAGCGGCGTCCGCGCGCTGCTGCGCTGGCTACCCGTCATGGCGCTGCTGGCAATGGGCGCCCCGCGTGCCCTGGCGGCGCAGAACCCGCCCCAGCGGCCCGCGATCGCCGCGCCGGCGGCGCCGGCCGCGCCCGCCGTGCCCCTACCCGACGCCCCGCATTTCCAGGTGAGCGTCGGTGAGGGAGCCAACAGGCTCGAGCTGTCGGGGCCGGTGGGCATCGTCGTGCTGATGGGCGTGCTCACGCTGCTGCCGATGCTGTTCTTGCTGATGACCAGTTTCACCCGCATCCTCGTGGTCCTGAACTTCCTGCGGATGGCGCTGGGCACCCAGACCGCGCCGCCCACCCAGCTCCTGATCGCGCTCGCCGTGCTGCTGTCGGGCGTCGTCATGACCCCGGTGCTCGACCAGGCGAACCGCGAGGCCCTCCAGCCATACCGCGAAGGCCGCCTCACCCAGGCCGAGGCGTACCATGCCGCCCTCGTGCCGTTCCGCCACTTCATGGTGGCCAACACGCGCGAGCAGAACCTGGAGGTGTTCACCGAGCTGTCGGGCGCCGACAGCGCCCGCTCGACCGACGACGTCCCCACGGTCACGCTCATGGCCGCCTTCGCCACCAGCGAGCTCACGACCGCCTTCCAGATCGGCTTCGTGATCTTCCTGCCGTTCATGGTCATCGACCTGATCGTCGCGTCGGTGCTGGTGAGCATGGGCATGTTCATGCTCCCGCCCGTAATGGTGTCGCTGCCTTTCAAGCTGCTGCTGTTCGTGCTGGCCGACGGCTGGACGCTGATCGTCCAGAACCTCGTCCTCAGCTTCCACCACTAGGGGCGCGCGTGTCCGCCGCGATGGTGCTCGACCTGGTCCGCCACGCGCTGTTCGTGGCGCTGGTCGTCGCGGGTCCGCTGCTCGTGACCGAGCTCGTGGTGGGCGTGGTCGTGAGCGTCATCCAGGCGGTCACCTCGATCCAGGAGCAGACGCTCACCTTCGTGCCCAAGCTCGCGGCCGTCGCCCTGGTGCTGGTGCTCACCCTGCCGTGGGCGCTGCACCTGCTTGTGCAGTACCTCCAGCAGACGCTCCGCAGCCTGCCGGCGGCAGTGCCGTGAGCCCGGGCTCGCCGTTCGACGCCCTGGCACCCTCCGGCTGGCCGACGTTCGCGCTGGTGCTCTCCCGCTGCCTCGGCCTGGCCGCGGCCGCGCCCGCCTGGTCCTCCGCGCTCGTGCCGGTGCGCGTGCGCGTCGCGCTCGGCGTGACGCTGGCGCTGCTGGTCGCGCCGCTGGTGCGCCACCCGGCGGCGCCCGACGTGACACTGGCGCAGCCGGTGGCGCTCGGCGCCGAGATGCTGATCGGCGTGGCCATCGGCCTCGTGGCCGCATTGCTGATGCACGGCGCCACCCTGGGCGGCGAGGTGATCTCGGTCCAGATGGGGCTGTCGATGTCCACCGTCATGGACCCGACCTCCGAGGCGAACGTCTCGCAGATCGCCCAGCTCACGACGCTGCTCGTGCTGGTGCTCTACCTCACCGTTCACGGGCCGCTGTTCCTGGTGCGTGGCCTGGGCGACTCGCTGGCGGTGATCCCACCGGGCTCGAGCGTCAGCCTTGAGGGTGCGGGCCGCCTGTTCCTCGCCCAGGCCGGCGTGGTCTTCGGTACCGCGGTCCGCATCGCGGCGCCGGTCATGGTCGCGCTGTTCCTGGCCAACGTCGCGCTCGCTATCCTGACCCGCGCCGTTCCGCAGATCAGCGCCTTCATGGTCGCCTTCCCGCTCACGGTCGGGCTCGGCCTGCTGGTGCTCGGCGCGTCGCTGCCGTTCCGCAGCGGGCTCGTGGCGCAGCTCGTCGGCCGGCTGCCGTCCGCGGTCGCCGACGCCGTCCAGGCGTTCACGCCCGTGGCGAGGTAGCCGTGGCCGAGCGCCCCAGCGCCCAGGAACGCACCGAAGCCGCGACCCCGCGGCGGCGCGAGGAGGCCCGGAGGCGCGGCGAGGTCGCGCGGAGCCGCGACCTCTCGGGCGCGGCGGTGCTCCTGGCCGGCGTCGCCGCGCTCGGGATGGCGGGTGGCACCGCGCTGGCCTCGTTCGCGCGCCGGCTCCTGGCCGAGAGCGCGGGCTGGGTGGCGGCCCGGCCGCTCTCCGAGCAGGCCGCCTCGGACCTGCTGCGGTCGGTGGCCATGCAGACGCTCTCGGCGCTCGCCCCCTTCCTCGTCGGGATGGCGGCGGTGGTCCTGGTGGTGAACCTGGTCCAGGCGCGCGGCGTGTTCTCGCTCCAGCCCGTGGCGGTCAACTGGGCGCGGATGAATCCGGTGGCCGGCTTCGGCCGCCTGATGAGCCTGGAGTCGAGCTTCACGCTGGTGAAGTCGCTGCTCAAGCTGGCGGTCTTGGGCCTGGTGGCGTACCTGGCCATCGCCCGCCGCTGGTATCCGATCCTGGCGCTGAGCGACAGCGAGCCTCGGCAGATCCTCGCCGCGATGCGTGCGATGGCGCTCGGGCTCGCCGTCTACACCAGTTTGGGCTTCCTCGCGATCGCCGTGGTGGACTACCTGTTCCAGTTCCGGCAGCACGAGCAGAACCTGCGCATGACCCGGCAGGAGGTGATCCGGGAGTACCGCGAGACGGAGGGCGACCCGCTCATCAAGAGCCGGATCCGTGCCGTCGCCCGCGCGCTCAGCCGGCGCCAGATGCTGCGCCGGGTCGCGGAGGCGGACGTCGTGGTCACCAACCCGACGTACCTCGCCGTCGCCCTGAAGTACGACCCGGCGGAGGGCGCGGCGCCGATCGTGCTGGCGATGGGCGCCCGCAAGCTCGCGTCGCGCATCCGCGAGCTGGCGCGCGCGGCCGGCGTGCCGCTGATCGAGAACCCGCCGCTCGCGCAGGCGCTGTACGCCACAGCGAAGGTGGGCGCGCCCATCCCGCCGGCTCTTTATCTCGCGGTCGCCGAGGTCCTCGCGTTCGTCTTCCGCCGCCAGCGGCTGCTGTACGACCGGCCGCCGGCGTTCGCCGCGGGGGTGCCGCGGTGAGCGCGCACGGGCCCCGCCGGAGCGCCGCGTGACCGCTGCCGTGGCCCCCTCGCCCGTGCTGCGCGCGCTGCAGGGCGCCGAGGTCTGGCTCGCCTTCGGCGTCGTGACGATCGTGGCGCTGCTCGTGGTGCCGCTGCCGCCCGCGGCGCTCGACGTCCTGCTCGCCCTCAGCATCGCGCTCTCGGTCGTCGTGCTGCTGGTGACCCTCTCGACCGCCGAGCCGCTCCAGTTCAGCGTCTTCCCGAGCCTCCTGCTCCTGCTCACGCTGTTCCGGCTCGGGCTCAACGTGAGCAGCACACGGCTGATCCTGAGCATGGGCCAGGCCGGGCGGGTGATCGCGGCCTTCGGCAACGCGGTGATCGGCGGCAACTACGTCGTCGGGCTCGTGATCTTCCTCATCCTCGTGGTGATCAACTTCATGGTGATCACCAAAGGCGCGGGCCGAATCGCGGAGGTCGCGGCCCGCTTCACCCTCGACGCGATGCCCGGCCGCCAGATGAGCATCGACGCCGATCTCGGCGCCGGCCTGATCGACGAGGCGGAGGCGCGGCGCCGCCGCGAGGAGATCAATCGCCACGCCGACTTCTACGGCGCGATGGACGGCGCGGCCAAGTTCGTGCGGGGCGACGCGGTCGCGGGCCTGGTGATCACCGGCATCAACCTGGTCGGCGGGTTCATCATCGGGATGACGCAGCGCGGCCTGAGCGCGTCGCAGGCGATCTCCACCTACGGCTCGCTCACCGTCGGGGACGGGCTCGTGACGCAGATCCCCGCCCTGATCGTCAGCACGTCGGCCGGCATCATCGTGACGTACGGCTCCACGGGCACCCAGGTGGCGCCCGCCCTGTTCGCGCAACTGGGGCGCCACCCGCGCGCGCTGTGGATCGCCTGCGGCATTCTCGCGGCGATGGCCGTGGTGCCCGGCTTTCCGGCCCTGCCCTTCCTGCTCATGAGCGGCGGCGCCGGCACGGCCGGCTGGCTGGCGCAGCAGCGGGACGCCACGCAGCGCGCTGCCGCGGCGCCCAAGCCCGCGGCCACGGCCCCGACCACGGCGCCGCTGCAGGACCTGCTCGCGCTCGATCCGCTCGAGCTGGAAGTGGGCTACTCCCTGGTGCCGCTCGTGGACGAGGCGCAGCGCGGGGATCTGCTGCAGCGCATCGCGCTGGTGCGCAAGCAGATCGCGGTGGAGCTGGGCATCATCGTGCCGCCGATCCGCATCCGCGACAACATCCAGTTCCCCTCCACGGAGTACCGCGTGCGGCTGCGCGGCACCGAGGTCGCGCGCGGCGAGGTGATGCCGCGCTACCTCCTGGCGCTCGCGGGCGGCGCCAATCCCGAGCCGCTCGAGGGCATCCGGACGGCCGACCCGAGCTTCGGCATTCCCGCCGTCTGGATCGCGCCCGAGCGCCGCATCGAGGCGGAGGCCGCGGGCTACCGGGTGGTGGAGCCGCAGACCGTGCTCGCCACGCACCTGATGGAGACGATCCGCCGCCACGCCGCGGACCTGCTCGGCCGCCAGGAGACCAAGGAGCTGCTCGACGCGCTCAAGCAGCGCAACGCGGCGGTGGTGGACGACACCGTGCCCGCCAAGCTCTCGCTCGGCGCGCTGCACCGCGTGCTGCAGCGCCTGCTGCGCGAACGCGTCCCGATCCGCGACCTGGTGACGATCCTCGAGGCGGTCTCGGACGCGGCCGACCAGACGAAGGACCCCGAGCAGCTCACCGAGTACGCGCGCCGCGCGCTGGCCAAGTCCATTGCCCAGCAGCACCAGGCCGACGGCGGCGCGATCCGCGGCATCGTCGTCGGCCCGCGGCTCGAGATCGCGCTGATGTCGCTGTTCGGCCCCAAGCCACAGCGCCAGACGCCGACGCTCGAGCCGGACGAGGTGGCGCGGATGCTCCGCTCGCTGAACGACCTGATGCGCAGCCACCGCCACGACGGGGCGCCGCCGCCGCTCATCACGCCGCCGGCGCTGCGGGTCGGCGTCCGCCGGCTCGTGGAGCCGGTGCTGCCCGACGTGCCCGTGCTCTCGCTCGGCGAGCTGCCGCCCGACATGCCCATCCAGAGCCTCGCCACCTGGGAGCTGCCCCTTGCCGCTTGAACTCCTCGCCGGCGCGAAGATCTCGGTGCTGCTCGACCGCGCGGCCCGCCTCCTCGGGCCCGACGCCGTGGCGCTCGAGGTCCGCACCGTGCTCCGCCCCGACGGCACGGCTGGTTTCGAGCTCCTGGCCGGCGATCCACTCGACGCGGGCCGGCTCGACGCGGCGGCCCGGCTCGTCGCCGGGCGGCCCGAGATCGCGCCGCTCCCACCGCGGCCGGCCCCCCGCGCCCACCAGGCGCGGCGCCCGCTCGTCATCGCCCTCGTCGGACCGACGGGTGCGGGCAAGACCACGACGCTCGCCAAGCTCGCCGCGCACCCCAAGGTGTTCGGGCGCCGCGGCGTCGGCCTGCTGACGCTCGACACCTACCGCGTCGGTGCGGTGGACCAGCTGCGGACCTACGCGGAGATCAGCGAGTTGCCGCTCGAGATCGTCCACGAGAGCGGCGATCTCGGGCCCGCGCTCCGCCGCCTGCGCTCCCGCCGCGTCGTGCTCGTGGATACCCCGGGCCGCGGGCCACGGCGCAGCGACGAGCGCGACCTGCTCCAGCACTGGCTCGACTACGTGCACGCCGACGAGGTGCATCTCGTCCTGCCCGCCGGCACGCGGGCCGATGTCGCCCGCCGCCTGATCGCGCACTACCTGGCACGCGGCGCGACCCACCTGATCGCCACGAAGCTCGACGAGGTGCCGGGCGACGGCACGCTGTTCGACCTCGCCGCCGAGGTCCGGCTGCCGATGCGCTGGGTCACCGACGGCCAGGAGGTGCCCTTCGACCTGCACGCCGCGAAGCACGGGCTCGTCGCGGCGATGAAGGTCGCCGCCGTCCGCTCCTCCGGCCGCTCGCCCCTGTTCTTCCGCGAGCGCGGCGAGACCATGGCGCCGGCGGAGGAGCCGTCGCCGGCCGCCGCGCCGGCCCGGGATCCGCTCGTGACGTCGCTCGAGCAGGTCGCCGATGCGCTCGGCGGCGAGGTGCGCGTGATCGCCTCGCTGCGCGAGGCGCTCGCCCGCACCGGAGCGCTGTCGTGAGAGACCAGGCCGACCTGCTGCGGCGGCTGATGGCCCAGCGCCGGCCGGCACCACCGCCGCCCGCATCGGACATCCCGGTGCTGGTGGTCGGCAGCGGCAAGGGCGGCGTCGGGAAGTCGGTCGTCGCGATTGGCATCGCGCGCGCCCACGCCGCGGCGCACCGCGTGCTGCTGCTCGAGGGCGACCAGAATCTCGGCACGCTGCACATCCTGCTGGGCGTGCGGCCGGCAGGCCGTCTCGAGGAGCTGCTCGACGGGGGCGAGCCCGAGGCGCTGCTCACGCCCGTCGCCGACGGCCTGTGGCTGCTGCCGGGCGACTCGGGCGCCGAGGCGCTGTACTCGCTCGGCGTGACCGACCGCGCCCGGCTCCACCACCGCCTGGCCGCCCTGTTCGACCGGTTCGACGCCGTGGTCGTGGACGGCGGGTCGGGGCTCGACAGCGTGGTGCGGGTCGCCGCCATGGGCGCCACCGGCCTGGTCGTGGTCACCGTCCCCGAGCCCGCGGCGCTCGCCGACGCCTACGCGCTCATCAAGATCACCCGGGTCCAGGCGCCGGGCCTCCCGGTCGACGTGCTGGTCAACCGCGTCGCCGGCTCGGCCGACGGCCAGGAGGCGTTCGACCGGCTCCAGGCGGCATGCGAGCGCTTCCTCGGCCGGCCCGCGCGCTATCTCGGCTGGATCCCGGAGGACGACACGCTGCGCGACGCCACGCGCCTCGGACAGCCCGTGGCGGCCGCGCTCGACACCGGCCCCGCGGGCCGCGCCATCCGGCGGGCCGCCCACCGGCTGCTGCTTACCCGGGAGCGGCCCGGGACCGCCCTGGCGTCATGACGGCCGCGCGCTCGCTCACGCAGCCGCTGTTCGAGCGCTATCGCGCGACCGGCGACCCGGCCGCGCGCGCCGAGCTGCTGGACAGGCATCTCGGCCTGGTGCAGACCATCGCGCGCGAGGTGCTCGCGCGCCTGCCACGCGCGGTCGAGCTCGACGACCTGGTGAGCGCCGGCGCGCTCGGCCTCGTGAGCGCGCTCGAGGCGTTCGACCCGCTGCGCGGCCTCGAGTTCAGCACCTTCGCGACGCCGCGCATCCGGGGCGCGGTCCTCGACGAGCTGCGCGCGCAGGACTGGGTGCCGCGCTCCGTGCGCCGGCGCTCGCGCGCGGTGGCCGCGGCGATCTCGACCCTCGAGCACCGCCTGGGGCGCGCGCCGCGGCCGCGCGAGATCGCCGAGCAGCTCCGGATCGGTCTCGACGAGTACTGGCGCTGGCGCTACGACATCGACCGCGCGACGCTCGCCAACGTCGTGCCGGGCCAGGAGGGCTCCGGCGACGGCCTCGTCCATCCTTCCACGTCCGATGGCGTGAGCGTGACGGCCGGCGACGACGATCTCGATCGGGGGGACGAGGCCCGCAGCCTGCGCGACCAGATCGCCGAGCTCCCGCCGAACGAGCGCACGGTGCTCGCCCTCTACTACTACGAAGACCTGACCCTCCGGCAGATCGGCGAGGTCCTGCACCTGACTGAATCGCGCATCTCCCAGATCCGCACCCGCGCGCTGCGCCGGTTGCGCGAGCGCCTCGGGGCCCGGGCCGGCGTCCCGTGAACGCCCTGCTCGCCGTCCTCGCCCTGGCCGCCGCCCTGCTGATGCTCGCGGGCCGCGCGCGCCGCGGCCCCGCACCGCATGCCCGCGTCCTGCACCTCGTGGACTCGGGTCTCGGTGTGCCCGCCATCGCGCGCCGCACGGGCCTGTCCCAGGACGCCGTGCGCGTGGTCCTCGCCTGTTCGTCGGGCGGCCAGGTCGAGGGGAAGCTTCTGCCGGGTCGGCGCTTCCGGCGACGCTCCGGAAACGGTGGTCGTGGAACGATTCAAGTCGCTGCGGCACAACCGTTTAACCCATCACCGCCACCCCGGAGACCTGCGGCATGACGCTTGCTTCTTGGCCCCTGGGAAGCCGGCGCACCACCGGGCGCGCGGGCCGTTCATGGGACGGCGGCAAGGAGCGGCGGTGACGATTCCTCCGGGGATCATCAAGACGGCGCGAACCCTGAGCTACTACTCGCAGCTCGAGGACGTCACGGCCAACAACCTGGCCAACGTCTCCACCGACGCCTTCAAGGCCGATCGCGTCACCGCGCTGCTGACGACGCCCGGCGGCTCGCCGGTGCCCGTGCAGCAGATCGACCTGTCGCAGGGGACGTTCCGTGAGACGGGGCGCGTTCTCGACGTCGCGCTCGACGGGCCCGGCTTCCTCGTCGTGGGCACGGCGGCCGGCGAGCGGCTCACCCGCGGCGGCGCGCTGCACCTCTCCGGCAACGGCACGCTGGTGGACATGAACGGCGACCCGGTGCTCGGCGCGAAGGGACCGATCACCATCAGCGGCGGCACGGTCGAACTCCAGGGCGACGGCACGGTCGCCGTGGACAACGTGGCCGTCGACCGGCTGCGCCTCGTGGCCTCGCCCGGCGCGGCCCAGCTCTCCAAGGAAGGCGGCGGCCGGTTCGTGAGCAGCACGCCGGCGGCGGTCGCCGATCCGTCCGTGCTGCGGGTGCGGCAGGGCGCGATCGAAGAGAGCAACCTCGACCCGATTCACGGCATGGTGGATCTCGTCACGATCCAGCGCGCCTATTCCGCCAACATCAGCGCCCTGCGGGCGCTCGACGGCGTGCTCGGCACCGTTGCGAACGATCTCGCCAAGCCGTAGCCCACGACACCTCAGCCCCGGGGGAATCCCACGCCATGAATCCTGGCCTCCGCGCCGCCGCGAGCGGCATGGCCGCGCAGCAACTGCGCGTGGACACGATCGCCAACAACCTGGCGAACGTGAACACGACCGCGTTCAAGAAGAGCCGCGTGTGCTTCGAGGACGTCCTGTACCAGACCCTCGAGGGCACGCGCATCGTGAACTACAAGGGCAGCGAGACCGTGGGGCCGATGCAGGTCGGCCGGGGCGTCCGCACGGCGGCGATCCTGCGGGACGAGAGCCAGGGCACGACCGAGCAGACCAATCGCCCGCTCGACCTCGCGGTCAACGGCGAGGGCTACTTCCAGGTCGAGCGCCCCGACGGCACGGTCGCTTACACGCGTGACGGCACGTTCACGATCTCGGACACCGGCTCGATCGTCACCACAGGCGGCTACACGCTGGTGCCCGGCGTCACGATTCCGCCCGAGGCCACGCAGATCAGCGTTTCGGCCACCGGCATCGTATCGGCCACGGTCGCGACCAGCAGCACCCCGGTGCAGCTCGGCCAGATCCAGCTGGCCCGCTTCGTCAATCCGAGCGGGCTGGAGAGTCTGGGCGAGAACCTGTACGCGCAGACCGCCGCGAGCGGCCAGCCGATGACCGGCCAGGCGCAGGTGGACGGCTTCGGCTCGGTCCTGCAGGGCGCGCTCGAGGACAGCAACACCGACGTGGTCACCGAGATGGTGGACATGATCTCGGCGCAGCGCGCCTACGAGGTGAACTCGAAGGCCATCCAGGCCTCGGACGAGATGATCCAGGAGGCCAATGGCCTCCTGCGCTAGCCGCTTCGCGCTGCTCGGCCTGCTGGCCGCGGCGGCGGGCGCCCCGGCCCAGGAGCCTGAGGGGGGCGCGGCGCCGCCGTGCGTGGCGGCCCGCGTGGACTCCGCGGTCGCGGCCCGGTGGGGCGTGGCGCCCGACCTGGTGCGGCTCGACTGGGGGCCACGCACCTTCCCGGCCACACTCGGCGACAGCACGGCCGTGAGGCTGCTCGGGCGGGGCGACGACGGCTGGTTCGCCGTGTGGCTGGACACGCCGCGCCGCCCCCGCATCGCGGCGCGGGTGCGGGCCGGCACGCTGGACACCATGGCGATCGCCGCGCGCCCGCTGGCGATGGGCGCGGTCCTCGTGGATTCGGACATCGCCCTCACGACGCGCGTGCGCTGGGGCCCGCCGGAGGCCGGCCGCGCGCGGCCCGCCGCGGGCTGGCTCCTCCACTGGCCGGTTGCGCCCGGCTCGCCGCTCGACCCGCCGGTCGCCACGGCCCCGCCGCTCGTCGCCGCCGGCGCGCGCGTGCGACTCTACTACGCGAACCAGACCGTCTCGCTGGCCCTCGAGGGCGTCGCCCTGCAGGACGGCCGGCTCGGCCAGCGCATCCTGGTCCGGCCCGACGGGCGCTCCCGCTCGCTGTGGGGCACGGTGGACGGTCCCGGCGTCGTTCGACTCGCATCGTGAGGCTCACATGGCCAAGCGCGTCCTGACTCTGGTCTGCACTGCCCTCGCGGCGCTCGCCATTCCGCTCGCCGCGCAGGACGCGGCGCCGGATTCCGCGGCGCCGGTCGCAGCGCGGGCGGTGCCGCGCGCCTCGTGGCTCTCCGACCAGCGCGGCTTTGCGGTGGGCGAGATCCTGACCGTGGTGGTGGACGAGCAGACCACGGCGTCGGAGAAGACCAACGCCACGTCGAGCGCGACGCGCTCGCAGACCAACCAGCTGAACGTCGCCTCCGGCAGCAGCGCGCCGACCACGATGGCGTTCGCGACCGGCCAGGACGCGCAGTCCAACAACTCGGGCGTCGCCGGCCGCCAGGGCCGGCTCAGCGCGACGCTGAGCGTGCGAGTCGTGCGAGTGAACGCCGACGGCTCGCTCCAGATCGAGGGCCGGCGCGAGGTCGTCATGGACGGCCGGAAGCAGGAGATGAAGCTGACCGGCCTGGTGCGGCCGCAGGACGTCTCACCGCAGAACGTGGTCCTGAGCTCGCGGATCGCCGGCGCCAGCATCAGCTACAACGGCAACACGATGGCGGCCAAGCGCGGCCTGCTCGGACGCATCCTCGCGATCATCTGGCCATGACGCGCTCGCGGCTGCTCGCGCTCGGGCTCGTGGCGGCGCTCGGCATCGCGGCGCCGGCGGCGGCTCGCGCCCAGGGCACGCGCCTCCGGGACCTCATCACCCACGCCAACGACGTCCCGCGGCGCCTGGTCGGCTACGGCCTCGTGGTGGGACTCGCTGGCACCGGCGACCGCAGCATGGGAGACGCCGCGGGCGGCGTGCACACGGTGCGCTCGGTGCTGAACCTGCTGCAGCGGTTCGGCATCGCGGTGCCGCCCGACCGCATCCGGTTGAACAACGTCGCGGCCGTGCTCGTCACGGCCGAGATCTCGCCGTTCCTCCGGGCCGGCAACCATTTCGACGTGTCGGTCGCGTCCGTGGGCGACGCGACGTCGCTGCGCGGCGGCGTGCTGTGGATGACGCCGCTCATCGCCGACGTGGGCGCGGCACCGGTGGCCACAGCACAAGGCGCGCTGCTCGCCAGCGACGGCGAGGTTCCGGGCATCTGGGCGCGCGGCGGCACCTCCGCGCGGATCCCCGCCGGCGGGCTGCTGGAGGTGGACTCCGGCACCACGCCGTTCGCCTCCGGCGGCGGCCAGGCCGACACCCTGCGCCTGCTGCTGCGCCAGCCGAGCCTCGACCGCGCGGCGCACATCGCCGCGACGATCAACGCGGCCTACGGCGCGGGCGTCGCCCGCGTGGAGGACCCCGGCTCGGTGCGGCTGGTGCCGTCAGCGCCGCTCGGCGATACGGTCGCCGCGTTCCTCGCGGCCCTCGACACGCTGAGCGTGACCGGCGACGCCGAGGCGCGCCTCGTGGTGGACGTTCGCGACGGCGTGGTCGCCGTCGGCGGCAACCTGAGAATCGGCGCCGCGACCGTGAGCCGCGCCGGCCTGACGCTCACCATCGGCGGCGCCACGGCGGCCACGGCGCCGGCGGGCGGAGCCGCGGCGTCCGCGGGGGCGCCGGTGCCCAACGCCCCGGCAGCGGCCCCGGCCACGTCCGCCCCCGGCGAGGTGCACGCGGAGGTCGGCGCGACGGTGCAGGACGTGGCCGCGGCGCTGCACGCCGCGGGCGCGACGCCGCGCGACGTCGCGGCGATCTTCGAGGCGCTGGTTGCCGCCGGGGCGCTGCCCGCACTCGTGGTGCTCCGGTGACCGCCATCCCGCCCGCCGGCTCGCCGCTGGGCGGCACCGCGCCGGCCGCGACCGGCGACCTGGCCGCGCGGCTCAGGCAGACCAGCCATCAGCTCGAGGGCGTTTTCCTCTCCTATCTGTTCCGCGCCATGCGCGCCACCGTGCCCGCCGACGGCCTGTTCGCGCCGGACGAGGGCGAATCGCTGATGACCTCCATGCTGGACGACCAGTTCGCGCAGTCGGCCGCCGCGCGGCTGCACCGCGGCCTCGGCGACGCACTCTACCAGCAGCTCAGTCGCGCACTGCCCGCGTCGGGGCGGCCCGCTCAGGAGCCCTGACGTGACACCCGACACGCTCGGCGCCCGCCAAGGCGACCTGCCGCCTGAGGCCCGCCTGCGCCGCCTCGACGGCCTGACCCAGGCGCTGACCGACGAGGGCCGCATCACCGAGGAGCTGATCGCCGCGCTGCGCCGCCAGCGCGCCGGCGTTGCCGAGAGCGACTACCGCCAGGTGGACGAGAGCGTGCGCGCCATGAGCCGCATCCTCCTGACGCTCGACGAGGCCCGGCGCCGCCGCACCACGCTCGCTGCGCTGATCACCGACGGCGAGAACGTCCCCCTGTCCGACCTCGAGACGCACCTCGGGACGCCGCTCCCGCCGGCCCTCGCCGCCGTCCGCACCGCCGTGCGCCACAGCGCCGAGCTCGCAGCCCGCGAGATCGCCATCAACCAGCGCATCCTGCGCCGCGCCCTCGAGAGCGGCGACGCGTTCCTGCAGCGGCTGTTCTCGGCCGCGACGCCCGGCGGCGTCTACGTCCCCGACGGCGATGCCGGCTCGAGTACCCCCGGCGGCGTGCTGCTCAACCGGACCGCCTGACATGTCGCTCTCGAGCCTCCTCAGCATCGCGCGCACCGCGCTGTCGGCAAGCCAGCTCGAGCTCAGCGTGACCGGCAACAACATCGCCAACGCCAGCACGCCCGGGTACACGCGCCAGATCGCGCAGCTGGAGGCCTCGACGCCCCAGAACACGCCCATCGGCCAGCTCGGCACCGGCGTGACCGTCGACGGCGTCGACCGCACGCGCAGCGCCTTCCTCGACAGCTCGTATCGCTCCGAGAACTCGCTGCTCGGAGAGTACACCGCCCAGCACGACACGCTCAGCGGCGTCGAGGACGTCCTCAACGAGCCCTCGGATCAGGGCCTCGGGTCCACCCTCGACGCCTTCTGGTCGTCGTGGAGCGATCTGGCCAACGACCCGACCGGCAGCGCCAATCGCGTCGTGGTGCGCGAGCGCGGCCAGGCGCTCGTGCTCCAGCTCAACAGCCTCTCGCAGCGCGTGACCCAGCAGACCTCCGACACGCTCGCGCAGCTCAACCAGGACGTCGCGACGGTCAACAGCACCGTGCAGCAGATCGCCGACCTCAACCGCCAGCTCGCGGCGGCCGAGAGCGGCGGCAAGTCGGCGCCGGACCTCGAGGACGCCCGCGACCTCGCGCTCGACAAGCTGTCCCAGATCGCGCCGGTGCGGGTCATCCCGCGCGACCAGGGCAGCGTCGCCGTCTACGTCGGCGACACCCTGGTCCTGGACGGCGGCACGACCCGAGCGCTGTCCGTCCAGACCAATCCGGACGGTACGATCGGGGTGCGGACGCAGGACTCGCCGCGCGCGGTCGACCTGCAGTCAGGGCGCCTGAAGGCCGAGACCGACCTGGTCTCCACCACGCTGCCCGGCATCGCCAAGCAGCTCGACGCGGTCGCGCAGGCGCTCGTCACGAGCGTCAACGCCGTGCACCAGTCGGGCTACACCGCTGCCGGCCAGACCAGCATCCCCTTCTTCGATCCCAAGGGCGTGACGGCCGCCACCATCGCCCTCTCGACGCAGGTCGTGCAGTCCGCGGACGCCGTGGCCGCCAGCACGACCGGCGCCCCGGGCGATGCGACGCTCGCGCAGCGCATCGCCGACCTGAGCAACGCGCCCGTCGCGAGCCTGGGCGGGAACACCGTCAACGGCGCGTACGACGACCTCGTGACCACGCTGGGCACCGCGGTGGAGGACACCAACATCCGCGTGACGGCGCAGCAGACCCTGGTGACCCAGGTGCAGAACCAGCGCGCCTCCGTCGGCGGCGTCTCGGTCGACGAGGAGCTGGTGAACCTGATCACGTTCCAGCAGTCCTACGTCGCCGCGACGCGCGTCGTCACGGCCGCGAACCAGATGATGCAGTACCTCCTGCAGGCCGTGCAGTGAGGCGCCCATGCTCGTCCTGAGCCGGCGCCGCGGCGAAGCCGTCGTCATCGACGGGGGCATCCGGATCGTCGTGCTGGAGAGCGACCGGCGGATGGTGCGCCTCGGCATCGAGGCGCCCGCC
>DATKLR010000180.1:0-8627 GCA_035542295.1 Gemmatimonadales bacterium | reverse complement strand
TCGGCGATGCGCTCCTCCAGCTTCCGCGTCGTCGGGTCGTGATCCAGGACGTCGTCGCCGACCTCCGCCTCGGCCATCGCCCGCCGCATCGCGGCCGAGGGGCGGGTCACGGTGTCGCTGCGGAGATCAATGGGCGCGGTAGGGCTCACGGCGATGTCTCCTAGGAGAGAACGGCGCGCTGCCCCGCCTGGCGGCGGCGCAGCTCGTACACCTGCGCAATCTGGGCGCCGATCAGGAACACGAACGTCATATAGTACACCCAGCCGACCAGCAGGATGATGGCGCCGAGCGTGGCGTTGCTGGTCAGCTGCTCCGGATTCACGAAGGCGCGGAAATAGGCGCTCAGCAGCTCCTTCGCGACGTCGAACCCCACCGCGCAGGCCACGGCGGCGACCGCGGCCGTGTCCCAGCGGACCCGGTACGGTGGCGCGTACTTGAAGATCATCATGAACAGCACGATCAGAAACGCGAAGGCGAGGAGCTGGGCGGCGAAGTACTCAAGGAAGCCGAGATGACGCACCACCAGGCCGATTCCCTCGCTGAAGGCGATGTTGAGAACGATCAGCAGGCCCGTCGCGACGACCAGGCCCACGTCGACCAGCTTCGCCCCGAGCAGCGACCGCGTCTCCTGCGTATCGAACACCTCGCACAGCGCCGCGCGGAGTGACGCGAAGAGTCTGGTGGCAAAGAAGATGAAGAGGGGAAAGCCCACCAGGGAGAGCTTGCTGCGCGACCGCACGACGTCCTCCGCCATCCGGATCACCGGCTCGAACGGGCCCGCGCCCAACTTCGCGCCGTAGCTGGGGAAGAGGTGGCGGAGGTACGAGGTCAGATCCAGACGTGAGGCGGCGGCGTTGGCGCTGAGGACGTAACCGACGAGCGCCAGGATGACGATCACGAAGGGCACGGCGGCGAGCAGGAAGTCGAAGGCGAGGCCGCTGGCCAGGAAGGAGATATTCGCCTCCCAGGCGCCTTCCCAGACGCGGCGGACGAAGTTCCGCGCGTCATGCCAGGCGAAAACCCAGCGGAGCCGTTGTTGTCCCGCCACGGCCGCGATTACGCGCCGGGCTCTTCGTCCTTCGGAGCCTGGCGGGCACCGCGCCGTGACTCCCGGGCGTCGGCGAGCCGCTTCTCCAGCTCCTCGCGCGCGGTCAGCGCCGCGCCCCGGCCGGCCTCCACCACGTCGTGCGCCACCTGCCGGCCCTCGTGTACCCGCTGCTTCGCGGTCTCCAGCCCCGCCTCCACGCGGGCACGCGCCTTCTCGTACCCGCCGGCCACGAGGTCCTCCAGCTCTTCCGCCTTCTCGGCGGCGAGGTCCTTCAGCTGCTTGCCGCGGCTGCGGATGTTCGCCCGCAGGTCCGCGCCCGACATCGGCGCGAACAGGAGTGCCAGCCCCGCTCCGATGGCCAGCCCCCACACAAAGGGCACCACCGGCGAGCCGTGCTTCTCCACCACCACCACCTCGTCGTCGTCGCCGTGCCTCGCCATCGCAACCCCTCCCCTATTCCCCGGCTTCGGCGTCGTCCGGCGCCGCCGCCATCGCGGCGGCCGGCTCCGCCCGGCGCAGCTCCGGGGCCTTCACGTAGCGCGCCACCATCTCCGCGCTGTGGCTCACCTTGAGCGCCTCGAACAGGAACGAGAACTGGTCCTCCAGCGCTTCGCCCAGCGCCCCGCGGACCGCCTCCGGCAGGCTCCACCAGTCCTTCTTGAACGGGCCCAGCGCTTTCTTGCGCGTCTTGTAGAAGAACTGCTCGTCCGTCTCCCCGGTCTTGCGCTCGTTGGCCGCGTTCTCGCGCAGCCAGTCGTAGATCTTCGCCTTGAACGCGGCCGGCGTCGCCTCGTGATCGAACAGCAGCGACTGGAAGGCGGTGGCCAGGTGGATCTCCGCCGCCTCGACCTCCGGGAACCGGACGAACGCCTCGGGCGGCAGCGTCGAGGCGCCGTGCTGCACCGCGCCCGCCATTCCGTACTTCTTCCGCGCGTCCTCCGAGAGCTTCTTCAGGGTGTCGAGGTCGAGCTTGACCTCGGCGATCGAGCCGTCCGGCAGCACGACGCCGCCGTGGCTCGTCCCGGTCTGCACGCTGATCTTCGAGATCCCGGTCAGCGTCGCGCCCCGCGCCTTCAGGGTCCGGATATACCCGTCCATGAACGTGTGCTGGTCCTCGATCGTGCTGTTCTTGCCTCCGACCTCGCCGATCTCGGCCCCGACCGAGATGGTGACGCCCCTGGGCTCCTCGGCACGGATCACGGCGGTCAGCTCGGCGGCGCGCTCGTAGTTCACCCGCTGCTGGGTGTCCAGCGTCGGCTGCTTGAGGTCCACCAGCGTCGAGGTGTCGATGTCGATGTTGTAGAACCCGGCGGCGACGGCCTCCTTGATCAGTGCCTTGATGGCCGCGATCTCGCCCTCGGGATCGGCGGCGTACTTCTTCGCGTTGGCCTGGAAGTGGTCACCCTGGACGAACAGCGGGCCGCGGAACCCCTCGCGCAGCGCCGCCGCGAGGAGCACAGCGACGTACTCGGCCGGCCGCTGGTCGGTGTAGGACATCTCGGAGCGCGCGATCTCGCAGATGAAGGCGCCGGCCTCGCGCTTCGTGGCGGCGCGGAACAGCGCGCGCGCCGAGTCGTAGGCCATGCCGCGGATGTTGATCGCCGGCACCGTGAAGCCGTGGACCTTGCCCTGGCCCCGCGCCATGTACAGGTCGTGGATCGAAGCCGGCCGCACGCCAACCAGCTGGCCGAGCTCCCAGAGCAGCCAGCGAGCCGCGTCCCGCCAGGCCGGGCCGCCGAACACGGCGGCGTCCGCGAGCTGATCGGTGGCCGGGCTCGCGAGCGTCGCGGGCTTCGGCACGGCGATGGCGCCATCGGCCCCGACGGTCACCGCGCCGCCGAACGGTCTCACGAGCTTGTTGACGATGTCCTGCATGACTGCTCCCAAACCAGAGTGGTCCGGGGAATGTAGACCGCGCATCACGCCATGGCCAGAGTTGCGCCCCCGCAACTCCGCGGCTCCACAACTCTCCTAGATCTCAACCACCAGCCCGTCGTAGGCGGGCTCGACGGCGGGCGGCAGCTCCGCCAGCAGGGACGCGTGGGCGGTCTCGTGCGTGAGATGGGTCAGGTAGGTGCGCCGCGCCCCGATGGCACGCGCGGCCTCCACCGCTTCCGGAATGGAGAGGTGCGTGGGGTGGGAGCGGTGGAACAGGGCGTTCAGCACCAGCACGTCCAGCCCCCGGAGCGCGGCGCGCTCGGCCGCGGGGACGGTCTTCACGTCGGTCAGGTAGGCCAGCGGCCCGATCCGGTAGCCGAACACGTCGGAGGGCCCGTGCGAGAACCGGAGCGGCAGGACCTTCTGCCCGGCCACGCTCGCCTCCATGCCGGGCTCGAGCGGGTGGAGCGTCACGTCGGGGCGCGAGCTGCCCGGAATCGGGCGCGCCAGCGGATCGAAGATGTAGTCGAACTTCAGCCGGATCCGCTCCAACGCGTCGGCGGGGCCGTAGATCGGCAACGTCCCGCGGTGATGGCCGGACAGGGCTCGCAGGTCGTCGATGCCGTGGGTGTGGTCCGCGTGGTCGTGGGTGTAGAGCACGGCGTCCACTGCGCCGATGCCCGCCCTGACCATGCCCAGGCGCAGCTCGGGCGGAGTATCCACGAGGATGGTCGCTCCGTCCGCCTCGACCACGACGCCGGTGCGGTTGCGCTTGTCCCGCGGATCCCGCGACGTGCACACCGCGCAGCTGCACCCGATCTGCGGGATGCCGAACGACGTCCCGGTTCCGAGGAACGTCAGCCGCACGCTACACCTCTTCCACCTTCACCAGGTTGGTCGTCCCCGGCACGTCGAACGGGACGCCGGCGGTGACCACCACGCGGTCCCCCTTCTTCGCCAGCCCGCTGTCGAGGATGCGGCCGCGCGCGGCGCCCAGCATCGCGTCGTAGTTGGGCGGCCCCCCGGCCAGCATCGGCACGACGCCCCAGACGAGGGTGAGCTGGCGGTAGGTCTGCTCGCCGTCCGTCACGCCGAGGACGGGCATCGGCGGCCGGCTCGCCGCCACCACCCGCGCGCTGAAGCCGCTCTTCGTGAAGGTCACGATGAGCGGCGCCTGCAGCATCCGGGCCGCCGCCACGGCCGCCGCGGCGACCGCGTGCTCGGCGCGGGCCGGGCGGCCGTCCCATCCGGCGAGGGCCCCGATGGCCGGCCGCATTTCGCCGTCCTTGTCGGCCTCGACGGCGCGGATGATCCGGTCCATCGCCTCGACGGCCTCGCGGGGGTACTCGCCCGCCGCGGTCTCCGCCGAGAGCATCACCGCGTCGGTCCCGTCGAGGATCGCATTCGCCACGTCCGACGCTTCGGCGCGGGTCGGCCGCGGGCTGTGGATCATGGACTCCAGCATCTGGGTCGCCGTGATGACCGGGCGGCGGTGCTCGAGCGCGCAGCGGATGACGCGCTTCTGCGCCAACGGCACCATCTCGAACGGGAGCTCGACCCCCAGGTCGCCGCGCGCCACCATGACCGCGTCCGCGGCCTCGGCGATGCGCTCGATGTCCCCGAGCGCGCTGTCCCGCTCGATTTTCGTGATGATCTTCATCCCCCGGGGCAGCAGCGCCCGGAGCGAGTCCACGTCCTCGGCGCAGCGCACGAAGGAGAGCGCGACGTAGTCCGCGCCCTGCTCCACCGCCCAGGCGGCGTCCACCCGGTCCTTGTCGGTCAACGGCGGCACCGAGACCGCAAGGCCCGGCAGGTTGATCCCCTTGTGGCTCTTGAGCAGGCCGCCGTAGCGCACGCGGCCTTCGACCCTAGGTGCCCGGACCGCCGTCGCGTCCACGACGATCAGGCCGTCGTCGAGCAGGATCTGCGCGCCCGCCTTGACGTCCGCCGCCAGATCGAACGTCGTGGGGATCTCGCCCGCAGCGGCCAGGCCCGCGGGCGCGAACACGACCGTCGCGCCGGGCTCGAGCGCGACCGGCGCCTTGAGGTCGCCGACGCGGATGCGCGGCCCCTGCAGGTCCACGAGGACGGCCACGGGACGCGCGGCGCGCTCCGCCGCGGCGCGCAGCGTCCGGATCAGCGCGGAGCGCTCCTCGGCCGTGCCGTGGCTCGCATTGATCCGGGCCACGTCCATCCCCGTGCGCACCAGAGACTCGACGACCTCGAGCGACGACGTCGCGGGCCCCAAGGTCGCCACGATCTTGGTATGGCGTATGCTCAGAGGCTCTCCCGACTGGCGTGAAGCACCAAAGATACGCTCGCGGGGGCGATCTCAGCAGGCGCGAGCGACGAACGAGCGGCCCTCGTGCCCGCAGCTGAAGGCGCTCAGCCGCCGCGGGTCGGGAAGGTCTCCAGGAGCCACCGCCGCCAGCGCTCGTGGCGCAGCATCGCCAGGGCGAACGGCCGCTCGCGCGGCGCCTCCTTGGCGCGGAGGACAGAGAGGAGGGCGCGCCGCTCGGACGCTTCCCAGCGCGCGAGGTCGCTCACGAGCGCGGCGACGGGCGCGAGACGCTCCGGCACGGCGCGCGCAGGGGCGCGGAGGGCCAGCGCGACGCGGCGCACCGCCTCGCGCAGCGCCCGCAACCGGTCGCCGCCGAACCGCAGGCGGATCAGGCGCGTCACCGCCAGGCCGGCGCGCTTGACGTCCACGTCGCGGAAGGCCTCGGGCGGGGTCCCGTCGGTGGCGAGCAGCATGTCGCTGCGCGCCAGGGCCCGCAGGACGTCGGGACCGCTTCGGGCGCCACGCCGCTCCAGTCGCGCGCGCTCCGCCTCGGCGCGGCGCCGCACCGCCGCCGAGAGGGATCGAAAGCCGAGCTTGTAGTAGAACCAGAAGGAGCCCGCCTCGATCCCCTCGGGGTTCTGCCAGCCGATCTGGTAGCGGCGCATCACGAACTTCCGCGCACCGAAATGGTGGTGGAACACCGCGCAGAAGCGGTGGAACACGTACGCCGACTCCCCGCCGCGGTAGGTCGGGAAGATGTTGATGGCGATGTCGGCGCGGTCGAACAGCAGCACGGCGTAGCCGTAGCCGATCGGCACGCCGTTCCTGACCAGCAGCGCACCGTAGTCGCTCTCCAGCGTCAGGCGCAGCGCCGGCACCAGGCCGATCACGTAGATCTCGAGCCCGCGCCCGGCGTCCACGCGATAGACCTCCCGCCGATGCCCGTGCACGATCACGTGGAACTCGCGCTCCCGCTGGGAGAGCGCGGCCCGCGCGGCGTGGATGACCCGGTCCGCCCGCTCGGGGCTCAGCAGCTCGAGCGGGCCCGGCGCGCGCAGCACTTCCTGCCGGAAGTCGGCCGGACGCTCGGTCAGCAGCTGCTTCTGGAAGAACGGCCGCGCCGGGAGCCGCGCGTTCGTGACCGCGTCGCGGCAGCCGGTCAAATCCCACCGGATCGGCAGGTTGAGCGACTCGAAGAGGTGCGCCTCGAGCTGCGGCGCGAACCGCTGGGCCGCGAGCACGTCGAGGAGCCAGGCCAGGTCGGTCCGCCGGTCGTCCGCGCCCTTGGCGGTGCGGATCCAGTCCCACGACGGAACATCGTCGTCGTCGAGCCCCTCGTTCTCCGCCCACGCCACCACGAGGGAGAGCAGCGCCGCGACGTCGTCCCACGGCCGGCGCTTGTACGCGGGCCAGTCGATCTCGACCGCGCGGCCGTACCGCTCGCGGAGCCACCGCGCCATCGCGTGGTTGAAGGGATAGTGGTACGTCGTGCCGGCGATGCCGGTGTTCCTCAGCTCGCCCTTGTGCCGGACGGCCAGTCGCCCGACCTGCGCCAGCTCGCGCTCGGCCCGGCGCAGCTCCGCGGCGCTGCGCGGGAAGGCGCGGCGGAAGCAGAGGCGCTCGTGGCGCGCCAGGAGCGCCTCCGCGGACGTCACGCTACGCGCACTCCCGCGCCACGATCTCGCGATAGAGCTGCGCCAGCCGGGCCGTGATCGGCCGTTCGGCCGGCAGCTTGCGCCCGTCGAGGCAGTCGATGCCCACCACCTCGTACGGCGTACTGGTCAGGAACATCTCGTCCGCGTCGGCCAGCTCGGTGGCGAAGACCGGCGTCTCCCGGCACTTGATGCCGTGCTCCCGGCACAGGTCGAGGACCAGCGCGCGGGTGATCCCCGGCAGGATGTAGTTCGACAGGGGCGCAGTGCGCACCTCGCCGTCGAACACCGCGAAGAAGTTGCTGAGCGAGCCCTCCTGCACCACGCCGTCGCGGACGAACAGCCCCTCGTGGGCGCCCAACTCCTTGGCCCGCTGGGCCGAGAACGAGTTGGGGATGAGCGAGGTGACCTTGATGTCGCACCGCGACCAGCGGACGTCCGGCTCCAGGATGGCGATCGCCCCCGCCCCTCCGGCCGCGAAGGCGGGATTCGGCTTGAACGCCCACGCCATCGCGAAGACCGTCGGCTTGGTGTCCGCCGGCGGGAAGACGTGCGAGCGCGGCGCCGTGCCGCGCGTCACCTGGATGTAGATGGCCGCGTCGCCGGTGAGCCCGTTCTCCTTGAGGAGGCGGACCGCGACGTCCTCGAGCGGCGTGAGGTGGACGCCGATGCGCATCTTGGCGCAGCTCGACGCCAGACGGGCGAAGTGCTCGTCGAGGAGGAACGGCTTGCCGTTGTACGCGCGGATCCACTCGTACACGCCGTCGCCGTAGGTGAACCCGCGGTCGAGCGGGCTGATGAGCGCCTGGCTGTCGGGCAGGAACTGCCCGTTGAGGTAGACGGTGGCCATGGGATTCAACCTAGCGCGCCGGTTCGCCCGCGCCAGGGCCGGTGCCGCTAGCGAGCGCGGCGGATGGGCCAGCGATCCACGACGTCCTCGCCGCGGACGACGTGGTACTCATCGAACAGCGCGACGGCGAGACAGGAGTGGTTGGGAAGGATCCGGAGCTTGTCGCCGACCGCGAGGCCCGCGACGTCGCCCGGCCGCTCTCCCCCCACCATCCCGTGCTCCTGCGACATCCCGCGCACCGCGAGCGCTTCTTCCAGCTCGTGGCCGGCCAGACCCTTCAGCACCGGCCCGAAGCCGCGCCGCAGCGCCGGATCGTCGGGCCCCGGGTCCTTGGAGAGCGCCAGCGCGCCCGCGTCCACGACGACATGGCCGGCGCCGCTCTGGTGGGACACGACGCTCGCCAGCACGGTCACGGCGCAGTCCGCGGCCGCGCAGACACCCGAGGCCAGCTGCATGAAGTCGTAGAAGGCGTAGTTCCCCGGGCGGATCTCCGTGACGGCGTCCAGGCGCTCCACCGCGGACATCGCGGGCGTGGACCCCACGCTGACGTCGCCCACGTGCACGCCGGAGCGCGCGAGCCGTCCGGCGAAGGCGGCCATGACGGCCCGCTCGCGCTCGGCGACCGCGGCCCGCTCCTCGCGCGTGCGGGCGTGATAGCTCTGGCCGGCGTGGGTCAGCAGCCCGTCGAAGGCGACGCCGGGCTCGGCCGCCAGGCGGCGCGCCAGGTCGAGGCTGCCCGGTGCCTCCGGGTCCACCCCGGAGCGGTGGTGGCCGGAATCCACCTCGAGCCAGGCGTGCGCCTCGATGCCGGCCCGCCGCGTCGCCATGCCGAGCGCCTCCAGCGCCGCCGCCGACTCCACCACCACGCGGAAGGTGATCCGGCGCGCCAGGGCGACGACCTCGTGCAGGCGCCCCAGG
>DATKLR010000179.1:0-4011 GCA_035542295.1 Gemmatimonadales bacterium | reverse complement strand
ACCTCGTTCGCCGACCTCGCGGAGCCGGCGCCGCGCCGCGGCACCGCGAGCATCACCGCCTACGGGCTCTATCTCCGCGGGCGCTTCGAGTACAACAAGCGCACCCAGGAGGGCGTGGCCGAGGGGATCCGCTTCCTCGAGCTGGCCATCGCGGAGGATCCCGGTTACGCGCTCGCCTACACCGGGCTCGCCGATTCCTGGGGGCTCCACGTGGACTATCGCAGCGTGCCCGTGGAAGAGGGGTATCGGAAGGCCGAGGCATACGCCCGCAGGGCGCTGGAGCTGGACGACACGCTCGCGGAGGCGCACGCGTCTCTGGCCTGGGTCCTCTTCATCCACGATTGGGACTGGGACGGCGCCGGCAGCGCGTTCCGGCGCTCCATCGCGCTGGACCCGCGCTGCACGGTCGCGCATCAGTGGTACGCCCTCCTGCTGGCGGCGCAGGGCAGGACGGAGGAGTCGCTGATCGAGGCGCACACTGCGCTCGAGCTGGATCCCGCCTCCGTCTCCGTCCGGCGCAGCCTGGGTTTCGCCTACTACTACGCGCGGCGCTACGATCGCGCCCGCCATCACCTCGCCCGCGCCATCGAGATGAATCCCACCTCGGAGGAGAGCCACCGCGTGCTCGGCCTCACCCTCGCGCAGGACGGTGCCCTGGCCGAGGCGGAGCGCGTGCTGCGGGAGGCGAACGACCTGCCCGACGCGGGCCCCTACGCCCTGGGCGCGCTCGGCTACGCCCTGGCGCGCGCGGGGAAGGAGGCCGAGGCCCGCGCGCTCCTGGTGGAGCTGGAGTCCCGCGCCACGCGCGGCTACGTGACGCCCGTGGCGTTCAGCACCCTGTACATCGGCCTCGGCGACGTCCCGCGCGCGCTCGACTGGCTCGAGAAGGCCTTCGCCGAGCGCCGCGGCTGGCTCTGCTATCTCCGGGTGAACCCGCTGCTGGACCCGCTGCGGGGGGAGGAGCGCTTCAAGGAGCTGGTCGAGAGGATGAGGCTGTAGCCAGATACTTCTCCACCGCCGCCGCTTCCGCTCGCAGCTGGTCGTAGGCCGCGCGCATATCGCCGTTGGCCTTCGCCGCCTCTTCGATCTCCTTGAGCAGCCCCGCCAGCTTCGTCGCCCCGAGCTGCGCCGCCGACGACTTGAACGCGTGCGCGATCCGCGCCACCTCCGCCGCGTTCCCCGCCGCCACCGCCGCGCCCATCTCCTGCATTGACTGCCCCAGGTGCTCGGCGAAGCTCGCGATGATTCCGTCCACCGCGTCGCCGGCGCCCACGGCCGTCATCTCCTTGCGGAACGTGTCGAGGCCCAGCGGCGGCGCCGCGCCCGGCGGCGGCGCGGAGGCCGCCGGCGTCCGCCTGCCCCAGCTCTCCACCGTGGTGAACAGCTCGAAGGGCTTGAACGGCTTGGAGAGGTAGGCGTTCATCCCGTGCGCCAGGCAGCGCTCGCGCTCGCCGGCGCGGACGTGGCCCGTGAGCGCGACGATGGGCAGGTCGCGGCACGCCGGTATCGCGCGGATCCGCACCGCCGCCTGGTAGCCGTTCAGCTCCGGCATCTCGATGTCCATCAGCACCACGTCGTAGCGCGTCGCGCGCACCCGCTCCACCGCCAGCAGCCCGTTCTCCACCACCTCCACGTCGTAGCCGCGCTTGCGCAGCATCGTGGCGGCGACCTCCTGGTTCACGGGGTTGTCCTCGGCCAGCAGGATCTTCAGGCGCCGCCGCGACTCGTGGATCCGGTGCCGCGTCACGACCTCGAAGGGGCCCTCCTCCGACTCCGCGGCGCCGAGGACGCCCGACACCAGGTCGAGCAGATCGCTGCGCGAGACCGGCTTCGCGAGATAGCCGTGGATCCGCCGCTCGCGGCATCGCTCGCCGTCGCCGCGCTGGGCCGCGCTGGTCAGCATCAGGAGCCGGGTGCGCTTGAGCACGCCGTCGCGCCGCACCATCTCCGCCATCTCGAACCCGTCCCGCCCCGGCATCTGCGCGTCGAGAATCGCGAGCGCGTACGGCGTCCGGGCCGCGGCGGCGCGGAGCGCCGTCAGCCCCGCGTCCGCGTCGGCCGCCTCGTCCACCGTCACGCCCGCGCTCCCCAGCATCTCCCGCACGATGCGGCGGTTGGACTCGTTGTCGTCCACCACCAGCATCGCGAGCCCCTCGAGCGGCACCGCGCCTGTCGCCGGCAGCGGCGCCGGCACCGCCGTCTCGAGCGGCATCTCGATCGTGAAGGAGAATTCGCTCCCCTGGTTCACCTCGCTCGTGACCTCGAGCGTCCCGCCCATCATCTCGACCAGGCGCCGCGCGATCGACAGCCCCAGCCCCGAGCCGCCGTAGCGGCGCGCCACGGACGCGTCCCCCTGGCTGAAGGGCTGGAAGATGAGCGCGCGCTGCTCCGGCGGGATCCCGATGCCGGTGTCGCGCACCGCGAACCGGATGCGCGAGCGCGCGTTCTCCGCCGGCGCCGCCGACAGCGAAACCACCACGCCCCCCTGGTGCGTGAACTTCACCGCATTGCCGATGAGGTTCGTGAGCACCTGCCGGAGCCGCGTCGGATCGCCGCGCACCTGCTCGGGAACGGTCGGCGCGATGTCGGCCTTGAGCTCGATGCCCTTCTGGTTCGCGCGCACCGCGAGGAGCGACACGATCTGGTCCACCAGCCGCCACAGGTCGAACGGGATCGCCTCGAGCCGCAGGCTGTCCGCCTCGATCTTGGAGAGGTCGAGGATGTCGTTGAGCAGCGTCAGCAGGGCCTCCCCCGCATTCTGGATCAGCGCGAGCGAGTGCCGCTGCTCCGCGCTCAGCTCGCTGTCGAGGAGCACCTCGGTCAGGCCGAGGATCGCGTTCATCGGCGTGCGGATCTCGTGGCTCATGTTGGCGAGGAAGGCGCTGCGCATCTGCGCCAGCCGCTCCGCCGCCTCCTTGGCCTCCTGGAGCGCGCGCCGGGCCCTGAGCTCGTCCGCCATGTCCTCGTACATCACGAACAGGTCGCGCTCGTCCACGCCGGAAGGCGCGCCCTGGACCCGCGCGGCCGAGGCGCGCACCGCGATCGTCTGCCCGTCCTTCCGGCGCCGCTGGACCTCGACGACCACCGGCTCCCCGGCGCGCACCGTCCGGTCGAGGTGCTCGGCGCGGCTCAGCTCGCCGCTCGGCACCACCAGATCGTTCAGCGCCCGGCCCCGCGCCTCCGCCGCGCTGTAGCCGAACAGCGCCTCGAACCCCGGGTTGGCGTCCCGCACGAAGCCCTGCTCGTCCACCACCGCGATCGCGACGGGAGCGCTGGCGAACAGGGCGTCGCGGTGCGCGCGCTCCGACGCCGCCTTCGACTCGCTGCGCACCAGCTGCACGTTCATGGTGAGCCGTTCCAGCAGGGCGGTGTGCGCCAGCTCCTGCAGGAACCACATCGCCGCCCCGTAAACGACGACGAGCAGCATCGCCACGACGCGGGTGCGGCCCAGCTCGCCGGCCGCGATGCCGGCCAGCGGCGGCAGGAGCGTGCCGAGGAGGAAGATCCGGAAGCCGACGCGGTCGGCGGACAGCGTCGTGGTCGCGGCGGCCTGCAGCCCCGCCAGCACCACCAGCAGCAGCGCCACGTCCGCGAACGGGAGCCACTGCGCGAACAGCGCCACGCCGAGGCCCCAGGCCACGGCCACGGTGCCGACCGTGAGCTGCAAGGCGAGGCGGGAGGCCTTGTCGTAGCCGCGGACGCGGATGCGGAGGCGGACGGTGTACCGGTACAGCGTGGCGGCGACCATCACCGCGCACCACCCGACCAGGAGCGCCGGCGGCACGCGGCCCACGACCAGGAGCACCACCAACGCCGCCACGGCGAGGTGGCCGATCTCGGCAATGGGGCCCTCGATCTGGATGCGCTCGCGCGCCTCCTGGATCAGCGCCTCGCGGACCTCCCGATCCAGCGAGGGATCAGCACCGGCCATCGGGCCAACCTCTCCCGTTTGCAGGGCGCCGTCAAGCTTGACGCGGCGCTCCGCAAGCGGGATGTTCGCGAGGGCTATCG
>DATKLR010000178.1:0-6020 GCA_035542295.1 Gemmatimonadales bacterium | reverse complement strand
CGCGTGGGACGCGGAGCTCGGCGAGGCGGTCGCCATCAAGACGCTGAAGACAGAGGCCCTGCAGGCCGAGCCGGCGGCGCTGGAGCGGTTCAAGCAGGAGATCCGGCTGGCGCGGAAGATCACGCACCGCAACGTGGTCCGGACCCACGACCTCGGCGAGGTGGACGGTCTCTACTTCATCACGATGGAATTCGTCGAGGGGCAGTCGCTGAAGCACTTGATCCAGACCCGCGGCTCGCTTCCCGTCAACGTGGTGCTCACGGTGGGCAAGCAGCTCTGCCGCGCGCTCGAGGTCGCGCACGAGCAGGGCGTGATCCATCGCGACATCAAGCCGCAGAACATGATCGTCGAGCCGTCGGGGACGCTGAAAGTGATGGACTTCGGGATCGCGCGCCTGGCGACGCGGAAGGAGGGGATGACGCAGGCGGGCATGGCGGTCGGAACGCCCGAGTACATGGCGCCGGAGCAGCTGCTGGGCCAGGAGGTGGACTTCCGCGTGGACCTGTACGCGGCGGGCGCGGTGCTGTTCGAGGCCCTCACCGGGCGCACGCCGTTCGTCGCTGACACGCCGGTCACGCTGATCGCGAAGCAGCTCGAGGAAGTGCCGCCCTCCCCTCGGTCGCTGAACGCCGACGTCCCCGACGCGCTCGCGGCCCTGGTATTGCGTGCCCTGAGCAAGAAGCCCGACGACCGCCCCCAGAACGCGACCGAGATGTACGCAGCGCTGGAGGCCATCGCTGCGTAGCGCGGCGTAGGTGGCTGACGCACCGCCCATCCGGACGCGCGGCCTGGCCAAGCGCTACGGCCGCCTTCTGGCGCTCGAGGACCTCTCGCTCGACGTCGAGGCCGGAGAGGTCTTCGGCTTTCTGGGCCCCAATGGGGCCGGGAAGACGACGACCATCCGCCTCCTGCTGGGTCTGATCCGGCCTTCGGGCGGCGAGGCAACCGTGCTGGGCCGCCCCGTGCGATCCGTGGCGGCGCACGCCGACATCGGCTTCCTCCCCGGCGACATGGCTTTCTGGCCGCGGCTGTCGGGGGTCGAAACGCTCGACTTCCTGGCCGCCCTGGCGGGACGCCCGGCCACGCTGCGCGCGTCGCTGCTGGAGCGGCTGGGCCTCTCCGCCACCGAGCTGGCGCGCCCCGTCCGCACCTACTCCGACGGCATGAAGCAGAAGCTGGGCCTGGTCCAGGCGCTGCAGTGCGGGCCGCGGCTGGCGCTGCTCGACGAGCCCACGAAGGGGCTGGACCCGCTGGTGCAGCAGGCGTTCTACGAGATCGTCGCGGACCTCAAGGCGCGCGGCGCCACGATCTTCCTCTCGTCCCACGTCCTCTCGGAGGCGGAGCGGCTGTGCGACCGGGTGGCGATGTTGCGGGCCGGACAGCTGGTGAGTCTGGGCGACGTGGAGACGCTGCGCCGCGCCGAGCAACGGCGCGTGACCGCGGACTTCGGGGCGGACGTCGATCCGGCGCCTCTCGCCCACTTCGGAGCGCTGATCGTCGCGCTCCCGCGGCACGTCGAGCTGCTCGTCGCGCAGGAACAGGTTCCCGCGCTGGTGGCGCGGCTGGGGATGCTGCCGCTGGCCGACCTGGTCATCGAGCGCCCCACGCTCGAAGAGGCCTTCCTGGAGCACTACCGGTGATCGGCGTGCTGTTCCGCCACCACGTGCGCCTGCACCGGGTGCCGCTGCTACCCCTGGCCCTCGGCCTCGCGCTGTTCGAGTGGATCATGACGTTCGTGGCCCGCGAGCCGGCGGTCTCGAGCTTCCTGACGAGTGCGCTTCGGGCCGCGCCGCCGCAGTTCCTCGCGCTCCTCAACCAGGAGCTGGTGGCCACCGTGAGCCCGCAGGGGATCATCGGCGTCGGCTACACGCATCCCTTCACGCTCATCATGATGGCCGTGTGGGCCGTGCGGGTGCCGTGCGCCGCGCTCGCCGGGGAGATCGGCCGGGGCACGATGGATCTCGTCGCGGCACGGCCGGTCTCGCGGTCCGCGCAGGTCGCCGCCGCGCTCCTCGCGCTGCTCGCCGGCCTGACGGTGCTCGCGGCCGCCGCCTGGCTCGGCACCTTCATGGGGTTGGCGGGGGGAGGGCTCGAGGGCGTGACCGCGTGGCACTACCTCCCGGTCGCCGCGGCGATGTGGATGCTGTTCGCCTGCTGCGGCGCCGTGGCGATCCTCGTATCGGCGCTGGCGCGGGAGGCCGGCACCGCCATCGCCTGGATCTCGGGCCTGCTGGCGGGGTCGTACGTGCTGGATTATGCGGCGCGCGTCTGGCCCAAGCTCACGCCGCTGCGTCCGCTGTCGTTGTTCAGGTATTACGAGCCGCAGCGCCTGCTTGCGACCGGGCTCGCCCGTGAAGATGTGATCGTGTTCGCGGCCGTCGCCGCCGTCGCGCTGCTGCTCGCCTTCGCCGTCTTCTCCCGCCGGGATCTCTAGCCCTAGTTCGTCTTCGCGGCCTCGGCGAGCTCGGCCGACTTCAGGCACCACTTGTGGCACTCGATGTCGCCCCGGCCGAACCGCTCGCACTTCTTGATGTCGTCGAACGGCGTCACGCCGCCCAGAAACGCCGCCGGCGGGCCCAGGACTGCCATGGTGCGATGCAGCACCGGACACCACACGGTGCCGCGGACGCCGAGCCGGTCCAGCAGCGCTCGCCCCGCCGAGATGACGAGCGTCGAAACGATGCCTAGGAGGATGAGCAGGGCAATCCCTACCCAGACGGCGAGAATAAGCCAGAGGATGACGTGCAGCATCGGCACCTTCCCTTCGGCTTTCCGATGAAGAACGTAGTGCATACCGCGGGCCGCGGATACGAACGGACGGCGGAATAGCCGACGGCAAATCTCGGAATTGTCTTGCTTGCGGCGGGTTCGAGCGGCGGCAATCTTCGCACGCCATGAACCCAGCAGCGGTCTACATCATCGCGATCTGCGCGGCGGGCTTGGGTGTCGCGGGCGCGGCCTTCGTGTGGGCGGCGCTGAAGGGGGAGTTCAGCGACGCTGGGGAGGCGGCGTTCCTCGTCTTCGACGAGGATGATCCTCCCGCCGGACCGGAGCAGGGCGCGTGAGCGCCGCCCCGGCGTATCTCGACAGCCCGCCGCCCGACGTTGCGGTCGCCGAGCGGGTCGCGGCGGATCAGAGCACGCGCCGTCCGGCGCTCCTCTTCTTTCATTCCGCCGTCGCCTGGCTCGTCATCGGGTCCGTGCTCGGCCTCGTCGCATCGCTCAAGTTCCAGTTTCCCGACTGGCTGACCGGGGAGGCCGCGCTGACCTTCGGGCGGATAAGAACCGTGCATCTCAACGCGGTGGCGTACGGGTGGGCGGGGATGTCGCTCGTCGGGCTGGCGGTGTGGATGGTCCCGCGGCTGGTGCGCGCGCCGCTGTACCGTCCGGGCCTCGCGGTCGCGGCGGCGTGGGGCTGGAATCTCTGGCTGGTGCTGGGGCTGGGGGCGGTGCTCGCCGGGTGGAACGACGGGTTGGAGTGGCTCGAGATTCCGTACCCGATCGACGCGATCGTCGTGGTGGCCGGCGGGCTGATGGCGATCAGCGTGCTGGGGACGGTGGCCCGGCGGAAGACGAAGCACTTCTACGTCAGCGTGTGGTACGTGCTCGCGGCGATGGTCTGGTTCCCGATCATCTTCGCGACGGCAAACCTCCCGGTGTTCGGCGGCGTGGAGCAGGCGGCCGTGAACTGGTGGTACGGCCACAACGCCCTCGGTCTGTTCATCACGCCGCTCGCGCTCGCGGGAGCCTACTACTTCATCCCGAAGGTCCTGGGCCGGCCGATCCAGAGCTACAGCCTGTCGCTGGTCGGCTTCTGGGCCTTGGCGTTCTTCTACTCGCTGAACGGGATCCACCATCTGATCGGCGGCCCGCTCCCGGCCTGGCTGATCACCACCTCCATCACGGCGAGCGTGATGATGGTGATCCCGGTGGCGGCGACCGCGGTGAACTTCCACACGACGATGGTGGGGCGGTTCTCAGCGCTGAGGTACAGCCCCACGCTGCGGTTCGTGGTGGCCGGCTCGATGATCTACACCGCCGTGAGCCTCCAGGGCTCGGTCGAGGCGCTGCGGGGTTTCAACCGGATCGTGCACTTCACGCACTACACGGTGGGGCACGCGCACCTGGGCGTGTACGGGTTCGCGAGCCTGATCCTGTTCGGCTGCCTCTACTTCATCATCCCCCGGCTGGTGGACTGGGAGTGGCCGAGCGACAGGCTGATCCGCTGGCACTTCTGGCTGGCGCTGGGCGGCGTGGCGATCTACGTCGTTGCGCTGTGCACCGGCGGCTGGTTGCAGGGCGAGGCGATGCTCGACGCCGGGCGGCCGTTCATGGACAGCGTGAGCCTGACCAGGCCGTACCTGATCGCGCGGTCGGTCGGCGGCACGCTGATGCTCGCGGCGAACGTCATCTTCGCCTGGCACTACTGGCTGGTGGTGCGGCGGCGCGGGACGGAGCGGATGGAGCCGGCCTGGTCCGCGCCGGGAGCGCTCGCATGAACAAGTACCGGGTGATCTTCATCGGCGCGCTGGCGACCGTGCTGTTCGCATTCTTCCTGCTCGTCTTCGTGCCGCACCTGCAACTCGTCTCGGTCGCACCGCCGGCCGGCCTCAAGGCCTACGCGGACTCGGAGCTGGCCGGGCGCCGCGAATACGTGTCCCTCGGCTGCCTGTACTGCCACAGCCAGCAGGTGCGTGCGCCGGGTTTCGGCAGCGACAACGCTCGCGGATGGGGGCGGGCCTCGTATCCCGAGGACTATGCCTACGACTATCCGCACCTGCTGGGGACGATGCGCACCGGCCCGGATCTGATGAACATCGGCGGCCGGCAGCCGAGCCGCGCGTGGCACTACGCGCATCTCTACCAGCCGCGGGCGATGACGCCGGGCTCCGTTATGGCAGCGTTCCCCTTCCTCTTCGCCGTGAAGGATCAGGCCCAGATGGGGGACGAGATCGTGGACCTGCCGGCGGGCGTCGGCCCGGCCGGGAAGGTCGTGGTGGCGCTCCCCGCGGCGCGCGCCCTGGTCAGCTACCTGCTCGCCATGAAGCACGACTATCCAGCGGGACCGGGCGCCGAGGCCGCAGCAGCGCCGGGAGGGAGCCCATGAGCGGCCCACCCCAGGCGCGCGGCGTACCCCCGGAGGAGATCCGTGCGGCGGAGTCGGAGCGGGACGTGGACGTGCTCGCCGTGCACCGCCACGCCTTCCGCGAGGCCGGGGATCCCGGCGAGGGCGCGGAGAACGGCCCGTGGTGGTTCTGGGCGGCGGCGGTCGCGGCGCTGGTCTTCGGCGGCTACTACATGGGACGCTACGGCGGCGCGTTCACCGGCGAGGCGGCGGTGCACGCGCAGCCGGCGGCCCTGCAGCACGGCACCGCTGCGCCGGGCGCAGCCCAGGAGCCGGTAGACGGCGGCGCCGTCTTCAGCGGCCGGTGTGCGGCGTGCCATCAGGCCACGGGACTCGGGCTCCCCGGGGCGTTTCCGCCGCTGGCCGGGAGCGAGTACGTGAACGGCGATCCGGCGCGGCTGGCGCGGCTGGTGCTGCGCGGGCTGACCGGGCCGGTCACGGTGGCGGGCGCCCAGTTCAACGGCGCGATGCCCGCGTGGGCGGACCAGCTCAAGGACGGCGAGGTCGCGGCGGTGCTGACGTACGTGCGGTCGCACTTCGGCAACAGCGCGGGACCGGTGAGCAAGGACATCGTGGCGGAGGCGCGCGCGGCGACGGCGAGCCGCACGACCCCGTGGACGATTGTGGAGCTGAAGTAGGAGCCGCCCGACAACTAGCCTGGAGGACGCGTGGACGCGAAGCCCAACAGGGTACCGCAGATCTACGGTTACACCGTGTGCGTCATCGCGGTCGTCACGTTCCTGATCTGCGCGACCGTGATCGTCAACAACGTCTTCGATCTCGCCAATCCGATCGCGGCCGGGTACGGCTTCGAGTCGTCCCTGTCGAGCTTCGAGGCGTACCAGGCCACGTATCAGAGGGATCAGCGGGCTGTGGTCGGCGGAACGGCGGGTGAG
>DATKLR010000177.1:0-7957 GCA_035542295.1 Gemmatimonadales bacterium | reverse complement strand
CGCCTGACTCCCAGTCCCGAGCTGACCCTGGGCGCCCGCGCCCCAGCAGTACGCGGTGCCCACCGTGGTGACACCGCACGTGAAGTTGTTCCCCGCGCTGATCACGCTGAAGGCGAGGCCGCCCTCGACCCGGACCGGCGTGGTGCTGCACGCGGTGCCGGCGTCGGAGCACGCCGACCGCGCGGAGGGATTACCCAGCTCGCCCTCTTCGTTGCGGCCCCAGCAGTAGGCCACGTGCTGCGCGGTGAGAGCGCAGGCATGGCTGGTCCCTGCGCTGACGGACTGGAAGATCAAGGGAGGTGTCTGGGCCGCCGCGAGCACGAATGCGGCGCTGGCCGCGAGGCCCACCGCCGTCGAGACTCCGGCACCAGCGATTCGGCGACACGCACGACTGAGACGCGACATGGCGCACCCCGGGAAGGGCTACGCCATGCCGAAAGGTCAAAAACCGTGCCGGGTTGGCGGAATGGGACCGGCTTGAGCGCCTACTTGGACTTCGAGGCCACCTTGCTGCCTGCGGCCGGCTTGCTGCCGGCGGCCGCCTTACTGCGGCGCGCCCAATGCTCCCGGTCCGTCATCGCCCGGTGGGCGAGGTGGTTCGAGTAATACGCCACGATCCGTTCCTGGACCGACGCGCGCGTGTCGCGGGAGGCGGCGTGGAACGGGGCGTAGCGGTTTCCGTCGTGAGAGACGGTGAACCACCACCACGCCTCAGCCTGGGAGCCATTCGGCTCCTCCCGCTGGCAGGTGTAGGTGCGGTTGTTGTGGACGAAGCTGAAGGAACGGAGCATCGGGTCTCCTTTGAGCAGCTCGAAATCTAACCACGGGGGGAAGGCCGCGAACTCCGGGTGCCCCGCGCAGCCTGGGAGCGGCCCGCCGCGCACGGCTAACCCCAAGAGCCATATCCGATTAACTGTCTCCCCATCAAGGATGATGCTCCTCAGCCGGTCCGGTCGGCCGGCTTCGGCGTTGCGGGCCGCGGCCCTTCGGACCAGAATTGCCCCATGGTGCCCGAGCCCGCCAGACAACGATTGCACCCCGCGAGATTTCCACCGCGCGTCGTTGCAGCGCTGCGAGACGGCGAGATTCTGCGCATTCGTGCCGGAGCAGGCCGCCATCGGTTCATCGGGATCTGGGTGGTCGAAGTGCACGGCCGCATCTTCGTGCGCTCGTGGAGCCTCAAGGCGCGGAGCTGGTGGCGGACCTTTCTCCTGGAGCCGCTTGGGGCGATCCGAGTCGCCGGCAGGACGATCGCGATCCGCGCCGTGCGCACGCGCAGCGAGCGCCTGAAGGATGCCGTGAGCCGCGCCTACCTGAAGAAGTACGGCGAGGGTGGATCGCTGGCGTACGCACGCGATCTGGGGAGGGCGACATCACGGGCGACCACGACCGAGCTCGTGCCGCTGTAGCCGGAGAGAGCGTTGTTGAGTGCCCGAGGTGAGAGTCGAACTCACACGCCGTTGCCGGCACGGGATTTTGAGTCCCGCGTGTCTGCCATTCCACCACTCGGGCAAGTGACCCAAATGTAGCGCCTTCCCACGGGACCGCGCTGGGGGCCGACCGCGGACCGTTTTCGGCGAGCCGGTTGGGTTCTTGTGGTCGGGCCTACGGCAGCGTCTCTTCATAAGGCTAGCCCCCGGGTGCCTGGCCACAGGCCGTCCGCCTGTGCGAAGGACCCTTCGACCGGAGTGGGCTCGATGAAGCTCAAGACGTGGATGCTGGTGAACACCGTTGTCTCAGCCGTTTTCGGTCTCGCACTCGTCCTCGTTCCCGCAACGTTCATCCGGACGTACGGCGTCACGGCGGAGGCTGGCATCCGGTACGTGGGGCAGGTGCTCGGCGCATGCTTCCTCGGCAATGCGGTGCTGTTCTGGTTCGCCAAGGACGCCCCGGTGTCGGAGACGCTCATGGCCATCTGCCGCGCGTTCTTCGTTTTCAACGGAGTGGCGCTCGTCGTGTCGCTCGTGGCGCAGCTCAGCGGTGTGATCAACGCCGTCGGCTGGTCCTCGGTCGTGATCTACCTCCTGCTGGGCCTCGGCTGGGCGTATTTCCTCCGGGCGAAGCCCGCGGCCTGATAGCGCCGGCAGGGCGGGTCGGCACGCCGCGGGACGAACCACACCGTCGAACGGTATGCCCCCCGAAGAGCCAAACCCCCAGCGGGTGCTGGGGGCTTGGGTCCTACGGGCGCTCCTGCGTGCGGTAGAATAGAGGTACTCGGGCTACCGCTCTCCCGGGCCGGGGCTCATTCCGGGGGTCCGCCCGGCAACCCGGGCCTTCCCACCGGCGGATTCCACCGGCCCTCGCGAATCGCCTCCACCCGCTGCATCAGCGCCTGCCGCATGATCAGGAGACGCGCCCGCTGCACCGGCGTCAGGAACTGCGCCAGGTCCCGCAACTCCTGCTGCTCCTCCTGCGCCCTCGCCACGTGGTTCTGCGCGATCGCGTCCAGCAACCGGCTCAGGCTGTCCGCATTCGCCGCCACACCGGGCTTGAGCTGCTCCCCGACCGCCCGACGCAGATCCTGCTCGTGGTCCTGCAGCGCCAGGTGCCGGTCCCGGCTCGACCGCTCCGCCGCCCGCAGCCGGTCCATCTGCTGGTCAGTCAGACCCAATTCCATCTGCACGCGCTGGCCGAACCGCTGCTCGATCTGCATGCGCAGCTGCTGCGCGCGCTGCTGGCGGAAGGCACCGCGAGGGCCCATGCCGCCCCCGAACGGCATGGCCGAATCGGGCGCCTGTGCCGGGGGCTGACCGGCAGGTGGATTCTGCGCCGCCGCGGCGCCCGCCACCACCAGTCCGAGCGCCATCGCGCCGGCGTACCGCTTGATCCAGTTCATCTCTCCCTCTCCCGCTGGTCGCGCCCTACAACGACGCGAGCACCTTCTGCAGTTGCTGCTCCGACAGGCTGTCCAACCACCCATTGGACGGCGTCACCGGCCCGAAGTTGGCGGCGTGGACCTCGCCCGCCGCCTGCAGCACGGCCTCGAGCTGCCCGGCGCTGAGCGAATCCACCGGGATGGACACCGGCAGACGCACCGCGGTCTCAACCGAATGCCGGCGCACCACGTTCACCGTCCACCCCGCCGCCACGAGCAGCACCGCCGCGGCCGCCACGCGGAGCGCCGCGGGCCGGAGCCACCAGACCCGTGTCTCCACCATGCCCTCATGCCGCAGCCGCTCCAGCACCCGACCCGCCACGCGATCGGGGCTCACCTGCGCCGACTGCCGGTGCGAGCGCGCATCGAGCGCGCGCATCGCGTCAGCCAGCCGACCCGGAAGCTCCTCGTTCATTGGATCCATGCCATCAACCTCTTCACCGCATGATGATAGTGCACCCGCGCCGCCCCTTCGCTGATGCCGAGCCCGGTCGCGATCTCCGCGTACTCGAGGCCCTGCTGCGCCCGCATCATGAACACCTCGCGCTGCAGCCGAGCCAGCCTGCCAATCCCCTCCTCCAGCCGCTGCAGCGTCCCGTCCGCATCCGCGTGCTCCGCCGGATCTCCCGACGGGTCCCGGATCTCGGGCGTCAACTCGACCACCTGGCGCCGTCGCCACCGCCGCCGCCCGTCCCTGAGCACGTTCCCGCCGATCGCCAGCAGCCAGGTCCGAAAGCTCGCCCCACCCCGGAACGACGCCAGCGCCCGGAACGCCTTGAAAAACGCCTCCTGCGTCAGGTCCTCCAGCTCCTCCTGGGGAGCGCCCTGCGCCGCCATGTAGCGCGCCAGGGCGGCGGTATGGCGACGCACCAGCTCGCTCGCCGCCGCCTCGTCGCCCGCCAGATACCGGGCGATCAGCTCGCCGTCAGCTTCGGCGGCCAGGGCCAGAGATCCCATGCACCAATGGTTTTGACGGCCCCTTGCGTATCTCGTTAAGGCGCCGCGATATTGCCATTCGAACGATCGTTCGAACTATAGCCGAGTGAGTATGGAGCAATTCGACCGCCGCCGCGAGAACCTGTTGGCCGTGGCTGCCCGGGTATTCGCCGCCCGCGGCTATGACCGCACCACGATGCGGGATCTCTCGCGCGCCAGCCAGATGAGCCTGGCCGGAATGTACTACTACGTGCGGGGCAAAGAAGACCTGCTGTTCGAGATCCAGCGAGCGTGCTTCGAGCGGGTGCGCGAGGGGGCCGAGCGGGCCACGGCGCTTGCGGCGGGGCCGGAGGAGCGGTTGCAGGCGTTCATCCGCCATCACGTCCAGTTCTTCACGACCCACATGGACGAGATGAAGGTGCTCTCGCACGAGGCGGAGTCGCTGACCGGCGAGCGCCTGGAGGAGGTGCGCCGGCTCAAGCGCGCCTATGTGGATCTGTGCGAGGACCTGCTGGCGCGGCTCGAGGAGCAGAGCGGTGTGGAGCGGGTGAACCGCCACGTGGCGGCGTACGCGCTGTTCGGCATGATGAACTGGATCTACACCTGGTACGACCCCCAGGGGAGCGTCGGGGTCGAAGAGCTCGCGGAGTCCATGTGTCGGCTCTTTCTCAACGGTTACGCTGCGGAGGTACACGTCAGATGACGGCAACGATGGCGCAGGAGACGGGCACGGCGAAGCGGCTGGTGGACTACACCAAGCAGGACGGGCTGGCGATCATCGCCCTCAACGACCCGCCGGCGAACACCTACACGTACGAGATGAACCGGCAGCTCGACGACGCAATCCTCGACGCCCGGATGGACGACTCGGTCTACGTCATCATCCTGCGCGGTGCGGGCCATAAGTTCTTCTCGGCCGGCGCGAGCATCCAGATGCTCAACTCGGTGACGCCGCAGTTCAAGTACTACTTCTGCCTCCACGCCAATGAGACGCTGAACCGGCTCGAGCAGACGCCCAAGCTGGTGATCGCGGCGCTGAACGGGCACACGGTCGGCGGCGGGCTGGAGATCGCGATGGCCTGCGACATCCGGATCGCCCGCAAGGAGGCCGGCAAGATCGGCCTGCCGGAGGTCAATCTCGGCGTGCTCCCCGGCACCGGCGGGACGCAACGGCTGTCGCGCATCGTCGGCAAGAGCCGCGCGATCGAGATGATGGTCTCGGGGCAGACCTTCTCGTTCGAGAAGGCGCAGGAGATCGGGCTGGTGAACGAGGTGTGGGACGGCAAGATCGAGGAGTGGTGGGAGCGGGTGCTGCTCTACGCCAAGCAGTTCTGCCCGCCCAACAAGGCTTCCAAGGCGGTCGGCAACATCAAGCGCGCGGTCTGCTCCGGCGCCGAGGTGCCGTTCGAGAGCGCGCTCGCGATCGAGCGCGAGCTGCAGCAGCTGCTCTTCCAGAGCCAGGACGCGAAGGAAGGCATCTCGGCGTACGTCGAGAAGCGCGTGCCGGCGTTCAAGGGGAAATGAGCTACCAGGTCCGACACTTCATCGGCGGAGAGTTCGCGCCCTCCGCCGGCGGGCGCTGCTTCCCCGTGGAGAACCCGGCGACGGAGGAGGTGCTGGCCGAAGTCGCGGAGGCGGGGCCGGAGGACGTGGACCGCGCCGTCGCCGCCGCGCGGCAGTGCTTCGACTCGGAGGCCTGGCAGAAGCTCGAGCCGCGGCAGCGCGGGAAGTTGCTGGCGAAGGCGGCGGATCTTCTGGAGTCCCGGGCCCACGAGTTCGCCGAGGTCGAGACGCGCCAGAACGGCAAGCCGTTCTTCGAGTCGAAGATCGACGTCGCCATGAGCGTGGAGACGCTCCGCTACTACGCCGGGTGGGCGGACAAGATCACGGGCGCTACCCTGCCCGTCGCTCCCGGCTCGTTCGTCTACACGCTCAAGGAGCCGGTCGGGGTCATCGGAGCGATCGTGCCGTGGAACTTCCCCCTCAACCTCGCCAGCTGGAAGTTCGCGCCGGCCCTCGCGGCGGGATGCACGGTCGTGCTCAAGCCGGCCTCCGAGACGCCGCTGACCGCCCTGCTCTTCGCCGAGATCGCCCAGGCGGCCGGCTTCCCGCCCGGTGCGTTCAACGTCATCGCAGGCGACGGCCGCACCGCAGGGGCGGCGCTGGTCCGCCACCCGGGCGTGGACAAGATCGCCTTCACCGGCTCCACGGCCGTGGGCCAGGGGATCATGCGGGAGGCGGCGACGACGCTGAAGCGCGTGACGCTCGAGCTGGGCGGCAAGTCGCCGAACATCGTCTTCGCCGATGCGGACCTCGGCGCCGCGGTCCGGGGCGCGCAGACGGCGATCTTCTACGGCAAGGGCGAGGTGTGCGCCGCGGGCTCCCGACTGCTGGTGGAGCGCAAGGTCCACGATCAGGTCGTCGAGCAGCTCGCGGCGCGGGCCAAGAAGCTCGTGCCCGGCGATCCGTTCGACAAGAACACGCGCCTCGGCGCCGTGGTGTCCAAGCGCCAGCAGAGCACGGTGCTGGGCTACATCGAGAAGGGCAAAGCCGAGGGCGCCCGGCTCGTGGCCGGTGGCGCAAGCGCGACGGTGAACGGGAAGGGCTATTACGTCGAGGCGACGGTCTTCGACGGCGTGCAGCCGGAGATGACGATCGCCCGCGAGGAGATCTTCGGCCCGGTGCTCGCGGTGCTCGCCTTCGACGACCTCGAGGAAGCGATCGCTCTCGCCAACCAGTCCATGTACGGTCTCGCCGCGGGGATCTGGACGCGGGACGTCAGCAAGGCCCATCAGGTCGCCCGCGCCATCAAGGCCGGAACGGTCTGGGTCAACACCTACAACCAGTACGACAGCGCGGCCCCGTTCGGGGGCTACAAGGCATCCGGCTTCGGTCGTGATCTCGGCCGAGAGGCGCTGGACGGGTACCTGGAGACCAAGACGGTGTGGGTGGGTTTGTGAGCCGCGACGCGGTGATCGTTGATGCGGTGCGGACTCCGGTAGGGAGGCACGGCGGGGCGCTGGCGTCGGTGCGGCCGGATGACCTGGCGGCGATACCGATCCGCGCGCTGGTCGAGCGGACGCGGCTGGATGCGCGCGCTGTGGACGACGTGATCCTCGGGTGCGCCAACGGCGCCGGCGAAGACAACCGGAACGTGGCGCGGATGGCCGGCCTGCTCGCCGGCCTCCCCGTCGAGGTTCCGGGCCAGACCGTGAACCGGCTGTGCGGCTCAGGGCTGCAGGCGGTGGTCAGCGCCGCCCAGGCGATCCGCGCCGGCGACGGCGAGTGCTTCGTCGCCGGTGGGGTCGAGTCCATGACGCGCGCACCCTGGGTCATGCTGAAGACCGCCGAGCCGTTCTCGCGCACGGCCCCTTCCCTCGCCGACTCCACCATCGGATGGCGGTTCGTCAACCCGAGGATGCGGAAAGAGTGGACGATCTCGCTCGGGGAGACGGCCGAGGTCGTGGCGGACCTCCACCGGATCAGCCGGGAGGATCAGGACCGCTTCGCGCTGGAAAGCCAGCGTCGCGCGGCGGAAGCCATGCGCAGCGGCGTCTTCAGGGACGAGATCGTGCCGGTCGAGGTGGCTGGAGGCACGGACGCACGGACGCACGGACGCACGGTGATCACGGAGGACGAGCATCCCCGCCCCGACGTGACGCTCGAGCAGCTCCGGAAGCTCAGGCCGGCCTTCCGTGAAGGCGGCACGGTCACCGCGGGGAGCAGCTCCGGGATCAACGACGGCGCGGCGGCGCTCCTGGTGATGGAGCGGGAGGCCGCACGGGCTCATGGCTACGAGCCGCTCGCCAGAGTCGTGTGCAGTGCGGTCGTCGGCGTGGACCCGCAGGTGATGGGAGTCGGGCCGATACCCGCCGTGCGCAAGGCGGCGGAGCGCGCGGGCCTGGACGTCCGCGACATCGACCTCATCGAGCTCAACGAGGCGTTCGCGGCGCAGGCCCTGGCCTGCATCAAGGAGCTCGAGCTGGACGCGGCGAAGGTCAACGTCTACGGCGGCGCGATCGCGCTGGGACATCCCCTCGGCGCCACCGGCGCCCGGATGCTCACGACGCTGGTGCATGCGCTCAAGAGGCGGCGCGCGCGCTACGGGCTGGCGACCATGTGCATCGGAGTGGGCCAGGGGATCGC
>DATKLR010000176.1:0-6392 GCA_035542295.1 Gemmatimonadales bacterium | reverse complement strand
CCGGCGCCAGCGACTCGACCTGCGCCTTGAAGGCCGCCGCGTCCTGGCCCGGGAGCGAATCCAGCGCCGCCGCCAGCGCGCGCGCCTGAACGTAGGCGGCGCGAGCCGTGACAGCCGCGTCGTACATCTGGCGGGTCAGCGTGGCCAGCTGCAGCAGCCCCGCCGCCGGCGTCTTCACGCGCGGATCGAGGCGCAGGGTGAGCGGCTGGGTGAACGCCTTGCCGTCCACCACGAGGCGCACCGTGTACCGGCCGGGCGCGGCCCACGGCGCAGCGGCGGAGTGCATGCTGCGGTGCGGCACCGCACCCGTGGCGTCCACGTCGCCCAACTCGTTCACGTTCTCCACGGCGATCGGCTGGTAACGGAGATCCCACTCGAAGCGGTGCATGCCCGCCTCGACCGCCAACCTCCGCTGCGGGCCCGGCCAGTAGAGCGGCAGACCGCAGTCTGTGGCCATCGGCTTCTGCCGGCACACGCTGTCGTAGGCGGCCGGATCGAGCGCCGGATCGGGCTCGAGCACGGGATCGTCGCTCGCATACGTGCGGACGACCTTGCCTGCGCCGTCCAGGATGTCCAGCCTGACCGCTTCCGCCGCGTCCTGCGGCAGGTAGTAGTCCAGGATGGCGCCGGGCGGCGGGTTCTCACCCGCCGGCAGCTCCGGCGGCCACGGTGTCGGGTCGTTGGTGCCGAACCGGACCCGGACCGCGGTCTCCGGCTTCACCAGATACGGCCGGCCGAGCTCCTGCGCCGCGAGCACCGCGGCCTGCTGCCGGAGCGGCGTCAGATCGTCGAGGATCCAGAAGCCGCGGCCGTGCGTCCCCGCGATCAGGTCCGCGCACAGGCAGGTGCTGTCGTCCTTGACCTCGATGTCGCGCACCGAGATCGCCGGCATGTCGAGGCGCAGCGACTGCCAGTGGTTGCCGTCGTCGAATGAGACCCAGACCTGGGTGTCGGTCGCGCCGTACAGCAGCCCCGCCTGCCGCGGATCTTCGCGGATGGCATTGGCCACGGCCCCGGGGGCGATCCCGGTGTCGATCTCGGTCCAGGTCCGGCCGCCGTCGTGCGTGCGCCAGAAGTGCGCTCTCGCGTCGTCGATCCGCAGCGTGTTCGCCGCCGCATACGCGGTCTTCGCGTCGAAGTGGCCTGCGTCGATGTTGAAGATGCGGGTCCACGGCTTGATCTCGGGCGGGGTGACGTTGGTCCACGTCGCGCCGCCGTTCATCGTCACCTGGATGGCGCCGTCGTCGGTGCCGGCCCAGATCACCTGCTCGCTCCGGGGCGAAGGGGAGAGCGCGGTGATCGCGCCGCGGGGCCCGGGCGTCACGGTGCTCGCGTACTTCCCGGCGCTCGCGGGCACGTCCCACGTCGCCCGCGCCAGGTCGGGGCTGATGCGCGTCCAGCTGCGGGCGTGATCGACGGACTTCCAGACCACGTTGGACGTGTAGTACAGCACGTCGGGACGCACCGGCGACCAGATGAGCGGCATCGTGCGCACGTTGCGGCCGTACTGCTCGCCGCGCGCCGCGGCGTCGGGCCCGACCTGCGCGGTCTGCCCGGTGCGCCGGTCGTAGCGCGAGACGTTGGTCCTCCCGCCGCCGTACACGACGTCGGGGTCCCTGGGATCGGGGGCGGCGATGCCGTACTCCGAGACGTTGATCGGGTGCCAGTCGTGGAAGGTGATCTCGCCGTCATCGGAGCGGCTGGACACGCAGATCGAGCCCGAGTCCTGCTGGCCGCCGCACACGCGATACGGGAAGGCGTTGTCCGCGGTCACATGGTAGACGGCCGCCGTGGGCTGCGTGTACCAGTTGCTCCACGACGCACCGCGATTGCTGGAGATCACCGCCCCCTGGTCGGACACGACGAGCAGCAGGTTGGGATCGAGCGGCGAGATCCACATCTTCTGGTAGTCGTCGCCGCCCGGGGCGCCGCGCACCGCCGACCAGCTCGCGCCGCCGTCCTCCGTGCGCCACAAGACGACCGTCGTGCTGTAGACCACGTTGGTGTCCTTCGGGTCCACCGTGATCGGCGGCAGGTCACCGCCCCCGATCCTCGCCAGCGGCCGCGGATCGGGCGTGGCGGTCGTGTCCCCCTGCCCCCCGGGCGTGCGCGTCCTCAAGGTCCAGTGCGCGCCGCCGTCCGAGGACTTGTAGAACCCGATCGGACCCGAGCCACCGTTCCGGCCCACCGCGGCGACCATCGCGTACACGACGTTCGGATTGCTCGGCGCGATGGCGAGGTTGGCCTCGAGCACCGCCGGCAGGCCCTCCGTGAGTTGGGTCCAGGTGGTGCCGCCGTCCGTGGACTTGAAGATCCCGCCCGAGCCGCCGCCGAACGCGCCGCCTTCCCAGAACGCCTCCTGCTGCTGCCAGAGCGCGGCGTAGACGATGTTGGGATTGCCCGGGTCGATGCGGACGTCGTTCCCGCTCGTGTACTCGTCCTTGTACAGCACCTTCTCGAAGGTGCGGCCCCCGTCCGTCGAGCGGTACACGCCACGCTCGGGATTGGGGCCGTACGGGTGGCCCAGCGCCGCGACGAACAGCCGGTCCGGGTTGGCGGGATCCACCTCCACCTGCGCGATCATCTGGGTCCCGGCAAGGCCGAGGTGCGTCCAGGTGCGCCCGGCATCGGTGGACTTGTACATCCCGTTTCCGGTGGCGAGGTCGGGCCGGATGATGCCGGCGCCCGTGCCGACATAGATGACGTTCGGGTCGGATGGGGCGACGGCGATCGCGCCGATCGAGCCCGTGGCCTCGCGGTCGAAGAGCGGCTCCCAATTGGAGCCGTAGTCGCTCGAGCGCCACAGGCCGCCGTTGTCGAACCCGACGTAGAACACCGTCGGGTGGCCCGGGGCGCCCGAGAGGGCGCGGGCACGGCCCGCGCGCGTGGGGCCGATCTCGCGCCAGTGCATGTCGGAGGCGACATCGGGCGTCTGGGCGGCGGCGCGGGGAGCGGGGATCAGGAACGGGACGACGAGCGCGAGGGTCACGATCGAGATTCGCACGGGCTGCACCCTGTGTGACGGAATGGGAGACGCATGAGCATGCGCGCCGATCATGGGAACGATGGAGTATGCAGCGTCGTCCCGGCATGTGCCACCCGCGACCGCACTTGCTTCCGAGCGGCTTCGGCGTAGACTGTTCTCCGGCTGCCGCACACTTCGGTCCAGAGACGACGCGATGAACGGGAACGAGCAGCAGGACGCATCCAAGGAGCTGGCTGACCTCCAGCGCGCGCTGGCGTCGGCCTACCGGGTCGAGCGGCTGCTGGTCCGCCGCGGAACCACCATCGTCTACCAGGCGGCGGAGCTCAATCCGCCGCGCCCGGTCGCGCTTCGGATCTTCCCGGCGGAGCTGGGTCTCGCGCCGGCGGCTGCGCGCTTCCGGGAAGCGGCGCAGGCGGCTGTGCGGCTCACGCATCCGAACGTCGTGCCGCTGTACCGCATGGGCACGAGGGCCGGTGTCCCGTTCTTCATCGCGACCAAGCTCGTGGAGGGCCGCTCCCTCGAGGACGTCGTCGCCTCGCAGGGCGCCCTCCAGGTCCCCCTCATCCTCGCGGTGCTCCGCGCCGTCGCCTCAGCGCTCGCCTACGCACACGGGCGCAACGCCGTCCACGGCGCGCTCACGGCCGCCAACGTGCTCCTGGACCGGAACGGGGCCGTTGCGGTCGCGGACTTCGGGGTCGGGCGCGTCGTCGAGGACGCGGCCGCCGCCGCGGCCGGCCGGACGCGCTTCTGGACGCCGGAGGAGACCGCGGGCGGCGCTCCGGGGCCGGCCGGGGACCAGTACGCGCTCGGCCTCATTGCGCTCGAAATGCTCACCGGGTCGCCCCAGGCCGCGGTGGATCCCCTGGCCTCCGACCCGCTTGGCGCGCTGCGCGACGTCCGCGCGGCGCGCGTGGCGATTCCGGAGCCGCTGGTGAAGGTCGTGCAGACGGCGCTCGCGCCGGACCCGACGCGGCGGTTCGCGAGCGCGGCCGATCTGCTCGCGGCGATCGAGGCGATTCCCTTCAGCGACGCCGACGCCCGGGAGGCCTCGGTCGTGCTCGGCCGCCTCGCCCGTGGTGAGCAGGTGCCCAAGGTGCGAGCCCTCTCACCGCCGACCGCCGCCGTCCCGCGCGTCTCGGGGAGCGTGGCGGTCCCCAAAGCCGAGAAGGCGCCGGCGGCGCCCACGGAGTTCGAGGTGCCTGCGCTGCCGGCCGAAGAGCCGGCCCCCGCTCCGCCGGCCGAGGAACCGGCGCCCGCTCCGCTGGTGGCGCAAGCGCTGCCAACTCCGCCGGCGGCGGACGCGCCGTTCCGGCTGCCGTCCTCTCCTGCGATGCCCGCGCCGGCCGAGCCGGCGCCGGCGGCGCCCATCATGCGCGCGTCGCGGGCCCGCGAGAGCGGGCACATCGCGCCGGCCGTGGCCGCCCCGGCCCGGGCACCGGCGCGACGCTCACGTGTGGTCCCGGCGCTCGCCGCGCTGCTCGTCCTCGCCGTGGTCGCGGGAACGGCGTACTGGCTGGGCCGCCGGTCCGCCCAGGCACCCGCGGTGCACGCGCAGCCCGCAGCCGCGCCCGTCGCACCGTCGGCTCCCCGGGTCGCCGCCGTGGCGGAGAGCGCGCGTGCCGACAGCGCACGCCCGGCTGCGGCCGCCGCGGAACCCGCCAAGGCGGCCGCCGCACCGGCCGCCCCGAAGACGGGCGTGTTGCTGATCAACGCCAGGCCGCGCACGGCCTTCTTCTTCCTGGATGACAAGCCGGTGGGCCGGAGAGGACGGCTGGACTCCGCGGTGACGGCCGGACGCCGGCACCTCGAGATCGTCGCCTCGGGCTACCAGGGGTGGGACACGGTCATCGTGGTGCCAGCCGGCGACACGCTGGACCTCGGCGAGGTCCCGCTCGACTCGTCGAGCGCGGGGCAGCCCGCTCCGGCACCCAAGGACACCGGCGGGCCCTGACGCGGCGCCGCCCCGTTCCCGGCGGGCCTCGTCGAGAAATCGCTACGCCGCCTCGTGCCGCAAGGCCACCACGGCCAGAGGCGGCAGGGCGAGACTGAGCGACTGCGGCCGTCCGTGGCAGGGGCTCGGCACGGTGCTGACGCCTCCCAGGTTGCCGATCCCGCTGCCGCCGTACTCCCGCGCGTCGGTATTGAGCACCTCGCGCCAGAACCCCGGACGCGGCACGCCGACCCGGTAGTCGTAGCGCGGCACCGGCGTGAAGTTGCACACCACGACGATCTCGCCCCTCCCGTCGCGGCTCTTCCGCAGGTAGCTGAGCACCGAATTGTCGGAGTCGTTGGCATCCACCCACTCCATCCCGCCGGGATCGGTGTCCAGCTCGTGGAGCGCGGGCTCGGCGCGGAGCAGCCGGTTCAAGTCGCGCACCAGCTGCTGCATCCCCGCGTGCGGCGGATACTGGAGCAGGTGCCACTCCAGGCTCGACTCGTGGCTCCATTCCGCGCGCTGCGCGATTTCGCCGCCCATGAACAGCAGCTTCTTGCCGGGCAGCGTGTACATGTAGGCGAGGAGGGCGCGGAGGTTCGCGAACTTCTGCCAGTCGTCCCCGGGCATCTTGGCGAGCAGCGAGCCCTTGCCGTGCACGACCTCGTCGTGCGACAGCGGCAGGCAGAAGTTCTCGGTGAACGCGTAGAGCGAGCGGAACGTCAGGTCGTTGTGATGGAAGCGGCGGTGGATCGGCTCCCTCGCCAGGTACTTGAGCGTGTCGTGCATCCACCCCATGTCCCACTTCAGCCCGAAGCCCAGCCCGCCGACGTAGGTGGGCCGCGAGACCATCGGCCACGACGTCGACTCCTCGGCGATGGTCTGGATGTCCGGGTGGCGCTCGTAGACGGCCGTGTTGAAGCGCCTGAGGAAGTCCACGGCGTCGAGGTTCTCGCGGCCGCCGTACTTGTTGGGGACCCACTCGCCGTGGCGGCGCGAGTAGTCGAGGTAGAGCATCGAGGCCACCGCATCCACGCGCAGCCCATCGGCGTGGTACACGTCCAGCCACAGGAATGCGGACGAGAGCAGGAACGAGCGCACTTCGTGGCGCCCGTAGTTGAAGATCGAGCTGTTCCAGTCGGGGTGGAGACCCTTGCGCGGGTCGGAATGCTCGAACAGATGGGTGCCGTCGAAGTACTCGAGGCCGTGCTCATCGGTCGGAAAATGCGAGGGGACCCAGTCGAGGATCACCCCGATCCCCGCCCGGTGCAGCTGGTCCACGAGGAACATGAAGTCCTGCGGGGTGCCGTACCGGCTCGTCGGCGCGAAGTAGCCGGTGACCTGGTAGCCCCAGGAGCCGTAGAACGGATGCTCCATGACGGGCAGGAACTCGACGTGCGTGAAGCCGAGATCCCGGACGTACTGCGGCAGCCGCTCGGCCAGCTCGCGGTAGGAGAGCGAGCGGTTGCGGTC
>DATKLR010000175.1:0-10761 GCA_035542295.1 Gemmatimonadales bacterium | reverse complement strand
GCCAGCGAGACCGCGCCCGAGGGGCGCACCAAGCCGGAGACCTTCACGATCACGACCAATGTGGTGTTCCAGAACCATCCGTAGCCGCCGCGCCGAGCGCGGGTTCGTCCTCGCCACCACGCTCCTGGTGACGACGCTGCTGACCGTCATGCTGGCGGCGTCATTCCTGCTCGTGTCCGCGGAGCAGCGCACGACCGGGAACTCGTTCGGCACCGCCCGCGCCCTGGCGCTCGCCCAGGCAGGGCTGCAGAACTACTTCTCGCTCAACCGGGCGCTCGCCGACACCTCGACCTACGACTCCATTCACGTCGTTCTCCCCAACGGGTACGCCGACGTCGTGGCGAAGCGGGTGCGGCCGATCGGCGCCGGATCGGGGAGTAACCAGGCCCTGTTCGTCGTGCGCTCGTCCGGCGTGGCGACGAGCCCGGTGCAGGTTGGCCAGGTGCAGGGAAGCCGCACCATCGCGCAGTTGGCCCAGCTCAACCCGAGCCACCTCCCCGCCCGCGCGGCCATGGTCGCGCTCAACGGCGTCAGAATCAACGGGCCATCGGGCTCTCACCCCGTGAGCGGGAACGACCTCGGTTCCATCTCGCCGTGCGTCTCGCCCGGCGGCTACGCGGCCGACACCTTCGCCATCAGCTATGCCAATGGCTACAACCCGGGAACGGCGCCCACGCCCGACGGTTACCCGTGGTGGGCTCCGGTGGAGGGCTACGGGAGCTGGAGCCCCCTGTACGATTCGACGCACGTGGACTGGGCTTCGATCGTCTCCGGGAACCTGATCCCCGATGCAACGATCGCGGTAGGTGCGCCGCAGACGTCCCCGCCCTGGCCGGTGGTCGGCGCGAACACCTACAACGTGGCCTACGTCCCGGGCGACGTGACGATCCCGGTGGGGCAGATGCGTGGCGTGCTGGTCGTCAAGGGCAACGTCACGGTGCAGAGCGGCACGCACTGGGACGGGATCATCCTCGCGGGCGGTCAGCTCATCCTGTCGCCTGCGAACCTCACCAACTACAACATCCACGGGATGATCGTGACAGGGCTGAACCTCAAGCTCGGGCAGGCGGTTTCGCAGAACGTCCTGCAGCGCGGCAGCACGAACGTCCAGTGGACCTGGTGCTACACGCAGTCGTCCATCAACTCGCTGTCCTCGCTCGTGCCCATCAAGAACGGCTGGGCCGACACCTGGACCACCTACTGACGCCGGCATCTCCCGCACCGACAACCGGAGTTCCTCGCACATGAGCACCACGTCGACCACCGCGGCGCCCCTCACCGTCCTGTCGGAAGAGGAAGCGATGTTCCAGCAGGCGGTGCGGGAATTCGCCGAGGAGAAGGTGCGCCCTCTCTCCCACGCGATGGACGAGCAGGGCGCGCTCGACGCCTTGCTCATCCCCCCGTGCTTCGAGATGGGGCTGATGGGGATCGAGATCCCCGAAGCGCTGGGCGGCGCGGGCGGCTCGTTCTTCCTCGCGACGCTCGCGGTCGAGGCGCTGTCGCAGGTGGATCCGGCGGTCGCGATCCTGGTGGACGTTCAGAACACGCTGGTCAACAACTGCCTCCTCCGTTGGGCCAACGACGAGCAGAAGCAGCGGTACCTCCCGAAGCTCGCCGCCGAATGGGTCGGCGCGTACGCGCTCTCCGAGCCGGGCTCGGGCTCCGATGCGTTCGGCCTCGAGACCCGGGCCGTGCTGAAGGGTGATCGGTGGATCCTGAACGGACACAAGCTCTGGATCACCAACGGCGCCGAGGCGTCGCTGTACGTCGTGTTCGCCAACGCCGATCCGTCGCAGGGCTACAAGGGCATCACGGCGTTCCTGGTCGAGCGCTCCTTCAAGGGCTTCTCGGTCGGGAAGAAGGAGAACAAGCTTGGCATCCGGGCGTCCTCGACGACCGAGCTGATCCTCGACGGCTGCGAGGTGCCGGCGGGCAACGTGCTGGGCGAGGTGGGCAAGGGCTACAAGGTCTCGATCGAGACGTTGAACGAGGGCCGGATCGGGATCGGCGCGCAGATGGTCGGGGTCGCGGGCGGCGCCCTCGTCACTGCGACGCAATACAGCAAGGAGCGCAAGCAGTTCGGGAAGCCGATCGCCGAGTTTCAGGGTGTGCAGTTCCAGCTCGCCCAGGCCGTCACCGAGCTGGAGGCCGCGCGGCTGATGGTCTACAACGCCGCCCGGCTCAAGGACGCCGGCCAGCCGTTCACCCAGCAGGCGGCGATGGCGAAGCTCTTCTCCTCGCAGGTGGCCGAGCGGGTGACCTCGCTGTGCGTCGAGCTGCTCGGCGGCTACGGGTACACCAAGGAGTACCCGGTCGAGAAGTTCTATCGCGACGCCAAGATCGGCACGATCTACGAGGGCACGAGCAACATGCAGCTGCAGACCATCGCCAAGCTGCTGCTCAAGTAGCCTACCGCGGCAGCACCATCACCTCCACGCGCGAGGGCTGCGAGGCGGTGCGGTAGATCCGCTCCGTCGCCGCCCGGTAGGCCGACGCAGGTGCCAGGAAGATGTTGGGCACGAAGGTCTGCGGGTTCCGGTCGTAGAGCGGGAACCAGCTGCTCTGCACCTGCACCATGATCCGGTGGCCGCGCTTGAAGGTGTAGAGCTGGTAGTGCAGGTCCACCGTGTACGGCTCCACCGCGCCGGGCGGGATCGGCGCAGGATGCTCCCAGCTCTCGCGGTAGCGCCCGCGCATGATGTCCCCCGCCACCATCAGCTCGTAGCCGCCCATCCCGGAGTGCGCCGCCACGCTGTCCGGGTAGACGTCGATCAGCTTCACCACCCAGTCGGCGTCGGAGCCCGTCGTCGCGGCGAAGAGCCGCGCGACGACTGCTCCCGCGATCGTCACGTCCTCGGCGAGGGGCGCCGTCCGCCAGGTCAGCACGTCGGGCCGCCCGTCGACGAAGCGCTGGTCCTCGGTCATCCACCGCGCCCACCGGGAGCCGGGGCTGTAGGTGACCTCGACCGGGCGCGGCCGGTACGGCACCGGGTTCTGGGGGTCGGACACGTACTGATCGAATCCCCCGCCCTCCCCCGGCGCCTCGAACGAGAGCACGCCGCCGGCACGGAAGTAGAGCGCCTTGGCGGTCACCTCGCGCGGCGGCCAGGCGTCGAAGCTGCGCCACGCTTCCGCTCCACCGTCGAACAGCTGCGCCTTCGGAAACCGCCCATCACCCTGCCCCCTGAGCCAGTAATCGAACCACGGCCCCTGCATCCGGATCCGGAACGTGTCCGACGTGGCCTGCGCCCAGTGCACGTTGCCGAGCCGCTCGCCGCCGGGACCGCCCCACTGGCCGTGGCTCCACGGGCCGATCACCAGGTGATTGAGCCCCGCCGAGTCGAGCCGTTCCAGCGCGGCGTAGGTGGCCTGGGGACCGAACAGGTCCTCCTGGTCCCAGAAACCTCCGACCGTGAGTGTCGGAACCGTGAGCTGCTTCACGACCCGCTCGAACGCGCGGCGCTGCCAGACGCTGTCGTAAGCCGGGTGCTCGACGAACCGGCGCCAGGTCGGAATGCGCATCGCGCCGGTCGAGTCGGTCAGCGCCTCGAGGCTCGGGAAGGAGAGGTACCAGTCGTACACGTCGGGGCCGCTGATCGGCAGGGGCCCCGCACCGACCATCCCCGATTCCATCCCCCACGCATACTCGAAGCCGTACGACATGCGGAACGCGCCCTGATGGAAGAAGTCGTCGCCCATCCACGTGTCGGTCATCGGCGCCTGCGGCGAGACCGCCTTTACCGCGGGGTGCGGCCCGATCAGCGGCTCTTCCGCCAGCCACCCCGGATACGAGGTGCCCGCGATCCCGACCCGCCCGTTGTTGGCGGGCACGTTGTGGACCAGCCACTCCACCGTGTCCCAGGTGTCGGTGCTCTCGTCGGTAGCGCCGCTGTCCGCGGGCTCCCGGTTCGGGCGGTTCATGATGAAGACGCCCTCGGACCCGCCCCGGCCGCGGATGTCCTCGAAGACCCGGATGTAGCCGTCGAGGATCCGCCCGGTGAAGGGGCACCCGGGCACGCCGTACGGCGTGCGCGTCATCAGGATCGGCAGCTGCTCGTGCGCGCTCGCGGGCGCGCTGGCACCAGGGGCCCGTCTGAATCCAGCGGGCGGCGCATCGGATGTGTCGTGTGCAGTTCGGCGCACGTCCGGCGCGACGATCGTGGCATGCAACCGCACGCCGTCCCGCGTCGGTACCATCACCTCGCGGCAGTCGAGGGCGGGCGTTCCCGTACCCTGGGCGGCGGCGGTCCCGGCGACGGCGAGGGCGGCCGCCGCCGTGAAGAAGGCATGCCTATGTCGCACGGGCGCGCTCCTCCGGCGCATCCAGGATCTCGCGCACCCGCCGCACCAGCTCCTGGATCGTCCAGGGCTTGGCCAGGAACGGCACGCCCGGCTCCAGGGGCGTGCGCTCGTGGACGTCGCGGGCCGGGTACCCGCTGGTGAACAGCACCTTCGCGGATACGCCCGCGTCCCGGAGGGCGCGCAGCAGCTCCGGGCCGCCGGCGTGCGGCATCACGACGTCGCTCACGATCAGGTCCGGATGCGTCGCGGCGGAGCGGACGATCTCCAGCGCCTCCCGCCCGTCGCGCGCGGTGACCACGGTGTAGCCGTAGCGCGTCAGCACGCGCGTGCCCGAGCGCCGCAGCGCCTCGTCATCCTCCACCAGGAGGATCGTCTCGGACCCGCCCCGTGCATCGGCGCTCGAGGGGCGCGGCGCCGACGCCCGCTGCGCCGCCGCCGGGAGATAGACCCGGACCGTCGTGCCCTGGCCTACCTCGCTGTACGTCCGCACGAAGCCGTTGTGCTCCTTCACCAGGCCGTACACGATCGGCATCCCGAGCCCGGTCCCCTTGCCGACCGGCTTGGTGGTGAAGAAGGGCTCGAACATGCGGCGCTGCGTCTCGGCGTCCATCCCCTCGCCGGTGTCGTGGACCGAGAGCACGACGTACTCGCCCGGCGCGCCCTGGTCGAGGGCGAGAGAGTCCTCGGCGTCGAGCGATGCGCGGCTCACCTCGATGCGCATGCGGCCGCCGGTCGGCATCGCGTCCCGCGCGTTGGTCACCAGATTCATGAGGATCTGCTCGAGCGCCGCCGGGTCCGCGACGACCGTGGCCCCATCGGCCTCCACCGCCAGGTCGACCTCCACGTCCTCCGGCACCACCCGGCGCGCCATCCGCAGGAACTCCCGCACCAGCATCTCCACCGCGACCGACCGCATCTCCAGGCGCTGGTGCCGGCTGAAGGCCAGAAGCTTCCGCGTCAGCTCGGAGCCGTGCTCCGCCGCGCCGCGGATCGCGTCGAGGTCCCCCTGGACCGTCGCGTCCGGCGGCAGCTCCGACTTCAGCATCTGGCACATGGTCAGGATGGTCGTGAGCAGGTTGTTGAAGTCGTGCGCGAGCCCGCCCGCCAGCTGGCCCACGGCGTCCATCTTCTGCGCCTGCCGGAGCTGCTCCTCGAGCCGCCGCTGCTCCGTCACGTCGAGCACCGTGCCCATCATCCGGACGGGCCGGCCCGTGGCATCGCGCACGACGGTGGCCTGCTCGCGCACACTCCGCTCCGTCCCGTCGGGCCGCGCGACCCGGTGCTCGAAGTAATACGGCAAGCCCTCGCTCACCGCCCGCCTCACCGCCTCCTGGATGCGGGGCCGGTCCGCCGCGGCCACGGCGCTGAAGAACAGGTCGTTCGTGACGGAGACCCGGCCCGGCTCGTACCCGAAGATCCGGAAGGTCTCGTCCGACCACCACAACGGATTGGCGTTCACGTCGTCGAGGTTCGTCAGGTCCAGCTCCCACACGCCCAGGTGCGCGATCGCCTGGGCCTGGGAGAGCCGCGCCTCGCTCGCGCGCAGCGCCGCCTCAGCCCGCCGGCGCTCGGTGATGTCGTGAATGGCCGTCATCCGGACCTGCCGGCCGCGGTACGTCGCCGGCCGGCCGGCCAGCTCCCCCAGAAAGGTGGTCCCGTCCTTCCGGAGACCGACCGCCTCGTACGGCGTCTCCCGGCCGGAGCGCACCGCGGCCGCGACCGGCGCCGCGCTCTCGGGCGTCCCGAAGTCGAAGATGGAGCGGCCCACGACTTCCCGGGCGTCGTCGTACCCGAAGAGCCGCAGGAACGCAGGGTTCACCTCCAGCACCCGCCCGTCCTCGTGGATCACGACGGCTTCCATCGTCGCATCGGCGAGCGCCCGGTACCGCTCCTCGCTCTGCCGCAGCGCCTCCTCATGGCGTCCCCGCTCGATCGCCATCGCCACCTGGGTCGAGACGAACTCGAGCGCGCGTCGCTGCCGCTCCGTGTACCGCACGCGCTCGCTGTAGCTCTGCACGACCAGGACCCCGATGGTGCGCCCTTCGACCTTCAGCGGCACGCCCAGCCAGTCGATGGACGGCGCGCCGATCGATTCCACCTCGCCGCGCCGCACCAGGTCATCGAAGACCTCCGGCGTCCCAAGCAGCGGCTCGCCGCTCCGCAGCACGTACTCCGTGAGCCCGCGCCCCGGCGGCTTCGGCGCGGGCGGCGCGTCGAACTCGTCCACGAAGTACGGGAAGGTGATCTCCGTGCACTCGGCGTCGCACAGGGCGATGTAGAAGTTGCGCGCCGGCATCAGCTCGCCGACGATCGCGTGGATCGCCTTGAACAGATCCTGGAGCGAGGCGCTCGTCTGCGCCGCCTGGGAAATCCGGTATGCGGCCGTCAGCGAGCGCTCGCTGGAGCGACGTCCCATCGCCAGGAGCACGGCGAGCGACCCGGCGCCCAGAACCTCGGCTATTCGGATGACGTGATCCTGCGTCATCCAGATGCGGTCCGGCGCCCCGAGTGCCAACGCCTCGAGCAGGCAAACAAACGCGATCCAGCAGGTCCTGGAGGGCCGCACCGCCGTCGAAGCGACGAGCGGGGGGACGACCAGCAGTCCGATGAGAGTCTGCCCCGGCGTAAGGGCGTCCACCACGCCGATCGCCGCGGCCAGCGCGATGGCGAGGAGGGTCCAGCGGTTTTCGGACGACAGGCCAAGGGTCACGGTGCGCTAGATACTGCCTCGATCCGGGCCCCAAGGGAAGCCGCCGCGCCCTCAGGCCGCCTGGAGCCGATGCCTCGCCGGCAGCACGGTCGAGAAGAGCCGCCGGATCAGCGGATGGCGGCCGAAGAAGCCCAGATTCGGAGGAAACGCCGGCATGTGCACTCCCAGTAAGGAACCGGGCGTACGGTGCACACCGGCCGTCAAGTGGTCGTCAAGGCGATCGGGGAGGCGGCTAGGGCAGGCTCTTGAACAGCCTGGTGGTGAGATCCTGAACCTGGTCCTGCGTCATGCGGCGGGCAGCGAACGCGTCCGAGCCGAGGCGGGCGCTCCACGCGACCTGACCCGTCGGCCGGTCGCGCAGCACGATCACCAGGACGCGGTCGGAATAGGCGCGACGGCCGGGAACGTACGCCGGAGCGGCGTAGCCGGTCCACCCCGGCGCGCCGTAGAAGCCCCAGCCCCAGGGCTGGTAGAAACCCCACGGCTCGTAGAGCCCCCACGGGCGATAGAACCCCCGACGGCCGAAGCCCCAGGGGCCGTAACCCCATCCCGTCGAGAAGCCGACGACGACTGCGGCATTCCGCGGCGCGGGAGCGCCACCGCGCGGCTCCCCGAATTGCGCAGAGAGGACGAAATCAGCCTGGGCGAGCTCCGCCACCTGGTGATAGCCCTTCGCCAGCATCGTGGCCTCGACCGCCCGCCGGAACCGCTGCTGCACGATCTCGCTCACCGGCGAGGGCCCGCGCTCTGCGCGAGCCAGTGTGTCCGAAGGCGCCCACGCCCAGGTGGCTCCCTGCGGAACCGGAACGCTCTCGTCGCGGTCGCTCCGGATGGCCGGCGCGCATGAGGCGAGCGAGCCGAGGACCAGGCCCCCCAGCAGCAGGCGGTGCGTGTCCTGCATGTGCCTTTTCATACCACCCATTGGACGCGAGCGTTCCGCGTTCGTTTCAGCCCAGGACCTCGCGGACCGCCTCGCCCAGCTCCAGGAGCGTCGTCGGCTTCCCGATCAGCCGCCGCACGCCGGCCGTCCTCAGCATCTCCTCGGGCAGCTCCTCGATGAAGCCCGTGAGCAGCAGAATCGGGAGATCGGGCCGGAGGTTGTGGACCGCGCGCGCCAGGTCGAGACCCACCATGCCCGGCATCAGATGGTCCGAGAGCATCACGTCGAAATCCGAGGGCTGCGCGGCGAAGGTCTTGAGCGCGTGCAGAGCATCGGTCTCGACCGTGACGTGGTAGCCGAGGGACTGCAGCCGCCGCTCGTTCATCCGCGCCAGCGAGGGCTCGTCCTCCACCAGGAGCACGCGCTCGCCGCGGCCCACCGGCGGCTCACGCGTCCCGAACCGCTCCTCGGCGGGTGACGGCTGCAGCGCCGGGAAGTAGCACGTGACCGTCGTCCCCCGACCCGGCGTGCTCTCCAGGTCGAGCGCGCCCTCGTGTGCCTTGACGATGGAGTGCACCATCGACAGGCCGAGCCCCGTGCCCGAGCCCTTCGGCTTCGTCGTGAAGAAGGGCTCGAGCGCCCGCTCCAGCACGGCGCGGTCCATCCCGATGCCCGTGTCGCGGACCACGAGGACGCCGTACGGCCCCTCGTGCAGGCCGGGGTGCAGGCGCACCACGCTGTCGCGCAAATAGCGCGGCTCGACCGTGATCTCGAGCGCGCCGCCCGCCGGCATCGCGTGCGCCGCGTTGGTGCCGAGATTCATCAGGACCTGATGGATCGATGTCGGGTCGCCCAGGATGCGGGGCGCCTGCGGGTGGACGTTCAGCCTGAGATCGATGGCCGGCGGGAGCGTGGCTCTGAGGAGCTTCGCCGCCTCCTCCACCGTGCGGCCGAGCTCCAGGCTCTGGCGCTCCGCCGGCTGGCGCCGGCTGAAGATCAGAATCCGATCCACCAGATCCCGCCCACGCGCCGCCGCCTTGAGCAGCTCGGCCAGGTCCGCCGCGGCCTCCTCCGGACGCCTGGCCTTTCCAATCAGCTCCGCGTAGCCCACGATGCCGAACAGCACGTTGTTGAAGTCGTGCGCGATCCCGCCCGCAAGCGTGCCGATCGCCTCGAGCTTCTGCGCCTGCTGCAACTCGTCCTCGAGCCGGCGCCGCTCGGCCTCCGCCGTCTTGCGCGCGCTGATGTCCACGATCGACGCCAGGATGAACATCCCTTCCGCCGTCGCCACCGGCGTCAGACCGATCTCCACCGGGACTTCGACGCCGTCCTTCCTGAGGCCGAAAAGCTCCCGCCCCGCCCCCATCGCCCGCACCTTCGGATCGCCCATGAAGCCGCCGCGAAAGCCCGCGTGCCCCGTGCGGAAGCGCTCGGGGACGAGCGTCTCCACCGACCGGCCGAGCAGCTCCTCGCGCGAGTAGCCGAACAGCCGCTCGACCTCCCGGTTGACCAGCACGATGCTCCCCCGTGCATCGGTCATCAGGATGCCGCTCGGCGACGACTCGACCGCCGCCCGCAGCCGCAGCTCGGTGGCACCGGCACTGTCGGATGTCATAAGACGAAGACTGGGAGCAGATATCCGAGTTAGCAAGTCGGATATCCGCCAACGGGCACCGGCGTAACGGGTTGCGCCGTTGACTGGCGGAGCGGCTCGTCTACATTTGTGAGCCAGAAGCCACCCCTCCCGCGCGATGGCGGTTCCGCCGGAACCGTAGCCGGGCGATGGTGGCTTTCCTCGTTACGGGAGGGCACATGGCTGCGAGCAAGCAGGACTACCTGAAGGCTCCGGTCGTTGCGATCGACATCAAGCAGCACGACGTGCGGCCGCTGGTGGACGCGATGAGCGAGATGGCGTTCCAGGCGCGCAACCTGGGGCGCGCCGCCCGCATCTACGACGCGATGCTCGCGGACAAGGAGTGCTCGGTCATCGTGTGCATGGCCGGCTCGCTGTGCTCGGCGGGGCTCCGCGACGTGTTCATCGACCTGATCGAGCACCGGATGGCGGACGCGATCGTGTCGACGGGCGCGAACATCGTGGACCAGGACTTCTTCGAGGCGCTCGGCTTCCGGCACTGGCGCGGCGAGATCCGGGTGGACGACGACGAGCTGCGCCGCCTGGCGATCGACCGGATCTACGACACCTACATCGACGAGGACGAGCTGCGCTTCTGCGACGAGACCGTCGGGAAGATAGCGGACGAAATGCTGGCCGCGGGCGGGCCGCGCGCCGTGAGTTCGCGCGAGTTCATTCGCGAGATGGGCGCCTGGCTGGAGCGGGAGCGGCCGGGGACGCGGTCCATCGTCTCGGCGGCGTTCCGCGCAGGCGTGCCGATCTTCGTGCCGGCCTTCTCCGACTGCTCGGCCGGCTTCGGCCTGGTCCACCATCAGACGCACCACCCGGACGGGTACATCGCCCTCGACTCGGCGGCGGATTTCCGGGAGCTGACGCAGCTCAAGCTGGCCGCCGGCGCCACGGGGCTCGTGATGGTGGGCGGGGGCGTGCCGAAGAACTTCGCGCAGGACGTGGTCGTCGCGGCCGAAGTGCTCGGGCACGACGTCGAGATGCACCGGTACGCGGTTCAGATCACGGTGGCCGACGAGCGCGACGGCGCGCTCTCCGGGTCGACGCTGCGCGAAGCGAATTCGTGGGGGAAGGTGAAGCTGGGCGAGGAGCAGATGGTGTTCGCCGAGGCCACGGTCGCGCTGCCGCTGGTGGCGGGGTACGCGTATCACAAGGGCGCGTGGCGGGCGCGCACGGCGAAGAATTATGCGAAGCTGTTCGCCGGCGAAGCCGCCAGGATGGGAGACT
>DATKLR010000174.1:0-3542 GCA_035542295.1 Gemmatimonadales bacterium | reverse complement strand
AGTGCCGCTGCTGCTGATCGTGGAGGACCTGCACTGGGCGACGCCGGAGACGATCGAGTTCGCCCATCGGCTGGCGCGGCGCGCGCAGTCCTACCGCATGATGCTGCTGTTGACGGCCCGCGACTACGGCGACGTCCCCGGCGCCACGGAGTCGCTGCGCGCCCTGGCGGCCACGGGCGCGGTCCGGGAGGTGCCGCTCGGGCCGCTCGATCTCCCCGAGGTCGAGCAGCTGCTGGGCTCGATCGCCGAGCCGCCCGATCCGGCCTTGGGCCGCTGGCTCGCGACCCAGCTGCTGCAGCGCACCCAGGGGGTGCCCCTCTACATCCTCGAGGTTCTGAAGTCCCTCCACGACGCCGGGTTGCTCTCGGACGGGGGGGGACGGTGGGTGTTCGGCGGCGGGCTGGGGCCCGAGCATGGTGACCTGCCGATACCGGAGAGCGCCGCCGCGATTCTCGAGTTCCGGCTGCAGACGCTCGGAGACCGGCCGGCCGCCGTGCTGGCTGCGATGGCGGTCTGGGGCCGGGCGGCACGCACGGACGTCCTGGCGATGCTCACCGGCCTCGACGCCCTCGAGGTGGAGCGAGCCGTCGCCGCGCTGGAGCGGCGACGCCTGGTGAGTCGCGAGGACGGGTTGCCCGTGGTCGCCCACGAGGCCCTCAGTGCCGCGGCCCTGCGGGCGGCGCCGGGCTCGCTGCTCGAGCGCCTGCACGAGCGGGCGGCGCGACTCGCTCGAGACGCGGCGCGCGGCGGACGGGCAGGGGACTGGATGGCCGCCGCGCGGTACGCCGCGCTGGCCGGCCGTCCGGGGCGTGCGGCCGTGGACCTGGCCCACGCTGCCGCGGCCGTCGAGCGCTCCTCCGGCCGCGCCGCCGGACAGGACACGCTGGCCCGGGCCCTGGGGACGATGCCACCGGACGTGCGCGGGGACCTGCAGATCGCCCTCCAGCGCGTGCTCGATGGTCGCTGGTCGGCTCGCCGCTGGCTGGCCGAGCGCACCGCCTGGCCGCGGCGCCTGCGCATCGCCGCCGCGGCCGCCGCGGCCCTGCTCGTCGTGGGCGCCGTCGCGATCGTGCCGCGCCTGCTCCACTCGCGCGTGCTCCCCGGTTCCCTGGGTGGGGGATACCTCGCGGTCAACTGGGGCGATCTCAATGCGAGAGTCGGAGGCGTGCTGGCTCTGCGCCTCGACTCCCTCCTCGTCGCCGAGTCCCTTCCGCGCCAGGTCCTCCCTGCGGGCGTCGCCAGGGGATTCTCGCAGAGAGACGTGCAGCCCGGAGGCGGAGAGGCTCTCACCACGTGCGCGCTGCCGAACGTGGACCCCACGGCCGTGTGTGCCGTCGATGTCAGGACCGGGAGCCGACGGCCGCTGTTTCGCTACGAGGGAGACGCCAGCCCGCACGGGTGGCTTCCGGACGGGGCGCACTTCGTGGCATCGGGAGGCTACCTCTCCGCCAGGGACGGCTACGCATACGCCATCCTCCTGGTGGACTCGGCGGGCAGGTTAGCGCGCACGATCGCTCGAGACCGATTCAGCTATGAGATCGAGGCCCTCTCACCGGCGGGCAACATGATGCTCGCCCAACGCAGCCTCGGCGAGCGCCGCGAGCAGGTACTGGTGAATCTCGATGGAACGATCCGTCGAGTTGCCTGGTGCCAGGGATCCGTCGCCCATGCCTGGTCGCCGGACGGCACCATGATCGCGTGCGTCCATTCAACCGACCGCACGCTCGCGATCGCAACCGTCGCGTCCCCCGACGACTACGCCACGGTGCCCCTCGGCTACCCGGAGGACTCGCCGCCGGTCTGGTCTCCCGACTCGCGCTATCTCGCCCTCGCCCTGCGGGGCCCCACGGCCGGGATCTACCTCATCGATGCGACCACCCTCCGGGAGCCCGTGCTCGTCTGGCCGCTGCACAGGCCGGATGTGACCCTCTCCTGGGTGCCCTCGGATGCGTTCTCTCGCACGGCGCGGGTGCGCGTGACACCCGAGTCGCTCGCCGTCGTCGTCGGCCAGCGGTTCGGCTTGAACGCGAACGGCATCGACGATTCGGGCCGCGTGATCAGTCCTCCTCGCGGGATCCGCTGGCGCACCCTCGATTCCGAGGTGGTGCGCCTGGCCGGCCCCGGCGCCGCCGTGGCGGACCGCCCTGGCATCGCGCGCATCGTGGCAGCGGTGGGCATGACCCAGGCCGACACGGCTCGCGTGCTGGTCGCGGGGACGCTGCCGCGCCGCCTGCTGCGCGAGACCTTCGACGAGGGTCTCAATCGCGTCGTCTGGCAGCCGTTCGGCTCCCCGCCTCCGCGCGTCCTTCCCGGTGAAGGGCGTCACGGCTCGATGGGATTCAACAATGGCGGCGACTACTCGCGCACGAGTGGCATTGCACTCCGGCGCCAGCTCAGCCTCGCGAAGGGGCTTACCGTCGAGTACTGGGCAAAGGTCCCGATCCGCTATCCGCTGTGGGAATCGGTCACGGTCTCTCTCTGCTCCGGCCCGCCTGATTCCTTTGCAGTGCGTCAGGGCGATCCGCACCCGACCAGCAGCTACGGCGTCGTTATCGCGCAGGCGCCGAACCCGGACAACGCCCGCGTCCAGATGACGGCCAGCCTCAACACCGATATCCGCTCGTCCGTCGGCGACCTTCCGCGGTGGCTGCGCGACGGCGGCTGGCATCGCTACCGCCTGGTCATCTACCCGTCCGGCGAGGTCCGCTGGTTCGCTGACGGGATCGAGATCGTCGCGCCGGCCCAGGCCAACATCGGCGCCCGCGCTGCCTGGACCCTGACCCTGGAGGGCCAATCGTACCGGACGCTTGCGATGATGGACGACGTCACCATCTGGGAGGGCGTGGTCCTGGATTCGGTGGAACCGGCGACGGCGGCGGGCCGTAGGATGTCGGGAGGGAGGGTGCGAGAATGAGCCTGATGGATCGGGTGGCCGCAGGCCTGGAGACGCTGGGGAAGAAGGCGAACCAGGCGCTGGACGAAGGAAGGCTCCGGGTGGACCTGCTGCGCGCCCGGCGCCGGATGGACGGCGCGGCGCGCGACCTCGGCTACGTCACGTACCGGCAGGCGAAGGGGCAGGGCGCCCCCGAGGGCGAGGTCGAGTCGCTCACCCGGCGCATCGCCGCCGCGGAAGCCGAGGTCGCGCGGATCCAGGCGGCCATCGACCAGGTCTCGGGTGAGCGCCGCGGGGCCGGCCCCTCAGGCGACGGGCCCGCGGCGTCCAGCGCCGCGAGCCCGCCGTCCGATGCACCGGGCCCGCCGACGACCTAAGGCGTCTTGGTCGTCAGCTCGAACACGACGGGCGGCCCCACCAGCTCGTATTTCGCGATCAGGTACGGGGCCGCCTTCGTGATGTAGAAGTTGATCGGGAACTGGCCTCCTGTCAGCGCCATCTTCCAGCACGCGAACGCGCCGGCCGGCACCGTCACGGAGTCCTCGCCGACCACGGTGGCGGTCAGCGGCCGCACGACGCCTTCGGTGCCGTCGTACGCGTTCACCAGCCAATGCGCCCCGCTCGCGAGCGGCAACGCCGTGAGGAGGGC
>DATKLR010000173.1:0-5493 GCA_035542295.1 Gemmatimonadales bacterium | reverse complement strand
CGGGCATCTGCGTCACGGTGATCGGCACCGACGCGACGCGCGCGCCGTCCACGGCAATCTCGAAGGTGTAGATCCCCGCCCGCTCCAGTGGCACGTCGAACGCGAGGACGGCCGCGGCCTCGATGTCGGTGACGCCGGCGGGCGGCTCGCCGATCTGCACGTTCCCCTCGCCGCGCAGGATCTCGCGACCCACGTCGTCGACCAGCTGGATCAGCACGCCGTGATCGCCCACTTCGGTCCGACGGCCCTTGAGCCGGAGCACCAGATGCAGTCGCGGATGGATCGCCGGGAACCGCTCGACCCAGATGCGGTCGAAGATGCCCAGCACCGACAGCTTGCCATGCTGGTCGATGATCGCGTGGTCGCAGACCAGCGCGAGCTGGACGTTCACACGTCCGACACGCGGATGCTGGTCACGACGTCGCCCTGCTGGATCTTGTAGACGTTTTCCATCCCCGTCTCGACCTTGCCGAACACGGTGTGCACGCCGTCCAGGTGGTTCAACCGCCCGTGGCAGATGAAGAACTGCGAGCCGCCGGTGTCCTTGCCCGCGTGCGCCATCGACAGCGACCCCGCCTCGTGGACGTGTGGGTTGCCCTTGGTCTCGCACTTGATCGTGTAGCCCGGCCCGCCGGTGCCGACGCGCGGGTTCTTCGGGTCCTTCGACAGCGGGTCGCCGCCCTGCGCCACGAAGTCCTTGATGACCCGGTGGAACCGCGTGCCGTCGTAGAAGCCGCTGTTCGCCAGCTTCTCGAAGTTCGCCACCGTCCCCGGCGCTTCCTTCGCGAACAGCTCGGCGACGATCCGTCCCTGCGCCGTCTCGAACACCGCCTGCTTCTTCACGCCTCCTCCTTCGCGTCCGCCAGCTGCTGATGGAAGGTCCTGAGCTCGACGATCTTCAGCTTCCGCACGCCGCCCGGCAGGGAGACGACCGCCGTCTCCCCCACCTTTTTGTCGAGCAGCCCGCGCCCGAGCGGCGAGGCGACCGAGATCTGATTCCCGTCGAAATCCATCGCGTCGGGGATCACCAGCTCGTAGGTCTCCCGCTCTTTCGTGCCGACCACCTCCACCACGACCCGGGAGCCGAGGCCCACGCGGTCGGTCGGGATCCTCGAGAGATCGATCTGCGAGAGCTTGGAGAGGCGCGAGCGCAGATGGCTCAGGCGCGCGTGGATGAACTGCTGCCGCTCGAGCGCGGCGTGGTAGTCGCCGTTCTCGCGCAGGTCCCCCGCCTGCAACGCCTTCTTCAGCGTCTCGGGCAGGGTGACCGCGAGCTCGTGGTTGAGCCGCTGCACTTCCTCGGAAAGCTTGTGTCGGATTTCCTCTAGCATCGGCTAATCCTAAAGCGCACGCCCGAAAGTCTCCAGCGTCGAGCGCAGGGACGCGGCATCCGTGACCGGCGCGGCGCAGGCAGTCCCGGCGCAGACCAGCGCCACCGGGGCCGGCTTGCCCGGGACCGGGGAGGCGGCCGCATGGACCACCACCCGCCGGGGCCGGTAGGTCGCCAAGGCGGTTCCTGACAGCTCCATTGTAGTAGTAGTATCAGCTACTACTATTCGGCACGCACCGTTGAGCAGGAAGTCCAGCCCTCGGAGCCAGGTGGCGGCGAACAGGCCGAGATCCGCAGCGCCGGCAAAGGCTGCCAGCGTGCGCTGTCCTGCTTCCCGGTAGCTTCCGTCCTCCACGATGCCGGCCAGGCGCAGGAAGACCAGCGCGGCGACGCCGTTCGGGGCTGGGGTCGGGGCGTCCTGGATCGGCATCGCGCGCTGGCCGAGGAGGCCGGCGCCGGCGTCCGCGGCGCTGTCGAAGAAGCCGCCGTCGCTCGCGGCGAAGCGCCGGAGAATGAGGTCGGCGAGGGCGCGGGCGCGCTCCAGCCAGGCCGGCTCGCCGGTGAATTCGTAGGCCGCGATGGCCGCGGAGGCCGACTGCACCTGGTCGTCGAGGAAGGGCGGGGCCGCGAGGCCGGCGCGGTGCCGCATCAGCCCGTCTGCGTCGCGCGCGAGGGACCAGAGGCGCTTCAGGGCGCGGAGTGCGGCATCCGCGGCATCGCGGCGGCCCAGGATGGCCGCGGCCTCGAGCAGAGCCTCGGCGAGCATCGCGGTCCAGCTCGTGTACACCGCGCGGTCCACCGCGGGGGCCGTGCGCGTGTCGCGCGCCGCCTTGAGCTTCTTCCTCGAGCTCGCCAGCAGCTGCTCCACCTGCGAGGACGTGATCTCAAGCTCCTGCGCGATGGCGGCAGCGCCGGATGCGACCCACAGCACGTTGCGCCTGGGATCGTGGCTCATCTCGCCGCGCTCGTAGATGTCCCAGCGGCGGCGGGCCGCCTGCCACTCCTCATCGGTCAGGGCCGCGCGGACCTCCTCCTCCGTCCAGGTGAAGTAGTTCCCGTCGTCGTCGAGGCCCACATCCGCGTCCTGCGAGGCGCCGAAGCCGCCCTCGGGATCGGCGAGGACCTCGAGGGTCCAGTCCACGATGCCGAGGGCGGTGGCCGCGAAGCGCGGGTCGCCGAGCGCGGCGAAGGCGTGGAGGTAGACTTTGAGCAGCTCGGCGTTGTCGTACGCCATCTTCTCGAAGTGCGGCACGATCCAGCGCTCGTCCACGGAATAGCGGTGGAAACCGCCGCCGATCTGGTCGTAGACGCCGCCCTCGGCCATCCCCACGAGCGTCTTTTCCACGATCTCCCGCAGCCAGGGCTGGCGCGTGTCCCACCAGCGCGCGAGGAGGAAATCCACCGCCGACGGGTGCGGGAACTTGGGGCTCGATCCGAAGCCGCCGTAGCGGACGTCGAACAGCTTCGCCATCCGCTCGGCGCCCTGCTCGAGCAGGGCGGGGGCGAGGGGCCCCGGCGCGCGCTCGCGGAGCAGGGCGGCGACGTGGCCCCGCACCTCGCGGCCGCTGCCCGTCACCTTGTCGCGCTGGGCGCGGAAGACGTCGCGCACTTTCTCGAGCACGGTCCGGAACGACTGGCGTCCGAAGCGGTCGTACGGCGGGAAGTAGGTGCCGCCGTAGAAGACGTCGCCCTCGGGCGTCAGGAACGCGGTGAGCGGCCAGCCGCCCTGGCCGGTGAGGGCCTGCACGGCGCGCTGGTGGCGCGCGTCCACGTCGGGCCGCTCGTCGCGATCCACCTTGATGCAGATGAAGTGTGCGTTGAGGAACTCGGCGACGGCGGGATCCTCGTACGATTCCCGGTCCATCACGTGGCACCAGTGGCACCAGACCGCGCCGATGTCGAGGAGGATCGGCTTGTCCTCGGCGCGAGCGCGGGCGAAGGCCTCCTCGCCCCAGGGATGCCAGTGCACCGGCTGGTGGGCGGCGGAGGCGAGGTAGGCGGACGCCTCGCCGGCCAGGCGGTTCAGCGCAGGTACTCCCGGGCGATCCGGTCCAGCAGCTCGACGCCCGTCGGCATCGCGGCCTCGTCGATGTCGAAGCGTGGGCTGTGGTGCGGGGCGTCGAAGCCCTTCGCGGGGTTCTGGGAGCCCACCCACGCGAAGCACCCCGGCACGCGCCGGAGGAAGAAGGAGAAATCCTCGCCGCCGAGGGTGCGGGCGGCCGTGAGCACTGCGCCCTCGCCGACGAGCTGCGCGGCGATCCGCGCCACGAGCTGTGTCATCGCTTCGTCGTTGATGGTGGCGGGCGTCTGGCGCACGTATTCCACCGCGGCGCTGCAGCCGAGCGCCGAGGCGACGCCGTTGGTGATTACGGTCAGCCTCCCCGGCGCCTCGTCGTATGGGCGGCCGCCCATGCTGCGCACCGTGCCCCCCAGCTCCGCCGTCTCGGGGATCACGTTGAAGGCATCGCCGGCCTTGATCTGTGTCACGCTCACGACCAGTTGGTCGAACGGATCCGCGGCGCGGCTCACCATGGACTGCAGCGCCGCGACGATGTGCGCGGCGGCGAGGATCGGGTCAACCGCCTCGTGCGGCATCGCCGCGTGCCCGCCCTTGCCGCGGATCGTGATGGTGAACTTGTCCACCGAGCCCATGATCGGCCCCGCGGTCGCCGCGATGGTGCCGAGCGGCAGATTGTTCATGACGTGGAGGCCGAAGGCGGCGTCCACGTGCGGATTCTCGAGCACCCCGTCCTCGATCATCGCCAGCGCGCCGTTGCCGCCCTCCTCCGCCGGCTGGAAGGCGAACTTCACTGCGCCGCGCCAGTTGCCGCGGCTTGCAGCGAGCCGCCGCGCGACGGCGAGGCCTACGGCGACGTGCGCGTCGTGGCCGCAGGCGTGCATCGCGCCCGGCACGGTGGAGCGGTACACCACCTGGTTGGCTTCCTGGATCGGGAGCGCGTCCATGTCCGCACGCAGCAGCACGGTGCGCACGGGCCCGGAGCCGGTCGCGCCGGTGCCGCGCAGCACGCCCACGACTCCGGTCTTGCCCACGCCGGTCGTCACCTGGTAGCCCAGAGCCGCGAGGCGCTCGGCGACCAGGCCGGCGGTGCGGTGCTCCTGGAAGCCCAGCTCGGGGTGGGCGTGGAGGTCGCGGCGCGTTGCCACGAGCTCGGCGAACTCGGTGTCTCTTGGGGCGGTGGCGGTCATTCTTCGCTCACTGGAAGGGAGCCGGGGTAGTCACCTGTGCCGACGCCGAGCCGCGCCAGGGCGGCCATTGCGGCCTGGCGGACGCCGGCATCGCTCTCCGCACGGAGCGCGCGCTCGAGCGGGCCGCGGGCCGCCGGGTCGCCGATCTTGCCCAGCGCCTCGGCTGCGGCACGCCGGACCGGAGCGGAGCTGTCCTCCTCGAGCACCTGCATCAGCTCCCGCACCCCTTCTTTGAGGCGCGACGCCCCGATGTCGCGGGCGGCCTGGCGGCGCACCACGGCATCGCGGTGGCGCAGCTTCTGGAGCAGCTCCTGGCCGGGCTCGGCGGTCATCCTAGACCCTCGACGATGGACAGAGGTGCGCCACGGTGCACGCCTCGCACCGCGGTCTGCGGGCGACGCACACGGCGCGGCCGTGGTGGATGAGCAGATGAGAGAAGAGGGTCCACCGGCGTTTCGGCACGATCTTCATCAGGTCCTGCTCGATCTTCGCCGGATCCCTTTGCCGGGTCAGACCCAGCAGCCTGCTGACGCGGGCCACGTGCGTGTCGACCACGATCCCCTCGTTCTTACCGAAGGCGTTGCCCAGAACGACGTTCGCGGTCTTGCGCCCGACGCCGGGGAGCGAGGTCAGCGCCTCCATCGAGTCGGGGACCGTGCCGTCGAACCGCTCCATCAGGGCTTGCGCCATGCCGATCACGCTCTTGGTCTTGTTCCGGAAGAAGCCCGTGCTCCGGATCTCCGTCTCGAACTCGGCGGGATTCGCCGCGGCGTAGTCCGCGGCGTTCTTGTACTTCCGGAACAGGTCCTTCGTCACGAGGTTGACGCGCGCGTCGGTGCACTGCGCCGACAGGATGGTCGCGACCAGCAGCTGCAGCGGGTCTTTGTGGTCGAGCGAGCACTTCGCGTCCGGATAGCTGCGCTCCAGCCGGCGCAGGATCTCACCGATGCGCTCGG
>DATKLR010000172.1:0-2176 GCA_035542295.1 Gemmatimonadales bacterium | reverse complement strand
TCTACCGCTAGTATGGAGTGACCGGCGTCAAGCGCTATCTGTTCCTCCTGGCGGCCACGCTCTCGTGAGCGTGGCCGCTTGAGTTCGGGACGGGATGGGTGACGGACGAGGCTCGAGTCGACTGCGTGTCACTCTAGTATCCGCGGGTTGCTCCCGGAGGAGCCGAGCCGCATGACCGTGCTTTCGTCGGGGCTACCGCAGTCTGACATCGCGACCGGCTGACGACCCGGCCGCACAACGATATCGCGGGTTGTCCCGTGCTGCTTCGTCCTCGTCCGTCGCCGTTCACCTCTCTCAGTTGCCGGCCGCGGGCGCGAGCGCGGCCCAGAGATAACCGACCAACTCGCGGGCCACGGCCACGACGATCGTGGTCGGGTGCTTCCCTTGGCGCTCCATCCGGCGATAGCGCCGGCACAGCCGCAGCTGCGCGCGGTCGGCGAGTGCGATGATGTGTACCGGCTGTCCGTGGCGACGCTGGGCGAGCTTGATGCCGACGCGCGGCTTGTGCCGGTAGTGCCACGCGGCCTCGACCAGCAAGCGGCGGACGTGGCGGTTGCCGGCCCGCGTGATCGGCCCGCGCTGTTGATGCCCACCGCTGCTGTGTTCGCTCGGGACCAGCCCGATATAGGCCATGAGCTGATGGGGTGAAGGGAAGCGGCGGAAGTCGTGCAACTCGGCCAGCAGCGTGATGGCCGTGATCGTGTCGATGCCCTGGAAGCAGCGCAGCCAGCCCACGGCTTCGGCATAGCGGGGCTCCCGCGCCACGTCCTCGAGGTGCAACTCGAGCGAACGGCGCCGAGCCTCGGTCTGTTCCACCGCGAGCAGGTAGTCCTCGAAGAGGATCCGCTCGGCGTCCCGCTTGAAGGTCTGTTGTCCGAGCCACCAGCGGTGGGCCTGGGACCAGGCGCTCTGCTGGCCCGTGCCGAACACCCGGCCGTGACGCAGCAGGAACTTGCCAATCCGATGGCGGGCCCGCATCAGGTCCAGCCGGGCGTCGTCACGCCCGCGACACAGGTCACGGACCGCCTCCTCGTCCTCGCTCGGCGGCTGCACGGGCGTGAGCAAGCCTGCCCGGGCCATGGCGGCAAGCTTGCGGGCATCGCGGCGGTCCGTCTTGATCCGCTCGCCGGGCCGGATCGGGATCAGGGAGGGCGCGACCACCTCACAGCCCAACCCCAAGCCGCGCAGTTGGCGCTGCAACGCATAGCCACAGGCCCCCGCCTCGTAGACGCAGTGAACCGCCGCTCCAGGCTGATGCTGCAGGCGCCGGGCCAGCCGGCGGACCGCGGTGGGCTCGTTGGCCACCCGCCACTCCAATGGGTCCTTGGAATCCGCGGGCAGCATCGCGACCGCGATGTCCTGCTTGTGCACATCCAGCCCGACGAACGTGCTAGCCTCCCGCATCGGCCGGCTCCCTTCTTCGTATGCGGCTCTGGGACCGCGAGGCCCTAACCCGCGACTGAGCGTGGGGTCCATCCACCCGGTCGCCATCGGATACACCTGGATGGCGACGCTACGACCGGGAGCCGGTCACTCCATAGGGTCTGAGGCCGCGGGCTCAGGCGCCGAGGTAGCGCGACACCAGGCTGCGCGCGAGCGCGGGGTCGTCCGTGCCCTTGACGATCGCGCGCCCGTCGCGGAACAGCGTGAGCTCGTGCGGCGGGAGCCGCAGGCGCAGCAGGAACTCGTTCGCCACCACCTCGCCCGCGCGCGCCTCGTGCAGCCGTCGCGCGATGGCGTCGAGGTCGGGCGCGGCGGCCGCGCCCGGGCGCACCAGCACGGCGTCGCGCCCGCACAGCGCCTCGGCCGGGGGCGGCCCGGCGGTCAGGAACTCGAAGCGGCGCTGTCCGCAGCACGGGCAGCCGGGCTCGGGCGCGCGCAGCTCGACGCGCTGGAAGCGCAGGTCCCACAGCTCGGCCGTGACCATCAGGTGCGGCACGGGGACCGCGCCGGTGACCAGCCAGCGCAGCGCCTGGGCCACCTCGAGCGACGCCACCAGGTGCGCGGCCGGTCCCAGGATGCCCACGGTGTCGCAGGTGGGCGACGCGCCGGGCGCGGGGCGCTCGGGCTGGAGGCAGCGCAGGCAGGGCGTGCGGCCCGGCACGACCAGCGCGCTCACCCCGTAGTCGCTCACGCACGCGCCGTAGACCCACGGCCGGCCGTCGCGCACGCAGGC
>DATKLR010000171.1:0-26286 GCA_035542295.1 Gemmatimonadales bacterium | reverse complement strand
CGCCGGCAACTCGGGCGGCCTGGCCGAGTTCAACGTCTGGTGCGATCCGGAGGCGGCGGCGGCCGTCTTCGCCGCGCGCCTCGGCACCGAGCTGGTCGGCCTGGACGTCACGCGCCGCCTCGTCATCCCGGCCCCGGCCGTCCACAAGCTGGCGAGCCACCCGGACGCCGACGCCCGATGGCTTGGTCGGCTGCTCGGCTTCTACGTACGCTTCCACCAGGAGTACGAGGGACTCCCGGGGGCTGTCATCAACGATCCGCTGGCGGTGGCCCTCGCCCTTGAGCCCACCTGGGGCACGGCCGACACCGTGCCGATCGCGGTGAGCCTCGCCGAGGCGTCGGGACGGGGCGAGACCCGCGTCGGCGGAGCCGGCGACCCGCCGGTCCGCGTCTACCGCGACGTCACGGTGGGACCGGTGCACGACCTGCTCCTGGAGTACCTCTTCGGCCGGTGGCTTACTAAGGCGGATTTTCAGCCCTAGTTTCCCCCCGCATGACCGCCCCAGCGGGATCGTCCCCCAAGGTCGCCATCATCGGAGCCGGGACCATCGGCCGCGGCTGGGCAGCGCTATGCGCCTCCGCCGGATGGGAATGCGCTCTCTACGACACCGACGTGAAGGCGGCCGACGGCGCGGTCGCGGAGATCGCCCGCCGCGCCAGGGCTCTGGTCGCGCTGGGCCGCGCCCCCAGCCAGACGGTCGAGCAGGGACTCCGTCGCGTGCGGATGGGCCGCTCGCTCCTCCAGGCCTGCGGCAGCGCCGACTGGATCATCGAGTCGGTACCCGAGGACCTGAAGGTCAAGCAGCGGCTGTTCGAGAACCTGAGCCAGGTGGCCCGACCCGAGGCGGTCCTCACCTCTTCCTCGAGCGGCCTGCCGATCACCGAGATCGCCGCCAGGAGCCGCGACCAGGAGCGCTGCCTCGTCGCCCACCCGCTCAATCCGCCGGAGCTCATCCCGCTCGTCGAGGTCGTCCCCGGCAAGTTCACCGCGGCCCGGGCCGTGGAGAGCGTGCAGCACTGGCTCCGCGCCCTGGGACGGATCCCGATCACGTTGAAGCGCGAAGTACCGGGGAACGCAGTCGGCCGCATCGCCGCCGCGGTCTGGCGCGAGTGCATCGACCTCGTGCTCTCGGATGTCATCGACGTGGACGATATCGACCGCGCCGTCTCGCTTGGCCCCGGCCTGGGCTGGGCGGCGGCCGGCCCACATCTCACCTACCACCTCGGCGCCGGTGACGAGGGCGTCAAGGGATTCCTGGAGCAGCTCCTCCAGTCGTTCGAGAGCTGGTGGGCCAGCCTCGCGCAATGGACGAAGCTGGAGCCGGAGCAGATCCAAGCGCTCACCGACCAGATCGAGCGGGCTTACGGGGGCAAGCTGGACGTCATCCGCGAAGCCCGGGACCGGCGCCTCGCGGCGATCCTCCAGGCGCTGGACCAGGCTCGGAAGAGCTAATCGGCGCCGGGCCGGACCACGCCCAGCTCCTCGAGCTGGCTCAGCACCCGTTCCGTCAGACCCCAGATCGTGTACTCACCGATGACAATCGAAGGGAACTCGCGCGCTTCCCCCGGCAGCGTGAACCGGAAGGGCCGGCGGAAGTCCGGAGAAAAGAGCTGACTGGCGGGAAGCCAGACCGCGGCCTCGACCTCGGGACCGGGGACCGGCTTCAGGCGCTGCGGGAGCAGGAATGCGAACGGCCGCACCACGATGGGCGGGAGGTACGGCGTGCGCGGACTGACGTCGTCGAGCGAACCGAGCAGGCTCGCGGCATCAGCCAGCTCGATGCCCGTCTCCTCGGCGGTCTCGCGGCGCGCGGTCACTTCCAGCGACGAGTCGCGGGCGGAGGCGAAGCCCCCCGGCAGGGCCATGTGACCCGACCACGGATCTCCCAGCCGATGCTGCCGCTTGACGAACAGGATTGCCGGCTCGGCGTCCGCGGCCACCAGCAGTGCCACGGCGGCGCGCCTGGCCTCCGGCCTGTCCACCGTTACCGGCGTCCGGCCGGCCAGCGTGCTGCGGAGGCGCTCGACGAAGGAGGTCAGTTCCGGCAGCTGCACCCGCCGCCGGAGCAGCACCCGCCGGCGTCCTCGGATTCGCCGCCGTGGGTGCGCGGGGCGGCCACCACGGACAGCTGCTTCCTCACCCGGGAGGAGCCGCACTCCGGACAGGCCACCCGGTCTTCGGGGCGGACCAGCTGCTCGAAATCCAGACCGCAACCGCTGCAGTGGTACTCGAAGATCGGCACAACGCCTCCCCCTAACGGCTGACTAACGCCTGCGCACGATACTTGAAGTGCAAGTATCACCGAGGCCGGCTTCGCGGACAAGGTGAGCGCGAAACTTCGGGCTTGCGCAGGCGTATAAATTGATATGGGCCCAATCAAGGAGGTGGTTATCCGCATCTTCGGTGTCAGTCTGCTGGCCGTTGCGGCGTTGGCCGCGGCGGGGCTGCTGTGGAAGCGTCGTCGTGAGGAGCTTCTGGCCCGGGTTTCGCTGCCTCGGGAGCGCGATCTCGAGGAGTTGCGGCAGGCCGGCTTCTAGACGCGACGGAACGACAGTCGCCGAGCGGCCCGGACGGAGGAGCGTCCGGGCCGCTCCGTTTTCCTGGCGCCGCCCCCGGTGCGCCGTGCGGGCGCCCGAGGGAGGCCCGCCGTCGCCCCCGCAGGTGCGCCTAGCCCCCCTTCCGCCCCCGGTCTATTTTTCCCGGCCGGTGGCGACCCTTCCCGTTCGGACCTCTGCCCCCGCGTTGATCGTCCTGGGGCGCGGCATCATGGCCGCCAGGGACGACCTGGTGGCCAAGTGGTCGAGGTTCCTCTCCGCCCGCCAGGCCGGCGGTCTCGCGCTCGGCGCCCCGGCTACCGAACGCCTCCTCAGGCTCATCGTGGATCTCCTGGCCCACATGGCCGGACCGCTGCGGCGGGAGACCAGCGACACCTGGTTCGCCGCCACGGAGCTGTACGGACGGCTCGCGGCGGTGCGCGGCCTGTCGGCCGGCGAGGTGGTCGAGGAGATCCAATACCTGCGCGAGCTGCTGACGCGAGACCTGGCCGACCTGTTCGTCGCGCTGCCGGCCCGCCAGCAGCTGCCGACGGTGCTGCGGATCAACCGGGTCCTGGACCGCGGGGTCGCGAACGCCGTGGTCGGGTACACCGACGCCCTGGTGGCCACGATGTTCTCGAAGGAGGGCGTGCCGGTGCCGACGACGGACCACGTCCAGGAGCTGCTGGCCCAGCTCGACGGCATCGAGGGGGAGCTCAAGCTCCTCGACGAGCGGTCAGCCGGCTGAGATTTCCTCGCCCCCGTCCACGTTGATCACGTTGCCGGTCAGCCACCCGGCGTCGGGGTGGCACAGGGCCACCAGCGCCCCCGCCACGTCCCGCGGCGTCGTCAGCCGCTTGGCCGGGTTCTTCCGGGCGGCCCCCTCAAACAGCTTGTCGCTTCCCGGGATCTTGCGGGCCGCGGGCGTGTCGGTGACGCCGGCGCGCAGCGCATTGACGGCGATGCCGTGCGGGGCCAGCTCGTAGGCCAGCTGGCGGGTGTGGGACTCGAGCGCGGCCTTCGCCGCGGAGACCGCGCCGTAGGAGGCGATGGCCCGCGTCGAGCCGGAGGACGTCATCGAGAAGACGCGCGCGCCCGGCTGCAGCAGCCCACGGCCGAACGCCTCCTGCGTCCAGTACACCAGGCTGTGGGCCATCACGCTGAGCGTCATGTCCATCTGCTGCTCGTTGACGGCGTCACCGCCGATGAACGGCTTGAGTGCGCCGAACGCCAGCGAATGCAGCAGCACGTAGACCCTGGCGTGCTCGGCCTCGAGGCAGCTCAGAACCTCGGCCCGCTTCTCGGCGTCGGCCGCGTTGTAGTTGAAGAACAGCGCCCGGCGGCCCAGCTTCTCGATCGCGGCCTTGATCTCGGCGACGCGGGTGAGTCCCGCCTTCCGGTCGAGGTGGACGCCGCAGATCTCGTAGCCCGCGGCCGCCAGTGCGAGCGCGCACTCCGCCCCGAAGCCGCTGGAAACGCCGAGGATCAGCGCCCAGCGCGGCGAGCCGCCCTGTGCATTCGACACCCTGAAGGCTCCCGGTTGGAGTGCGGGGAATCTCGCATTCCGGGCCGCCCGGGAGCAATCCTCGCGCCGGAAGACGGCTGACGGCCGGGAAATCAGGTCACCGGAGGACGCGATGGCGTCACATACCCACTATCTCTGGTTCCAAACCAGGCAGCGGCAGGAGATCATCGACGTCACCGAGCAGGTGGCCGAACAGGTCGCGGCGAGCGGCATCAAGGAAGGGTTTGTCCTGGTCTCGGCGATGCACATCACGGCGTCGGTCTTCGTCAACGATCACGAGCCGGGGCTGTGGCAGGACATCCTGCACTGGCTCGAGCACACGATTGCGCCGTGGGACCCCGGCCGCTATCACCACAACGAGACCGGCGAGGACAATGCCGCCGCGCACCTGCGGAGCCTGGTGATCGGGCACGAGGTCATCGTGCCGGTTACCAGGGGCGCGCTCGACCTCGGCCCCTGGCAGCGGATCTTCTACGGGGAGTGGGACGGCCGGCGGAAGAAGCGCGTGATCATCAAGGTGATGGGCGACAAGTGAGACGGAATGCCGGCCCTGACGTCATGATGGCGTGATGCTGCTGCAATGGTGTATGCCCCACATGGAGGCGTGATGAGCGAGGCGACGGCGGCGGACGTCGGTTGGTTCCACCCGACGCGGGGGGCGTACCGCTACACGGTGTTGGTGTTCGTGGGGCTCCTGCCGTTCGGCAGCTACTTCGCCTATGACAGCATCGGGGCGCTCGGTCCGACGCTCATGAAGGCATGGCATACCGACCAGGCTGCGATCGGCGGCATGTACACCATCTACTCCGTCGCCGCGATCATCTGCGTTGCGCTCTCGGGTCTGATGATCGACCGGATCGGGACGCGGCTGGCGAGCCTGATCCTTTCGGCCCTGGTGGTTCTCGGCGCATGCATCGTTGCCATCGCCCCGAGCTTCTCGATCGCGGTGGCCGGGCGGTTCATCTTCGGGGCGGGCTCGGAATCGCTCATCGTCGCGCAGAGTGCGATCCTGGCCCGCTGGTTCCGGGGCAAGGAGCTGGCGCTCTCCTTCGGTATCACGCTGGCCATCATGCGGCTCGGCACGCTGTTCAGCTTCAACGGCGAATCCTCGATCGCGAGCCATTTTGGGTGGCAGGCGGCGCTCTGGGTCGCGGCGGCGCTGTGTGTCGTGAGCCTGCTGTGCAACGTCGTGTACTTCGCGATGGACCGGCACGGGGAACGCGCCCTGGGACTCGCGGAAGCGGGGGCGGGGGACAAGATCGTGCTGGCGGACGTGAAGAAGTTCGGCGCTTCGTACTGGTACGTGGTCGCGCTGTGCGCGACGTTCTACTCCGCGATCTTCCCGTTCACGGCGCTATCGACGGACTTCTTCCATGAGAAGTGGGCGCTGCCGCTGACGGTGGACACCGGCGGCACCTTCCTGGCGACCGTGTTCAACGACTTCCTGCACATGTTCTCGACGGCGGGCGGAACGACGTCGATCATCATCTTCGCCTCGATGTGCTTCGCGCCATTCGCGGGCGGGCTGGTGGACCGGGTCGGACGCCGCGCGACGATGATGCTGTTCGGCGCACTGCTGATGATCCCCTGCTATCTGGTCCTCGGCTTCACGATGGTGCCGCCGTGGATCCCGATGGTCCTGCTCGGGGCGTCGTTCGTGCTGGTGCCCGCCGCGATGTGGCCGTCGGTGCCGTTGATCGTGGAGAGGAATGTCACCGGGACCGCGTTCGGCCTGATGACGATGATCCAGAACGCGGGGCTGGCCCTCTTCCCCTGGCTCAACGGCCGCCTGCGGGTGGCCACCCACAGCTATGAGGCGAGCATGGTGATGTTCGCGGCGCTCGGGGCGACGGGCTTCGTCTTCGCCGTGCTTCTCCTTCGCGCCGACCGTCGCTCGGGCGGGGCGTTGGAGCGGGGGGCTCATGCGCACCCGGCCTGACCGGCGCGCAACGCTTTGCGCCGCCGTGCAATGACGCGGTAACCGCCCCCGCCTCTCCGATCGCCATGCTGTGCGCCGTCCCTGCCGGGAGCGCACCGCTTGGGCATCACCGCAGCGCTGCTGTCGCGGCTCTCCTCGCTCGATGACCTGCTGGAGGTGGCGGCCGAGCTGGGCTACGCTCCCGGCGGCGACGAGCTGAACCCGGCGGCGCGCTCGCGCCTGGGACTCGACGGGCCGGCCCTCGGAACCCGCCGCGCGGCGATCGTGGGACGGCACTCCTCCTTCGTGGTCTACGGCCTCGTGGCCGAGCGACCGGGCCGAGGGGAAGTGGCGACGGCGGTCGAGCGGCTGGCGCGCGCCACGCCTGGGGAGCGCAACCTCCTGCTGGCGCTCGACCTTCCGGCGACGACGCTCGCGGTTGCGGCGGTGGCCCCGCACGGCGACGGCCTCAAGCCGCGACAGTTGCGCATCGCGCTGCATCCGGCCAGTCCGGTATCCGTCGAGATCCTGGCGGGCCTCGCAGCGCGCCCGCACGACAGCCCGGTGACGCTGGCGGCTCGCGCCGCCGACGTCCTCGCCGAAGAAGGGCTCACCCGCCGCTTCTTTCGCGATTTCGCACGCCTGCACGCGCTGGCCGCCGAGCGGCTGGCGGAGATGCCGCGCGCCACCGTTGGCGAGCGGCGTGCGCTCGCGCTGGTCATTCTGACCCGCGTGCTCTTCCTCTATTTCGTGCAGGCGCGGGGGTGGCTCGGCGGCCGCAGTGACTTCCTACCGTCGCTCCTCGACACAGCACTCGGCCACGGCCACCCCTTTCATCGCGCGATCTTCGAGCCGCTCTGCTTCGGCGCACTGAACTCGCCGCCCGCCAGCCGGCCGCCGGCATCCCGCGCGCTCGGGGATCTGCCGTTCCTCAACGGCGGGTTGTTCGAGCGGCAGGCGATCGAGCGCCTGTACCCCCGCGCCATGCTGGACAACGAGACCTGGCGCCTCCTCTTCGACGAGCTCTTCGAGCGCTTCCACTTCACCGTGCGGGAGCGCGAAGAGGTCGATGCGGTCGACCCCGAAATGCTCGGGCGCGTCTTCGAGGGATTGATGGCGCGCGCGCGGCGCCGCGCGCAGGGCACCTACTTCACGCCGCGTGAGCTGCTGCGGGAGACGGTGGAGCGCTCGCTCAGGGTGGCTCTGGCCAGCCGCGACGCCGAGGCCGTGCGGCGGATCCGGATCCTCGATCCCGCGGTCGGGTCGGGGGCCTTCCTCCTCGAGGCACTGATCCAGGTCGAACACGCCCGGGCGGCCCTGTGTCCGCTCGAGCGCCCCGCGGAGCGCCGGCGCGCGATCGTACGCGACAACCTGTTCGGTGTGGACCTCGATCCGATGGCGGTACGCCTCGCCGAGCTCAGGCTCTGGCTCGCGCTGGTGGTGCACGAGGACACCCGCCTGGACGAAGTCGCCCCGCTGCCCAACCTGGACCAGAACCTCCGCCAGGGGGACAGCCTGCTCTCGCCGTTGGACATCGCGCGGAGCCGCTGCGGACACCAGGCCGCCAGGATCCGCGCCGTGGCGGAGCGCCGGCTCGCGTACTTCGCGTCGACCGGGCGCGAGAAGGCTGCGCTCGCCCGCGCCATCCGCTCCGACGAGCGGACGCTCGCCCTCGACGTCGCGGATGCAGGCATCACCTCGCTCACGGCGCGACTGGCCGACGCGGCGGCCCCCGGCCGTGACCTGTTCGGACGGCGCGCCGAGCGCTCGCCCGCGGCGGCTCGCCGCATTCGCGCCTGGCGGCGCGAGCGGCGCGAGCTCGTGACCGCCCGACGCAGGATCGCGCTCGAAGGCCGACTCCCCTTCTTCTCCTGCGACGTGCACTTCGCCCCGGTGATGGCGGAAGGCGGCTTCGACCTGGTTCTCGGCAATCCGCCCTGGATCCGGGGCGAGCGCCTCCCTCTCGCCACCCGGACCGCACTGGCGTCCCGCTTCGAGGCCTATCGTGCGGCGAGCGAGCGCAAAGGGTTCGCGCACCTGCCCGATCTCTCGGTCGCCTTCGTGGAGCGGGCCCTCGAGCTGGTCAAACCCGGCGGCGTGGTGGGGTTCATCGTGCCAGGGAAACTGCTGCGGGCGGGCTACGCCGGCCCCCTGCGCCTCCTGATCCGTCGCACCGCGACCGTGGTGGCCCTCGTCGACCGCGCGCACGACGCACGCACGGGATTCGCCGCGACCGTCTTCCCGCTGACGATGGTGCTGCGCAAGGAAACGCCGGCGCCGGAAACGCCGGCCGAAACGACCGTCGCGGGTGCATCCGGCCGCCGGCTCGTGGGCGCCGCCGCCCAGCGGGATCTCGGGCTCGACGAGGCGCCCTCGCGCGCCCTGTGGCTCGCCCTTCCCGGCGACATGGTACGGGCGATCCGGCAGGCGTTGCGCGCCGGACCGAGGCTCGGCGCAGCCTTCCGACCCACGCTCGGCGTGAAGACCGGCGCCAACGACGTCTTCCTGCGGGACACCGCCCGCGCCGACGAGTTGCCGCGGTCCTGCCGCGTGCGCGCGGTGCAGGGGCGCGACATCGAGCCCTTCGCCATCCACCCCGGCGCCTGGCTCCTGGCAGCCCTGGCCCCCGATGGGGCGCCCCTCACCTGTGCGCCGCGCGATGTGGAGGAGTACCTCGCCCCGTTCGCCGGGCGCCTGGCCCGCCGCGCGGACGCGCGCGGGGAGAGCATCTGGGCCCTGTTCCGCACGGAGATCCTCCGCAGCCCGTACGTAGTGATCTGGCGCGACATCGCACCGCGTCTCGAAGCGGCCGTCCTATGCCGAGAGGCAGTGGATGCGCCGGTGCCCGTCAACACCTGCTACGGCGTGGCCGTGCCTGACGTGTACACGGCACGCTGGCTCGCCGCCTGGCTCAACAGCGCCCCCGTCCGCAACGTCGCCGCGGCGCTCGCCGAACGGGCGAGCGGCGGCGCGTTCCGCTTCAGCGCCGGGGTGGTCGGTGCGCTCCCCCTCCCGGCCTGCCGCGGCGTTCCGGCCGTCCGCCGCCTCGCCGCCGTCGCCGAGGCCGCGGAGCGCGGCGAGGAATGGGATTCCGATGATCTGGACACGCACGCAGCGCTCGCCCTCGGCCTCGCCGCGCAGACCAGCCAGCTTCTCGCATACCTGGGCGACGCTCTGCGCCGAGACGCTGGCGGGCATCGCTGACCCGCTCTTCCCCGCGCTCACGCTGGCGGCCACCGCGCCCCCTGAGGCGGCGGCCCGCGCCGTCCTCCATGGCCTGCTTGACCCGCTCGATACGCCATCGCCCGAGCGTCTCCTGCCCGCCTGGCTGCTTCCCCACCAGGCCGACGCGGTGCGCCGGGCCGCGGCGATCCTCGAGCGGTTCGGCGGCGTACTGATCGCGGACGGAGTCGGGCTCGGGAAGACCTTCATCGCCCTCGCGCTCGCCGCGCTGGAACGCGAACGCGGAGGGGACGCCGTGGCCGTCGTTCCCGCCGCGCTGCGGCAGGAATGGGTGCTGGCCTGCCGACAAACCGGTGTCAGCGTACCTCTGCACACGCATACGCAGCTGGCCCGGTCGAGCCCACGGCTCTCCGATCGCGTCCGTCTGGTGATCGTCGACGAGGCGCACGCGTTTCGGAACCCGGCCACGCGCCGCTATGCAGGTCTCGCGGACCTCGCGGCGGGCCGGCGCGTGGCGCTGCTGACCGCTACGCCGCTCAACAACACGCCCGCCGACATCGCAGCGTTGGCCCGGATCTTCGCCGGCAGGGATCGCTTCCGGGAATTCGGCGTGCCCGATCTCCCCGCGGCGTTGCGCGCCGCCGACCCGGGCAGCGCGATGCTCGCCCTCGCGGCGATCTCCGTGTGCCGCAGCCGCCGCCTGGTGCAGGCGCGCTTTCCGGGACTCGTGTCCTCCTTCCCGGCACGGCGCCTCGCGCCGCCCGTCGAGTACGACCTCGACGACGTCTACGCCGGCGCGCTCGAACCGCTGCTCGAGTCGCTGGCACGATTCGCCGACGCGACGTCGTCCCTCGAGCGCGGGGCCGCGCTGTTGCACCTCGCCCTGCTCAGGCGCCTGGAATCGAGCCGCGCCGCACTGCGGCGGAGCCTCCGGCGCCACCGCGTCTTTCTGACGGAGCTGGGGGAGGCGGCCGCCTGCGGGCGGCGGCTCTCCAAGCGCGATTTCCACGCGCTCTTCCCCCGCCACGACGCCGACGACGCACAGCTGGTCCTCCTGCCCCTGTTGCTGGGGAACCGGGAGGCGCCGGGGCACGAGGACGTCGCGGAACGCTCCCGCGCGCTCGAGGCGGCCCTCGAATCCGTGGACACGGCGGAACGGGCGCCCGATCCCAAGCTGGGCGCGCTGATCGCCCTGCTGGACGGCCCCTTCGCAGGCCTCAAGACCCTGGTCTTCACTGAGTATCGCGACACCGCCCTGTACCTCTCGCGGGCGCTGCGCAACCGCTTCAGGCTGCTTGCCGTGACCGGGCGCTCGGCGTGGGCCGGCTCCGATCAGGTCCCGCGACGCGTCGCGCTTGACGCATTCGCCCCGGTATCGCGGCGCGCCGTGGCCGACCCGCTGTTGGACGCCAGGCTGCTCGTCGCCACCGACGTAGCGAGCGAAGGGATGAACCTGCAGGACGCCATGGCGGTGGTGAACTACGATCTTCCATGGAATCCCGTCCGCGTGATGCAGCGCGTCGGCCGCGTGGACCGGCTCGGAGCCCTCGGCCGCGAAGTGACCGTGGCCCATCTCGTCCCGTGCGGCGGCATGCGCTCACTCACGGGTGTCCTCAGGACGCTGCGCTCGAAGCTGGACGCAACACCCCGCACGCTCGGCGTCGAGCCCGACCCGCTCGCCTCGCTCTGGTGGATGGACCGCGGGCAGCCGCTTCCGGAGGCGCTCGAAGCGGAGAGCTGGAGCCGCGTGGAGCCCTTCGAGGCGGCGGAGCGCTGGCGCATGATCGTGGGCCCGCCGCAGCGGCACGACCGCTTCCGACCTCTCATCGCCGCCGGCATGGCGTCGGACGGCGAAGGGCCGGCGCTCGGAGTTCTGCTCGCCCTCGAATGGCCCGGCGGCTCGCGCGTCCCGCTCTCCTTCGTGATCGACGCCACGGGCGCCGTCCGGCAGGACAGCTTTGCGCTGGGCCAGCTCGCTCTGCGCGCACTCTCTACCGCGGCGCTGCCGACCGCGCCCACCGACTTCACCTGCCCGCTCGCGACGATCCTGCCCTACGCGCGCACACGGCTGGTGTCGCTCTCGGCGTCTCGCCACGGCACCGATTCGACGGGTCCCGGCCGTCGGCGGGCCGTCGAGATCCTGGTGCGCGCCGCCCACCGCGCCGAGGCCGCACGCGACGGCGCCGCGTCAGAGATCATCGCACGGGCCCTGGCCGTTCTACGGCACGAGCTGCCCGAAGGCCTCGAGCGCGCCTTGCTCCGGCTGATCGACGGCGGCAACCGAGACGTCGCGCTCGCGCGGCACATCCGCGACCGCCTGGGCCCTGCGCTTCCGCCGTCGGGCCCGAGCCTCGACGGCTCGCCCAGGCTGGTGCTGGTCGCGGCCATCGCGCTCGTGTCGAGATGCCCCTCTGATTGATCAGCCGCAAGCACGCGGCGGCGTCTTGGCCTTCCTCCAGCTCACGGCTCTCCCCTCGTAACCGCTCGCAACTCGCCGTCTCGCTACTCTTCTGCGCTCCGCCTGCCCCACGACTATCTTCTCCCCCGTGCGATTCAAGGCTGTTCTGTTCGACTTCGACGGCACCCTGATCGACTCGACCCGCCTGATCATCGAGTCGTATCACCACACCATGAGAATCCATCGCGGAACGACCCTGCCCGATTCGGAGTGGATCGCCGGGCTCGGCACGCCGCTGCGCGTGCAATTCCGCCGCTTCACCGACGACCCCGCCGAAGTGCAGCGCATGATCGAGACGTACCGCGAGTGGAACCTCGCCCACCACGACGAGATGGTGCGCGCGTTCCCCGGCGCGGTGGACGCCGTGACGGGCCTGAAGGCGAAGGGCGCGCAGCTCGGCATCGTGACTTCCAAGAACCGTCACGGCGTTGAGCGCGGCCTGACGCTCTGCGGCTTCGACGGTCTCTTCGACGAGATCGTCACGTCCGATGACCTCGAGGCCAGCAAGCCGGACCCGGCGCCCGTCCTGGCGGCGCTGGCACGGCTCGACGTGCCTGCGCTGTCGGCACTGTTTGTCGGCGATTCACCCCACGACATCGCCGCCGGCCGCGACGCCGGGACCAGGACCGCCGCCTGCCTCTGGGGTCCGTTCGAGCGCGATACGCTGGCCGCCGAGCGCCCTGACTACTGGCTCAACTCCTTCCGCGAGCTGGTCCCGCTCGTCACCTGAAGCCCGCCGCCCTTGCCTGAACTGTCGTCGTTCGCCACACTAGGTGCCGCAATCTCCTACGGGTGATCGCTGGATGAGCGAAGCAGGACGCATTCTGATCGTGGACGACGACGAGGCTCAGCGCCGACTCCTCGCGACCGTTCTCACGGCCGACGGATGGGCGGCGGTCGAGGCCTCGTCCGGCGAGCAGGCTATCCGGATGCTCGAGGGCGGCACCGAGAGCGACGTCATCCTCTCGGACCTGAAGATGCCGGGCATGGACGGGCGCGGGTTCCTCGCCATCATCTCCGAGCGCTGGCCGGAGGTGCCGTTCATCGTGATGACCGCGTACGCCACCGTGGACTCGGCGGTCGAGATGCTTCACGCCGGCGCGTTCCACTACCTCGCCAAGCCGATCAAGCTGCCCGAGCTGCGGATCACCGTCCGGCGCGCGCTGGAGTCCACCGAGACGCGGCGCGAGCTGGCCCGTCTCCGGCGCAAGGTGGGGTTGCCCTCCGACGTGGTGGGTGTTTCCCGCCAGATGCAGCAGATCTTCGAGACCGCGATCCGCGTCGCACCCAGCAGCACGCCGGTCCTGATCACCGGCGAGACCGGGGTCGGCAAGGAGGTGGTGGCGCGGGCGATCCACGGGGCCAGCGGCCGCGACAACTTCGTGGCGCTGAACTGCGCGGCGCTGCCGCCCAGCCTGGTCGAGTCGGAGCTGTTCGGGTTCAAGCGCGGGGCCTTCACCGACGCCAATCGCGACCACCCGGGGCTGGTCGAGGTGGCGGGTTCCGGCACGCTCTTCCTCGACGAAGTGGCGGAGGTGCCGCTCGCCACCCAGCCCAAGCTGCTGCGGTTCCTGCAGGACGGGGAGTTCCGGCGCCTCGGCGACAGCCCGTCGCGCAAGAGCAACGCGCGGGTGATCGCGGCGACCAACCGCGACCCCGCGCAGGAGGTCGCCGCCGGACGGATGCGCGAAGATCTCTTCTACCGTCTCAACATCGTGCACATCCAGATTCCGCCGCTGCGCGAGCGGCCCGTGGACATCCCGGCACTGGCCGAGCAGCTGGTGCGACGCCTCGCCGACCGCTATCAACTGGCGGTGGCCGAGCTGACGCCCGAGGCCGTAGCCGCGCTCACCGCGTACCGCTGGCCCGGGAACATCCGGGAGTTGGAGAACGTGCTGGCCCGCGCTCTCGCGCTCAGGACGGGGCAGAGCATCGCTCTGGCCGACCTACCACCGGAGATCGGCAGGTCGGCTCCTGCGGCCGCCGGCGCGGCCGCGATGGAGCAGGCGCCGACGCTGTCGCTGGAGGAAGTGGAGCGCCGCTACATCCTGCGCGTGCTCGAGTCCACCGGCGGCAACAAGCTGAAGGCGGCCGAAGTGCTCGGGATCGACCGATCCACCCTGCACCGTAAGCTCAAGCAGATCCAAGGCGTAGCTGCGCTTCGGCTATAGCCCACTTCCAACCCCCGACGCACCCGGTGTGTCCAAGTGAGCGAATGGAATGGGCGCTACGCCGTCCGGAGGCCGGGTTGACCCGTCCGCCGACGCCCAACGGGCCTGGGCCCCAGGCGGAGTCCGAAGCAGCGGACGTCGCCCTCGCCGCGGCGGGCGACCAGCGGGCGTTCGAGCGGCTCTATCGCCTGCATGTGGCGCGCATCCACTCCCTCGCCCGCCGGATGACGGGATTCGAGGGCGATCCGGACGAGCTGACGCAGGATGTGTTCGTGCGGGCGTGGGAACGGCTGGGCACGTATCGCGGAGAGGCTGCCTTCGGCACGTGGCTCCACCGCCTCGCGGTGAACGTGATCCTGAACTGGCGGCGGAGCGCAGCGGCGGAGCGGCGATGGATCGAGGATGGGGCGGACACCGATCTGGTGGCAGGCGCCCGCCTCGGCAGGGCCGAGGCGATGGACCTGGAAAGTGCCCTCGCGCGGTTGCCGGCGGGAGCCAGGCGGGTGTTCGTGCTGCATGACGTGGAAGGGTTCAAGCACGAGGAGATCGCGGCGATGATGGGTGTAACGGCGGGCACATCGAAGGCGCAGCTGCACCGGGCGCGGATGCTCCTGCGCTCCTGGCTGGAGCGATAGCGATGAGCGACCACCTGGGTGAGCGGCTTTCGGTCTACCTCGACGGCGAGCTCGGCGGCGACGCGCTCGCCGCGGCGGACGCCCACCTGGCGGTGTGCGCCGAGTGCCGCGCGGCGCTGGAGGATCTGCGGCAGCTCACGCGCCGTGCGCGGACCCTCGACGACCGCCCGCCGGACCGCGACCTGTGGAGCGGCATCGCAGGACGGCTGGCGGGGACGGCGCCCGGCATCGTTCCGCTCCGCCGTCGGCGGTTCGCCTTCTCCCTGCCGCAGCTGGCCGCGGCCGGCATCGCGATCGTGGCGCTGTCGTCGGGGGCCGCGTTGCTGGTCACGCACGGCGCCCGGGCTCCGGCCTTCCCTGAGCCGCCCTCCTCCGTGCTGACGGTCGCACCGGCGGGTCTCGCATCGGCCAAGGGCATCCAGTCGTACGACGTGGCCATCCGGGACCTCGAGGCCACACTGGCGGCCCGCCGCTCCACCCTGGACACGGCGACGGTCCGCGCCGTCGAGCAGAGCCTGGCAATCATCGACCGGGCCATCCACCAGGCCGAGGCGGCGCTGGCGCAGGACCCGAACAACATGTACCTGAACAACCATCTCGCCCACGCGCTGGATCGCAAGCTCGAAGTGCTGCGCCGCGTCACCTCCATGGCCGCGGCAAGCTGAGGAGATTTATGAAACGCTTTGCTGCTGTGGTTGCCATCGCCGTCCTCGCCTTCGCTCCGCGCGCCCTGACCGCGCAGAGCGTGGACTCGACCTTTGCCGTGCGGAGCGGCGCGCACTTCGAGCTTCAGAGCGTATCGGGCTCGGTGCACATCCGGGCGTGGAACCGGCCGCAGATCCGGGTCCAAGCCGAGAGCGACGGCGCCCGCGTCGATCTCGACGCCAGCCCCGGCGGCGTTTCGGTCCGGGCGATGCCGCGCCGCGGCGAAGGGGACGTCGACTTTACCATCTCCGTGCCCGTCGGCACTCCGCTCGAGGTGCATGCGATCTCAGCGGACGTCGACGCCAGCGCCGTGTGCGGTCCGGTCCGGCTCGGCTCCATCTCCGGCGGCGTGACGCTGGCGTGCGCCACGGGCGACGTCGAGGTCGAGAGCGTGTCGGGTGACGTTTCGGCCAGCGACATCCGCGACGGGCACACCGAGATCTCCTCCACCAGCGGCGACGTCCAGGTGCGCCAGGCCAAGGGGAGTCTCAGCGCCCACAGCGTCTCGGGTGACGTGACCCTGGAGCGAGTGGACGGCGACGACGTCGGCGTGGAGACCGTGAGCGGCGAGATCGGCTTCTCGGGTCCCATTCACGACAACGGGCGCTACCGCTTCCACTCCCATTCCGGCGACGTCACCGTGCGCCCCGACGGGGATCTCAACGCGACCGTCGACGTGAGCACCTTCAGCGGCGACCTCGAATCCGACTGGCCGATCACGATCACGCCGGGGCCGGGGCGCCGGATGCACGGCCAGGACTGGGAGTTCACGGTCGGCAACGGCGGTGCACGCCTCACCCTCGGGTCGTTCAGTGGCACGATCTACTTGCGGCGGGGCTCTTCGCCGCGGCGGGAGGACTGATGAATTTCACGATCCTCGGGCTCGCAGCAGCGGCGCTGGCCTGCGCCCCCGGCCTCAACCTCAGCGGAGATCCTGCGGCCACTCCGGCGCCCGAGCAGCAAGGCGACCAGTGGAGCTGGCACGGCCGGCTGGCTCCGGGCAAGACCCTGGAGATCCGTGGCGTCAACGGCCCGATCACGGCCGAGCCCGGCAGCGGCGACGAGGTCGTCGTCACGGCCGAAAAGCACGGGCGACGCAGCGACCCCGAAGAGGTGCGCATCGAGGTCGTCCAAGACGCCGACGGCGTGACGATCTGCTCGGTCTACCCCGGCACCCGGAACCGGTGCGGGCCGGACGACGAGTACCACATGAGCACCCATGACAACGACGTCGAGGTCCGTTTCCACGCCCAGGTGCCGCCGGGCGTGCGGCTCGTCGGCGAGACCGTCAACGGCGATGTCGAGGCCACCGACCTGGCCGGGCCGGTCAAGGCCTCCACGGTCAACGGGGCCGTGCGTCTTTCGACCGGCGCCGGAGATGCCTCGGGCAACACCGTCAACGGGAGCGTCACCGCAGCGGTGCGCGGGCAAGGCCAGGGCCCGCTGCGGTTCCGGACCGTGAACGGCTCGGTGACAGTATCGCTCCCCAAACAGCTCGACGCCGACCTCGAGGCCGAGACGGTCAACGGGTCGATTCAGACGGACTACCCGATCACGGTCATGGGCAGGCTCACGCCACGGCACCTCAGCGGTCGCATCGGCCAGGGGGGTCGCAGCCTCCGGCTCGAGACCGTGAACGGCTCGATCCACATCCGCTCGGTCGACTAGCGGCTTGCTCCGCCGCTTCCCCGCCGCTACAATCGCCCCTCGACTCCGGAGGGGCGATGTCGTTCGAGCCGTTCGCGATGGAGCGGTGGCAGAGCACCTGGGAGAACCGGGTGCGGTACAACATCTCGGAGAGCGGCGTGCATCCGCTGACCGTCTCCGAGCTGCTCGCGCTCTCGAGCGCTTCGCTCGAGGACATAGGAGCCGTCCGCCTCGGCTACCCGCAGTCGAACGGTACCGAACCGCTGCGCGCCGCGATCGCAGCGCTCTATCCCGGAGCGACGCCCGATCACATCCTGGTGACCAACGGCAGCGCGGAAGCCAACTTCTGCGTCTGCTGGCGCTTCATCGATCCGGGCGACCGGGTCGCGATCGTGCTGCCGACCTACATGCAGACATGGGGCCTGGCCCGCACCTTCGGAGCGAGCATCACGCCCATCTGGCTGCGCGAGGACGCCGGCTGGCAACCCGACCCGGCCGAGGTGGACGCCGCGATCGGGCCGGGCACGAAGCTCGTCATCGTCACCAACCCCAACAATCCGACGGGCGCGATCCTCTCCGCCGAGGCGATGAACAGCATCGTGCAGCGCGCGGATGCGGTGCGCGCATGGCTGCTCGCCGACGAGGTCTACCAGGGCGCGGAGCGCGTCGGGAACGTGACGCCGAGCTTCTGGGGACGCGCGGAGCGCGTGATCGTCACCAACGGGCTCTCCAAGGCCTACGGGTTGCCGGGCCTGCGTATCGGATGGTGCGTGGCTCCGCCGGCGCTCGCCGCGGAGCTCTGGGCGCGGAAGGACTACACGACGATCGGACCGAGCGTCGCCTCCGACCTGCTGGCCACGCACGCGCTGTCCGCCGCCGTGCGGCCTCGCATCCTCGAGCGCACCCGCTCCATCCTGAGGGCGAACTGGGCGCTGCTTGAGCGCTGGTTCCGGTCGCTCGGCGGCGAGTTCGCGTACGGCGCGAGCGAGGCGGGAGCCATCTGCTACGCGCGTTACCGCTCGGCCGTCAACTCCTCCGCGCTCGCCGAGCGGCTGCGGCGCGACCATTCGGTTCTCATCGTGCCCGGGGATCAGTTCGGCATGGATCACTACCTCCGCTTCGGCTTCGGCCTGCCGGCGCCAGACCTCGAGGCGGCGCTGGCGCGCGTCGCTTCTGCGATGCGCACCCTCCACGACTGACGGCTCCGGAGCGCGTTGACGCGCCCGGCGCGGGTGCCTATGGTAGCACAGTGAGCATCGCGGGCGAGCAGCGCGCGGGCGCGGGGACGGCCACGATTCGCGCCCCCTACGACGGCGCCGAGGTCGGCATCCATCCGCTCGCCTCGGCGGCGGAGATGGACGCGGCGGTCGCCGCCAACCTTGCCGCGGCCGAGGCGTGCCGGAGGATGCCCGCGTACGAGCGCGCGGCTTGCCTGCGGCGGGTCGCCGACGGCATCGAGACCCGGCGCGACGACTTCGCCCGGCTGCTTGCGCGCGAGGCCGGCAAGCCCATCGCCCAGGCGCGCCTGGAGATCGAGCGCGCGACCTTTGTCTTCCGGGACGGAGCCGAGGAAGCCACCCGCATCGGCGGCGAGGTCCTGCCGCTCGACGCCCTCCCGTCCGGGCGCGGGCGCGTCGGCCTGACGCGCCGCTTCCCGCTCGCGCCGATCGCCGCGATCACGCCGTTCAATTTCCCGGTGCTGCTGGCCGCCCATAAACTCGCGCCGGCGATGGCGTGCGGCGCCAGCCTCACGCTCAAGCCGCCGCCGCAGGATCCTCTCACGACACTGTTGCTCGGCGAGCTGGTCGCCGCAAGCGGGTACCCGGCGGGCGGCGTCAACATCGTCCCATGCGAGCTGCCCGTGGCGCAGCAGCTGATTCGCGACGAGCGGGTGCGAATGATCAGCTTCACCGGCAGCGCCGGCGCCGGGTGGGCGATCCGCGCGCAGGCGGGCACGAAGCGCGTGGCGCTGGAGCTCGGCGGCAACGCGGCGGCCATCGTCGAGCGCGACGCCGACCTCGCGTTGGCCGTCGAGCGCTGCGCCGCCGCCGGGTACAGCTACGCGGGCCAGGCTTGCATCTCGCTGCAGCGGATCCTGGCGCAGGAGCGGGTGTACGCCGAGTTCCTCGACGCGTTCACGGCCCGCGTGGGGAAGCTCAAGGTCGGCGACCCGATGGACGCCGAGACGTACGTCGGGCCGATGATCTCGGAGGCGGCGGCGGAGCGTGCCGAGCAGTGGATCGCGGACGCCGTGAAGGGCGGCGCGCAGATCGCCGCCGGCGGCAGGCGGCACGGCGCCCTCCTGGAGCCGACCGTTCTGACCGGGACGAGGCCCGACCAGCAGGTCAACTGCGAGGAGGTCTTCGCGCCCGTCACGACGGTGACGCCGTACGGGGAGTTCGAGGACGCGCTGCAGGCGGTGAATGCGTCGCGGTACGGCCTCCAGGCCGGCGTCTTCACGCGCGACATCGCGCGCATGATGCGGGCCTGGGACCGGCTCGACGTGGGCGGCGTGATGGGGAACGAAGTGCCGACGTGGCGGGTGGATCGGATGCCGTACGGCGGCACCAAGGCGAGCGGCGTCGGCCGTGAGGGCGTGCGCTTTGCCATCGAGGAGATGACCGAACTCCGGCTGCTCACCCTCTCGATCGAGTGATCGCGATGAACGCGCGAAACGTCCCGTGGTACCTGCGCCCGGTGTTCGTCATCGGCTTCCCGCAGATGGCGCACCGGCCGCCGCTGCCGCGGCGCTGGGCCCTGTACTGTGCGCTCGCCTACCTCATTCCGATCATCATGATCGAGGTCCTGCCGGCCGGCGAGGACGGCCTGTACCGCGAGCTGTCCTGGCTCACGACCCTCGCGCCAGCCTTCATCCTGTCGCTCCACTACGGAATGCGCGGCGCCGTGACCGGCCTGATCGCCGGCACGGTCCTGTATGTCACCGTGCAGCTCGTGATGCGCATCAACCTGATGCCGGTCAACGCGTCGGTGGTCCTGCCGAGCTACATCGCCTACGGCACCCTGGCCCTGGCGGTGGGCTGGCTGTCGCAGCAGCTGCACAACTTCTACCAGCGCCTGGTCAAAGCCGAGCGCCTCGCCGCCATCGGCGAAGTGGCCGTCACGATACGGCACGAGGTGAACAACGCGCTCGCGGCCATCGTCGGCGAAGCGGGACTCCTCAAGGCCGACGCCGAGCGGCTCCCGGCCGAGGACTGGCCGGGGGTCGAGACGATTCTGGAGATGGCGAATCAGATCGCCGCCAACCTGCGGAAACTGGAGACGCTCGAAGACGCTCCGACGACGGTTTACCTCGGCGACACGAAGATGGTGGACCTCGAAGGCGCGAAGTCGGCCGAGGGCGCCTAGCGCGCCGCGGCGTCGATCTTCGCCGCCAGGTCGAAGTCCCTGGCGGTGAGCCCGCCGGCGCTGTGGGTTGAGAGCGTCATTGTGATCGTGGTGTAGCGGATGTCGATGTCGGGGTGGTGATCCATCGCATCCGCCGCCGCCGCCACGCGGTCCACGAACCGGATCCCGTCGGCGAACTTCCCGAAGCTGAAGCTTCGCCGGATTTCGTTCCCCTCGCGCGTCCAGCCGGCCGCTCCCTTCAGCCGTCCCGCGACTTCCTGCTCGCTCAACCTGGCCATCATGCCCGCTCCTGTCTGACGGTCACACCGCGTGGACGACTAAGTATGTCAACGCCGCGATGACAGCGGCAGCCGGGATGGTGAGGATCCACGCCCACACGATACGCCCGGCCAGCCCCCACCGCACCGACGAGATCCGCTGCGTGGCGCCGACGCCGCTGATGGCCCCCGTGATGGTGTGCGTAGTGGACACGGGAATCCCGAAGTGGGACGCGATGAAGATCGAGATCGCCCCGGCGCTCTCGGCGCAGAACCCCCCGTACGGACGGAGCTTCGTGATGCGCTGGCCCATGGTCCTCACGATGCGCCACCCCCCGAGCAACGTCCCCAGCGCGATGGCGGCGTGAGCCCAGAGAATGACCCACAGCGGAATCACCGCCATGGTCGTGATATGCAGGAAGTGCAGCGGGAAGTCCTTGAACGCCACCTGTGCCGAGAACAGTAAGCCCACGACGATCCCCATCGTCTTCTGCGCGTCGTTCGTGCCGTGGCCGAGACTGTAGGCGGCTGCCGAAATGAGCTGGAGCTTCCGAAACCAGGAGTCGATCTGCCGAGGGCGCGCCCTGCGAAAGGTCCATCCGACGATCACCATCATGACGAGCCCCAGGGCAAACCCCATCAACGGCGAGAGCACGATGAAGAGGATGGGCATGACCCAGCCCGCCGGCACCAGGGCACCTGCCCCCGCCTTCACGATCGCCGCCCCCGCGTAGCCACCCATGAGCGCATGCGAGGACGACGACGGAATACCGTAGATCCACGTGATCACGTCCCACGCGATGGCACCGATGAGCCCCGCCACGATGACCTGCGGGTCAATCAGATCGACACGGATGAGCCCGCTGCCCATCGTCTTGGCGACCGCCGTGCCGAAACCGAAAGCCGCCACGAAGTTGAAGAACGCCGCCCAGACCACCGCCCATGACGGCGGCAGCACCCGCGTTGAGACCACAGTGGCGATGGAGTTCGCCGAGTCGTGGAAACCGTTGACGAAATCGAAGGCGAATGCGACCAGCAGGATCGCGAGAACGAAGATGACCGTGCTGTTCACTATCTCAGGCGTGCTTCAGAGTAATGCTCTCGAGCACGTTGGCCACATCCTCCGCCTGGTCCACGCAGCGCTCGAGATTGTCGTAGATCTCCTTCCACTTGACCAACTCGATCGCGTGCTTCTCCGTGTCGAACAACTGGCCGAGTGACGTGTGGTACAACGAGTCGGCCTCCTCCTCCAGCCGCTTCGCCTCGATGCAGTGCTCCATCACCCCGTCCCGCTTGCGCAGGGCCTCGACCCCCAACGCCAACGTCGCGAGCGCCCGCTGGATCACGTCTGCCAGCCTGTTGACCCCCTCGGGCGCCACCCCCACGCGGAAGATCTGCGCTCGCCGCGCCACGCCGTCGATCACGTCGATGACGTCGTCGAGGTCTCCGGCCAGCCGGTAGATGTCCTCCCGGTCGATCGGCGTGATGAAGGTGCGGTCGAGCCGGTTCACCACCTCGTGCGTGATCTGGTCGCACTCGTGCTCGAGCCGCTTGATGTGCTCGGCGTAGTAGGGCGCTCGATCCGGCTCCCGGAACAGCCCGGCCAGATGCTCCGCCGCCTCCTTGCTGCGATGCGCCACCTGAATGAACAGGTCGAAGAACTCCTCATCGCGCGGCAACAGGCTGAACGGCACGACAACTCCCGGATTGAGAAAAGGCGCAGGAAGATAGCGGTGCCCGAATGAGGCGGCCAATGCGTAGCCGCCGCCAGGAATTCGCGTTGCCGTCCGAATGACCTTGCGCTTCTCGTACATCGGTTTATATTCGGTTTATGATACCGAATAAAAACCGAAGTAAGTAGGGTGTGTGTTATGGAAGACGTTGCGGTATCAGAAGTTGCTGTTGTCAATCCGAATGCCGACCAACCTGCCGGCGAGCGCTGTCCGGACTGCGGGGCCCCCACGGTGCGCGCCTCGGGCTGCCGCCACTGCCCCGCCTGCGGCTGGGGGCGTTGCGGGTGAGCCGGGTCCTGCTGGACCAGCGGCGCCGCGGCACCCGCTTCGTCCACCTCCCGATCCGCTCCATCCTGAACTCGCCGCAGCAGACCGGGATGGGGTTCTGGTCGCTGAACCCGTACGTGGGGTGCGAGTTCGGCTGCACCTACTGCTTCGCCCGCTTCGCCCACCGCTACGTGGTCGAGCGCGGAGAGACGGGGGCGGGCGAGGTGGTGTGGGCCGACGATGAGTTCGAGCGGCAGGTCTTCGTCAAGCGCGAGGCCCCCGACGTCCTGGCGCTCACCCTGAAGCCGTCGCGCCTGGGCGGCGCCGCCATCGCCATCGGCACCGCGACCGATCCCTATCAGCCGGCCGAGCGGCGGTTTCTGCTCACGCGGCGGATCCTGGAGCGGCTGGCGCAGTTCCACGGGCTCAACGTCAGTCTCGTCACCAAGTCGCCGCTGGTGGCGCGGGACCTGGACGTCCTGGCGCGCCTGGCGGAACGGGGGCGCCTCACCGTTTACCTCTCACTCATCAGCATGGACGTGCCGCTCATCCGGAAGATCGAGGCGCGCTCGCCGATGCCGCAGGTGCGCCTCAGGGCGCTGGAAAAGCTGGTCCAGGGCGGCTTGCACGCGGGGGTGATGCTCGCGCCCATCCTGCCGGGCATCACCGACGGCGTCCCGCAACTCCTGGCCCTGATGCGGGCCGCCAAGGCGGCGGGGGCGGCGTTCGTCCACGCCTCGCCGCTCCGGCTCTATCCGGCGGTGCGCTCGACGTTCCTCCCTGCCGTCGCGCGGCACTTCCCGGGGCTGCGCGAGCGCTACGAGCGCTCGTTCGACGAGCGCGGCCGCGTCGCGGAGACCTACGAGCGCGCGCTCGAGCGGCGGGTGGAGCGGCTCAAGCGTCGAACCGGATTCGGAGGGCACGAGCGGGAGAGCGGCCCCGCGGAGCCCCTCCAGTGGACCCTGCCGCTCTAGTGCGATGGCCCTGCCGAACCTGCAGCTCGCGTTTCCCGAGCGGCTCCAGCGGCTCGTTCCTGCGGCGCGCCGCGGCCTTGCGTTCGGCATCCCCGCGCTCGACGCCGCGCTCCCCTCGGGGGTTCCGCGCGGGCAGATCACGGCGTTGAACGCGCCGCTGGGGAGCGGCGGCACCACGCTCCTCCTCGCGCTCGCCGCCACCACGCTCGCCGCCGACGAGGGGGTGGCGATCGTGGACGCCGAGCGCTCGCTCGCGCCGCAGGCCGCCGCCCATCTCGCTGCCCTCGGCCCCTTCTGGGTCATCCGGCCCAGAACCGACGAGAACGCGTGGTGGTGCGCCGACGTGCTGCTCCGGACCGGCGCCTTCGGCCTGGTGATCGTGGACCGATCGCCGGCCCCGCCGCGCCGCATCGCCGTGCGACTGCAGCGGCTGGCGCACGACAAGGACTGCGCACTCGTCGTGCGCGTTGCGCAGACGGCCATGATGCCGGTTGCGCAGACGCCAAGACGCCAAGTTGCCGGTAGTTCCCAGTTGCCGGCGTTCGGAGCCGCAGTGGTGCTCACGGTCGAGGCGCCAGCCCACGGGTCGGGCTTTGTTCCCGCGCTGGCTGGCTGGGGCGGCGTATGGCCGGCGCCGCGGCGGCTCCGCGTCACCACGCTCAAGGGCGGCGCGCCCCGCGCCGCGGAGGTGGTCGTTGGCTCTCCCCTGCCGGATCGCCTGCGTCCGCATTGGGCGGTTCGCGATCGGCGCGCTCCGCAGCGCGCCGACCGGCGACCTCAGCGCAAGTCGCGGAAGTAACGCCGCGGCGAACGGCGGCGAGGCCGCCGCTCCGGCCGCCGTCGCCGTCGCCGAGGTGCACGGCCAGCCGCGCGTCGCGGCCACGAGCCGCGAAGCCGAACGCCGCGGCGTCGCGGCGGGCATGGCGCTGGCGGAGGCGAAGGCCCTGGCCGCCGATCTCCTCGCGCTGCCCTGGGACGGGGAGCGCATCGCGCGCGCCGCCCTCGAGGTCACCACCGCGCTGCTGGCTGCCAGCCCGCGCGTGTCGTGGGCGGGGATGCATGGACGCACCGACGCACGGACGCACGGAGAAGGCGTCTGGTGGATCGACGCGGCCGGTCTCGGCAGCGAAGCGAAGCTCGCCGGCCGGCTCCTCACCATCGCGTCGGGCCGCGGCTTCGGCCCCGCGCGCGCCGGGATCGCCAGCTCCGCCATCGCCGCCTACGCGGCGACGTACGGCGGACGCACGGGCGCACGGATGCACGCACGCACGGGAGTGCGGCCGCGGGTCGTCCCGCCCGGCGGCGACGCCGCCTACCTCGCGCCTTTCCCCGTCACGCTCCTCGACCTCGACGACGATCTCGCCGCAACCCTGCGCGGCCTCGGCCTCACGACGCTCGGCCAGCTCGCCGCCCTGGAGGCCGACGAGGTGGACGCGCGCTTCGGCCCCGAAGGGCTCGCCGCGCACCGTCTCGCCCGCGGCATCGACGCGCGCGGCCCCAGCACCCCCCGCGATGAGGCGCTCCCGGTGGTCGAAGTCGAGTTGGGCGGAAGCGTCGCCACCGCCGAGCCACTGCTCTTCGTCCTCAAGGGCGCCCTCACCACGCTGGGAGAAGCGCTCCGGGCCAAGGGACTCGCCGCGCGCGAGCTCAAGATCGCGCTCGAGCTGGACGACGGCAGCACCGCCGAGCGCGTCATCCGGCCCGCGCGCGCGACCTCGCACGCCGACACGCTGTTCGGCCACTGCCGCGCTGCGCTCGAGAGCTGGCAGCTCCCGGAGCCCGCCACCGGCCTGATCCTGCGCGCCGCCCTCACCGTCCCGGCCGCGGGCGAGCAGGGCGATCTGCTGGCACCACGCTGGGCCGACCCCGCCGCCCTCGCCGCGGCGTTCGATCGGATCCGTGGCAGCGAGGGCTCAGATGCGGTCTCCGTTCCCGAAGCGCGTGATGCACATCTGCCTGCGGACGGCGGCGCATGGCGCCCGGGAGAGGCGGACACACAGGCGCACGGACGCACGGACGCACGGAACTGCGAACGCCCGGGAACCCCGGTGACGGCACTCCGGATCCTCGCCGTACCCGTGCCCGTTCACGTCCGCCTCGGCCGCGAGGGCCTCGCCGCATTCAGGCACGACGACCGCTGGCACGACGTCACCGGATGGTCCGGCCCCGAGCGCCTCGCTCCGCGCTGGTGGCTCGGCGACGGCGCGGCCCGCGACTACTACGCGACGCGCACCGCCGACGGCGCGCTGTGGCTGCTGTACCGCGCCGCCGGCGGGCAGTGGCTCCTGGAAGGATGGTGGGACTGACGGTGTCCGGACGCACCGACACGCAGTCGTACGGTCGCGACTACGTCGAGCTGCACTGCCACAGCGGCTTCTCGCTCCTGGATGGCGCCTCGAACCCGGAAGCGCTGATCGAGCGCGCGGCCGCCATCGGCATGGACGCCATCGCGCTCACCGACCACGACGACCTGGGCGGCGCCGTGCGCTGGGCGGAGGCAGGCAAGGAGCACGGCGTCGAGGCGATCGTCGGTCTCGAGCTGACGGTCGGAGGCGACACACCGTCGCATCTGACGCTGCTGGCGACGGACGAGACCGGCTATCGCAACCTCTCCCGTCTGATCACCGCGGCGCGGAGCGGGGAGCGGGGAGCGCCCGCCGCCACGTGGGAGGACGTGGAACGCCATGCGGCCGGTCTCTTCTGCCTCACCGGCTGCCCCTTCGGCGACGTTCCCCGGCGACTGGCCAAGGGCGACGAGGCCGGAGCGCGCGACCGGCTCGGCGCTCTCGCGGAGTTGTTCGGCGGGCGCGTCGCCGTCGAGTGCTGGGACCACGCCCTGGCCTCCGAACGCCTCGTCGTGCCGCAGCTCATCGCCCTCGCCGGCTCGCTCGACCTCCCGTGGCTCGTGACCAA
>DATKLR010000170.1:0-11672 GCA_035542295.1 Gemmatimonadales bacterium | reverse complement strand
CGTCGCAGCCGTGATCTCCGCCGCGACGCCACACATCCTGTAGCGAGTCTGCGGCCGCCCGCCTGGGGTCCGCTACGGGCGCTCCGGCCGGTAGTACGGCCCCAGCTCCAGCTTGATCGCCTCCAGCGAGTGGTTGACGTCGCGCAGGAACGCAAACAGCGACGCGATCAGCGCCAGGATGCAGCAGGCGAACAGCACCACCACGACGATCACGGCGTCCCACCGCAGGACCGCGGCGAGGAAGAGCGTGATGATCAGCACGGCGGCGAGCAGCAGGCTCACGACCGCCAGGACGATGGCGCGGCGCATGTAGCGGGCGCGGGCCGAGAGCACCTCGATCTGCGCCTCGACCCGCTCGCGGTCGTCGGCGCTCGCCGTCCGCCGTGCCTCCGACAGCAGCCGGGAGCGGTCGATCAGCCGGCCGAGGCGGTTGGTCATCGAGAGTAGCAGCAGCCCGATCCCCGAGATCAGGATCACGGGGCCCAGGGCGATCTGCAGGACCGGAGCGATCTCGCGCAGGGACATGGTCAGCTCGCCTTCTCGACCTTCCAGTAGATGGCGTAGCGCTCGTCGAAGATCGAGTGGAACGGCACGAGCGTGACGTCCTGGGTCTGGCCCGCAGTGCGGAACTCGAGCGGGCGCCCCTCGACCGGGTGCACCCAGGCTGCGAGATCGTCGGCTGATCCCTTGAGCGCCGGCGCGCTTACCGGCGGCAGCGTGTACTCTGGGACCATGCGCGGCTTGGTCGGCGGCGCGCGCAGCGTGGACGGCGTGAGGCCGTCGGTGCCGAGCCGGCCGGCGAGCACGAGCGGCCCGTACATCATCGCCACGAGCTGGGGGTCGTCCGGCATCGGATGCGCGTGCAGGCTCATCGGGAGCCGCACCTCGAGCCGGTCCCCCTCGCGCCAGGTGCGCTCCAGCACGTAGTAACCGGCGGGCGCCGCGAACCCCTCGAGCGCGCGCCCGTTCAGCGTCGCGCCGTTGTCCCCGGTGGCCCAGTACGGCACGCGGATCCGCAGCGCGAAGCGCGTGGGCCGCGCGGCGTGCAACGTCAGCGTGATCCGGTCGCTCGCGGGGAAGGCGGTCTCCTGCGTGACGCGCACGCCCTTTTCGCTCCAGTCCACCTCGGACGCCACGAACAAATTGACCCAGAGGCCCGCGTCGTCGTGGAAGTAGATGCTGTCGCCGAGCTTGGAGAACGCCTCGCTCATCGTGCCGGTGCAGCACCAGTAGTCCTGCGTCGGCGTGCCGAACAGCTTCCACAGCCCTGATGCCAGCGAGACGTAGTACAGCTTCTCCCCGTCCGCCGGGTGCTGGCTGCCGAGGATGCCGTTGAACAGCGCGCGCTCGTAGTAGTCGGCCGCCGCCGCGTCGGCCGTCCAGCCGAAGAGGTGGCGCGTGAGCTTCAGCATGTTGTAGGTGGTGCAGTCCTCCTGCGTGTAGCCGGAGAGCTGCGCGGCCAGGACGTCCGGATCGGTCTCCCACCCCTCGCCGTTGGTCGTGCCGCCGGTGGCGTAGGCGCGGTGCTGCGTGATCTGGTGCCAGAAGTACTCGGCGATACGCCGTGCGCGCTCGTCGCCCGTCAGCTCGTAGCGGCGCGCCGCGCCGATCACCTTCGGGATGTTGGTGTTGCCGTGCATGCCCTTCAGCTCGTCGCGCCCCGCGGCCAGCGGCGCGAAGAAGCGCTCGTGGTCGAAGCGGTGCGCGAGCCAGCGATAGCGCTCGTTCCCGGGGACGGCGGAGAGATTGTACAGCAGCTCGTTCATCCCGCCGTACTCGCGCTCCAGGACGCGCTGCATCTCGTAGTCGCCCAGCGGCTGGCACCAGCCCGCGGTCCAGCGCGCCATCCCCTGGAGCACCTGGAGCGCCTGTGCGTTCCCCGACAGCTGTGCGGTGTCGAGCAGGCCGGCCATGATCTTGTGCAGTGTGTAGAACGGCGCCCACACCGGGAGCCCCAAGCGCAGCCGGTCGAAGAACTCCTGCGGGAACGCCGACAAGTACCCGTTGGCCTGCTGGCACTTCGCCAGCTCCGCGACGACTTGCTCGCCGCGCGCCTTGATCTCTGCATCGCCCGTCTGCGCCCCCATCAGCGCGCACGCCGAGAGGTAGTGGCCGGTGTAGTGCCCCCGCAGCTCGTTCTCCGGCGCCTCCCACCCGCCCAGCGGCTGCGCGCTGGAGGGGAGGCCGGCGGTCACGCGGAACATGTGCAGCAGCCGGTCGGGCTCCTGGGCCATCAGGAACCGGCGGTTCACGTCCGCCGCGTCCTTGAACGGTCCCGCGCCAAGGCGCACGCGCGCGGGGTCGAAGGGCAGGGCGGCCGGCCTCGGCGCCGCACCATCGGCCTGGGGCAGGCGCCATCGCACCGGCAATGCCGCGGAGGCGGCGGTGGCAGCAGTGGCGGCGAGGAAGTCGCGTCGCTTCATGGGATTCCTCCGAGCTGCTTCGCCCGCGCGAGCGCGGCGGCGAACTGGTCCTTGAACGTCGTGAAGGTGTCGTCCACCACCGTGACGGTCGGGATGAGGCCGGGGCTCCCCTGGCCCATGCCCGACGTCGCGGCGTCGAACGTTCCGAACCCGGACTCGTGCACGCCGGAGCTGCCGCGCCCCGGCGCCGGATGACTCAGGTGCGAAAAGAAGCGGGCGTACTTCGTCGCCTGTGGCGAGTAGACCTGATAGAGCGGGATGAAGCTGAACAGCGCGTCGTAGGCGAACTCGCCGCACGCGAGCACCTTCGGGTAGGCGCCGCGCAGCTCGGCGACGAGCCGGCGGGTCCCCTCGTGCATGTCGGCCTGCGTGTTGTTCATCCACCCCGCCGAGATGTCGAGGAAGTACGCGTCCATCCCATAGCGCTCGATCGTGTCGGCGATCCGCGCGTTCAGCCACTCGCGCCAGCTGTCCACGCCGAGGTTCATGTACGACAGCCACCCCTCCTGGTGGCGATCGTTGTCCCAGTCCACCCAGTCGAGGTCGAAGCGGTCGCCGTCGATGCGATGGGTCGCGGCGTCGGCGACGTTCCGGAACGCCGGCTGGCGCCGGTTCGCCGCGTTCATCCCGAACATCGGCATGAACTTGAATCCCAGCTGGTGCCCCTGGTCCACCAGCCGCTTCAGCCCCGCCTCCCCACCCAGCCGCTCGTCGGCGCGATAGGTCGGATAATTCCAGTAGTAGCGGCCGTCCCATGCGGGGAGGAAGACGAGCGTGCGCTCGGCGGGGAACTGCGGCGCGGCCCACTGCAGGATCTCCAGCATCCGCGCGAAGTCGTTGAAGACGTAGCCGGTGTAGTGCATGCCGTGGAGCGCCAGCACCAGACAGACCTCGCGGAGCCAGGAAGGCACGTCGTCGCGCGATTCCCACGTCGGGATCCGGTAGGCGCGCTCGAGGTGCGCGTAGTGCGCCTGGGTGGCGGCTTCGAGGGTCGGCGTCTTCCCCAGCCGCCAGGTCGGCACCACGAGCCGCCTCTGGTCGAGCCATCCCTCGGCCTCGAACACCGCCTCGACGCGATAGCCGCTCTCTCCCGGCTGGAAGAAGAAGCGCTTGGCGCGCACGCGATCGTCGAGCGACGAGAGGGAGCGGACGTCGCCGTCGCCGGCCTGGACCGCGACGTACGGCGTGCCCATCCCCCACGCCGTGTTCCCGCCGAACAGGTCGCCCGCGCCGAAGGGGTAGCCGAACAGCACCTCGTCGTCCTTGGGATCGAACGGGCGGCCGCCGCCGCTCGAGATCAGCCCGCGCGGGATGCCGCGGACCACCGTCGTCGCGCTCTTGATCGGCTGATCCATCTCCGCCGTCGCGTCCCACTCGATCACGTCGCCGCTCCTGCGGAAGCGCGCGACCAGGCGCCCCGGCGCCTTCTCCTGTCCGCCGGCCCAGACCAGCCCCGAGGCGGTCAGGGTGAGCGCATCCTCTCCTTCCTCCACGGCCATCTGGGCGGCGTCGAGGCCGTACCCGTTCTCGCGCGTGAAGACGAGGAAGCCGAACCGGTAGCCGCCGAACTCCACGCTCGGCTCGGGGAAGTCGAAGGAGAACTTCTGGAAGGTCCGCCCGCGACCGGGGACGAACACCTCGCTCGTGGATGTGAGCGGCAGGATGGCCGGGTCGTGCCGCGGCGCGGCGCCCGGGGCGTGCCGCGCGATCAGCGAGCCGGCTCCGGCGGCGCCCAGCAGCTTGACCCAGTCGCGGCGGGTGAGGTCGTCCATTGGAATCCCAATGATGCTGCGCGGCGCTTGCTCGCGCCACCACTGCGGTCCATCTTAGACCCGCATGGCCGTCTACCTCGGTCTTGACCTGAGCACGCAGAGCCTCACGGCGGTCGCCATCGAGGTCTCGGGTCGGGAGCGGCGTGTGGCGTTCGAGGAATCCCTCGACTTCGACGGCACCCTCCCGCAGTACGGCACGCGGCACGGCGTGCTGCCCCGGACCGACCCGCTCGTCGCCACCTCCTCGCCGCTGATGTGGGCCGAGGCGCTCGATCGGATGATGCAGATGGTGGCCCGCGACAGCTCGATCGCGCTGGCGGACATCCGGGCACTCTCCGGCTCGGGGCAGCAGCACGGCAGCGTCTACCTCAACGCCAGCGCCACGCCGGTGCTCGCCTCGCTCGACGCCGGCCGGCCGCTTGAGGAGCAGCTGCGCGGGGTCTACGCGCGCGCCGAGTCGCCGATCTGGATGGACTCGAGCACGGCGGCCGAGTGCGAGGAGATCACGCGGGCGCTCGGCGGGCCGGAGCGGCTGGCGAAGCTCACCGGCTCGCGGGCGTTCGAGCGCTTCACCGGTCCGCAGATCCGCAGGTTCTTCAAGCGGGACCCGGCGGGTTACGCGAACACCGCGCGGATCCATCTCGTCTCGTCGTATGCGGCGTCGCTGCTCGCGGGGCACCACGCGCCGATCGAGCCGGGCGACGGCTCGGGAATGAACCTGATGGATCTGGCCGCGCGGCGCTGGGCGGGCGAGGCGCTCGCGGCGACCGCGCCGGGGCTCGAGGCGAAGCTCCCGCCGATCACGCCGTCCTGGACCGTGGTCGGCCTGCTCGCCACCTACTGGCGCGCGCGCCACGGCTTCCCCGCGGCGAAGGTCGTGGCGTGGTCGGGCGACAATCCCTGTTCCCTGGTCGGCACCGGGATCGTGCGGGAGGGGCGGATCGCCGTCTCCCTCGGCACCTCGGACACGCTGTTCGCTCTCGTGCCGAGGGCCTGCTACGATCCGTCCGGCACCGGGCACGTCTTCGGCTCGCCGACCGGCGGGTACATGCCGCTCATCTGCTGCAAGAACGGCTCGCTCGCGCGCGAGCGGATCCGCGACGAGCACGGGCTCGACTGGCAGAGCTTCGCGCGCGCGCTGGGCGAGCGGCCGGCGGGGAACGGCGGCGCGATCCTGCTGCCGTGGTTCGAGCCGGAGATCACGCCGACGGTGCTGGAGGCGGGCCCGCGGCGCTACGGGCTCGATCCCGCCGATGCCGCGGCGAACGTACGCGCGGTGGTCGAGGCGCAGATGCTCTCCCTCGCGATCCACTCGGAGTGGATGGGCGTCACGGTCGACCAGATCCACGCGACCGGCGGCGCGTCGCAGAACCCGGCCATCCTCCAGGTGATGGCCGACGTGTTCGGCGCCGACGTCTGCGTCGTGGGAGGCGGGAATGCGGCGGCGCTCGGCGCGGCGCTCCGGGCGTATCACGCGGACGAGCTGGCGCGCGGCCACGAGATGCTGTGGCCGGAGGTCGTCGCGGGCTTCACCGAGCCGTGGCCCGCGAGCACCGTTCGGCCGATACCGGAGCACGTCGCCGTCTACGCGGAGATGCGGAAGGTCTACGCGGCCTGCGAAGCCCACGCGCTGGACCGCGGGCCCGATCCGGCGCCCGTCATCGCCGCCTTCAGGGAACGGGGGCGGCAGGTGCAGGGTACCGTGGAGCGACCATGAAGAGACCGACGCCCGCCGCGACTGCGACCGTCGACCAGGCGCCGCCCTACCCGATGGCCGGCGTGGTGGCGCTCGCCGGTCTCGTGCTGTACGTCGCGACGCTCGCCCCTACGACACAGTTCTGGGACACGCCCGAGTACATCGCGGCCGCCTACGTGCTGGGAATCCCCCACCCCCCGGGCAATCCGCTGTTCGTGATCCTGGCACACACCTGGGGCCTGATTCCCTGGATGCACGGCTACGCGGCGCGGATCAATCTCTTCGCCGCCGTGACCAGCGCACTTTCGGCCGGGTTCTGGTTCCTGATCGCCGAGCGATGGTTGCGCCCCGTGGTGCCGGCGACGTGGCCGCGTCGGGCGATCGCCGTCGCGGGCGCCGTCGCCGCCGCGACCGCCTTCACGGTGTGGAACCAGTCCGTGGTGAACGAAAAGGTCTATACGCTGAGTCTCCTCTCGATCGCCCTCACGCTGTGGCTCGTCGTGCGCTGGGGCGACCTGCCGGCCGGAAGCCGGCGCGATCACCACCTGCTCCTGATCGTCTACCTCCTGGCGCTCACGGCGACGAACCACCTGATGGGCCTGCTGGTCGTTCCCGCGGTGCTGGTCTACGTGCTCTACACCGACCCGAAAGTGCTCTTGAGCCCGCGGTTCCTGGCGTGGTCGGCAGCCGCGGTGGCGCTGGGAGTGAGCCTCTGGGCGTTTCTCCTGGTGCGCTCACCACACTTCCCGCCGATCAACGAAGGGGAACCGACGAGCTGGGCTGCGCTGCGCGAGGTGCTCAACCGCACGCAGTATGGCAAGCCGCCGCTCAGCGAACGCCAGGCGGACTTCGGATCGCAGCTCGCGATGTGGTGGCAGTACTTCAGCTGGCAGTGGGGACGCGATTGGGCGGCCGGCATCCAGCGCGCGCTGGCTCTGCTGTTCGGAGGGCTGGGTCTCCTCGGCGCGTGGCGGCATCTCAAGGCCGACAAGCGTGCCGGCCTGGCGATGCTCGCGCTCATGGCCACGCTTATCCCGCTCCTCGTCTTCTATCTCAACTTCAAGTACCGGTACGGCACCCATCCCGCGCAGTGGACGCTCGACGAGGTGCGCGAGCGGGACTACTTCTTCATCTGCTCGTTCGCGCTATGGGGAATCTGGGTGGCCCTCGGGCTGGCGGCCGTGATGGAGCGGGCGCAGCGCGCGCTCGTGCAACGCGTCGCGGCCGAGGGGCGCCGCTGGGCGCTGGCGACGCCGGTCCTGGCCGTCGCCCTGATCCCGCTGCTCGGCAACCGCCTCTCGGCGTCGCGCGCCGGCGAGACGATGGCGCGCGATTTCGCCTACGACATGCTGCAGTCGGCGGTCCCGTACTCGGTCCTGGTGACCGCGGGCGACAACGACACCTTCCCGCTCTGGTACGGGCAGGAGGTGGAGCACGTCCGCCAGGATGTGACCGTCCTGAACGGAGAGCTGGCGAAGACGGACTGGTACGACCGCCAGCTCGAGCGCCGGCCGCTGGCCACCTTCGACTCGGCCGCTGCGCCCGCCATCTGGCGCACGAGGTCGTATCCCAAACCGTCGGGGCCGCTGTGGAACCTGAGCCTCCGCACGCTGGATTCGATCCCGCTCGCCTATCCCCTTCCCGAGAAGCGAACCCTGTCCGTCCCCGGCCTCACGGTGACCCTGGACCCTCGGCGACTCGGTCGGGACTATCTGGATCGGACGGATGTGATCGTGCTGCGGACGATCCTGGACCAGTTCGGCAAGCGACCGATCCTGTTCGCACGGACGACCGGCGACTACGCGGACCGCCTCGGGTTGACCGCCAACCTGATCGAGGAGGGGATGGTCCGCGAGCTGGTGCCGTCACCGGTGCCGGTGAACGACACCATCCAGAACGTTCCGGGCATCGGTCTGGTCGACGTGCCGCGCTCCCGCGCGCTGCTCGAGCACGTGTACCATGCGCACACCGCCGCCCGCTACCGGCCACGGGGCTGGCTCGACGTGCCGTCGCAGAACATCCCGGTGCTCTACGCGGGCCTCTATCAGGAGCTGGGCCTGATGTTGGCCAGGACGGAGCCGCAGGCGGCGGCGAAGCTGCTCGCGCTCACCGATTCCATGGTGCAGAACACGACGTACGGCCGGCGGCGGGTGACCCGGTAGCGCCGTTCCGGCTACTTCACGGCCCGCGAGCGCCGTCCGAGGCCGATGGAAACCGCGACGCCGAGACTGATCTCGTCCGGCTTGCGCCCGAACGGACTCGCGAACCAGGCGTCTGCGGGATACGTGACGCGGAAGGGAACCGTCACTCCCGGCCGCAGCGTTACAGTCTGATTGAGCTCGATCCCGACCGACAGGCTCGCCAGCCAGTAGTTCCCTGTTTGCGACCACCCCGGGTCACCGTCCGCGGCCTTATAGCCGGTGGGCCAGTAAGTCCCCGTCAGGAGCGCTGCGCGGACGCTGCCCGCCACCAGGACGCTGATCCTGCGAGCCCGCATCACGACGGCCGCGAGCCCCAGTCCCACCGCCCAATCCTCGTAGCGGAAGCTCTCTTGCATTAGCTCGAAATCATCGGGTCCGAACGACACGGCCCCCGAGATGAGGGGGCACAGAAACACGCCGTGCGCGCCGACGGGGATATCGGCACCGATTTCCAGGCTCAGCGGATACGTGCTGGCATCCAGCTCCGAATCACGCGTCCGCCCGAAGCCCAGCGTGCCGTAGATCGCTCTGCCCGCGGTCAGCGACACGCCGAGAGCCGTGGCGTACGTGTACGAGGCCGCACTCGCGGTCACGCGAAACGGCCGCTCCCGGAGGGGCGGAAGCCCGGCGCAGACCTGGGCGGCAACCGGCGCCACACGCGCGGCGCCGAGGAGCGCCAGGAGGCCGAGCCCTGCTCCGATGTGCCTCATGGGCTCAAGGGACGATGCTCTGAGCCTGCATGGTGCCGCCGCCGGGCTGGCGGTAGACGACGGTCACCGTGTCGCCCGACTGAACCTGAAGCGTTCCGTCTCCGGGGTGCGGAGTTCCGGCCTCGACGTAAACCGGTCGCGTGAGCGTGGACCAGTCAATGCAGTTCCCGACATCGTCTGCGCAGAAAGGCGGGGGCGACAGCTCGACATACGTCACGCCCGGCCAGGACAGAGCGCTCCTGGCCCGGCTGACCTGGTCATCGAGGTCGAAAAGCACCACGAACCCGATGTGGAGGTTACTCAGCCAGGTCTTTATCCGTCCTCCGATGCCGGCGACGTAGCCGTTGACCGATTGCCAGCTCACGTCGCTGCGAGTGCCGAAATCGAACTCGAAGCAGGTGTAACGCCACCCGCGCATCGGCACGGGACAGTATTGCGGATACAAGGCGGAGGCCTCGCGGTCTCCCGAGGAAGTCGTGATCTCGATCGGCACGCTCTGCCCGGATCCGAGGCGGAACGACGTGTCAGCGGGAGAGGCGACGATCTGCATGATGCCGCTGGTCGCGGAGAAGTACGCGATCCTGAGCGACCCCATCTCCGGTCTGACGGTGCGATGGGGGCCGGAGAGATCCGTGCACGCCGCGACGAGCAACACGGCTGACGCGATGCCGGTGCGGCGAAGGGCGCCTCTCAATCGGGCAGCGGTGCTCATGTGCCGTCGTACAATATGACCTCGGGCGTCAGGTGGCCGTCACGTGAGCGGAATCCGGATAGCCGCCGCCGCACGCCCGATTGCGATCAATCTCGTCGCATTGCAGGGTCGCCGCGCCCCTCAGCGCTTCAGGGCACGAGGCGGTCGAAGGAGTCGCGCGGAAGGTCCGCGAGGGAATGAACGACGACATCGGCGGCGCGGAGGGCATCGCCGCCGATGCCGATGCTGCGCATCCCGCCGCGGCGCGCGGCCTCGATCCCCGCCGCCGCATCCTCGACCACGACCGAGCGAGACGGTTCCGCACCAAGGCGCCGAGCCGAGACGAGGAAGACCTCAGGATCGGGCTTCCCGCGATGCACGTCCTCCGCGCTCACCAGCGCCCCCATCAGCCGATCGAGGCGAAGCACCCTCGCCATCGTCTCGACGTTGGCCTTGGGCGCCGAGGAGGCGACGGCCTGGCGCCAGCCTTCGCGGGCCAGCCGCTCGATCCACTCGACGGCGCCGGGGAGCGGATGCAGCCGGCCCTCGGCCACCAGCCGCCGGAAGCACTCCTCCTTCGCGTCGCCGAGCCGGCGCACGCGCTCGGCAGGCGCGCCGGGGAGCCACGCGCCCAGGATCGCGTCGTTCCGCTGGCCGAATGACCGGAGGAACTGTTCGTAGGTGATCTGCACGCCGTCGGCGGCCATCGTCTCCCGCCAGGCGCGCCAGTGGAAGTCCTTCGAGTCTGCGATGGTCCCGTCGAGATCCCAGAGGACGGCGCGCGCGCGCCGCTTCACTTGCCGCCTTTCTTCTTCTGGCCGTAGTACGCGCCCTTCCCGTGCTTGCGGCCGAAGTGCTTCTCGACGAGGAACTGATCGGGCCGCGGCGGGTCGGGGGCGACCAGCCGCTGCGCGATCTCCATCCGCGCGAGCTGCTCCAGGACCAGCGCGCGCTCGACCGCCGCGAATGCGTCGTCGCCCCAGGTGAACGGCCCGTGGTTGGCCACCAGCACGCCGGGAATCTCGGCGGGATCGAGTCGGCCCTTCCGGAAGGTCTCGACGATCACGCGGCCCGTGTTCAGCTCGTACTCCGCCGCGACCTCCGCCTCCGTGAGCGGCCTGGTCACGGGCACGTCGCCACGGAAGAAATCGGCGTGCGTCGTCCCCATGCAGCGGATCGGCTGGCGGGCCTGCGCGAAGGCCGTGGCGCACTCCGCGTGGGTGTGGGCGATCCCTCCGCACCCGAAGGCGCGGTACAGCTCCAGATGCGTGGGCGTGTCGGACGACGGACGGAGCTTGCCGTCCAGGACCTCGCCGGTCTTCAGCGACACCGGCACCAGCGTGGCGGCCGTCAGCTCGGTGTACGGCACGCCGCTCGGCTTGATGACGAACAGCCCGGCGACGCGATCCACGCCCGACACGTTGCCGAAGGTGCCGAGCACCAGGCCGCTGCCGGCGAGCCGCAGGTTGGCCTCGAGCACCGTGCGGCGCAGCTCCTCCAGTCGGGTGGTCATGCGGCGTTCACCACGCGCTCGCGTAACGCGAGCAGTCTCTTCATCAGGGTGGCGAGGTCGGCCTTGGCCGACATCGCCCCGAAGGTGTCGTGCAGCTCGCGGTACATGCCGTACAGCTCGTCGTACACCGCCCGCGCATCCGGCTTCGGCGTGAAGCGCTGCGCGTCGAGCCAGGTCATCCTCTCCTGCGCCGCCTCGAAGCTCGGATACCTGCCGGCCGCCACCGCCGCCGAGATCGCCGCGCCCAGCGCCGTGGTCTGGGACGAGCCGGCGATCAGCATCGGATGCCCGATCACGTCGGCGTAGATCTGCATGAACAGGTGGTTCTTCTCCGCGATCCCGCCGCAGCAGACCACGCGCTCGATCGGGACGCCATACTCTGTCAGCCGCTCGATGATCGCGCGCGCCCCGAAGGCGGTCGCCTCGATCAGCGCGCGATACACCTCGGCGCGCGTGCTGTGCAGCGTCTGGCCCACCAGCAGCCCCGTGAGCCTGGGGTCCACCAGGATCGTGCGGTTCCCGTTGTTCCAGTCGAGGGCGAGGAGCCCGCTCTCACCCGGCCGGCTCTTCGCCGCCTCGGCCGTCAGCCGCGCGTGCAGCCGCGCATCCCCCTCGCAGACCTCCGACACCCACCACTGCAGCAGGTCGCCCACCGCCGACTGCCCC
>DATKLR010000169.1:0-10104 GCA_035542295.1 Gemmatimonadales bacterium | reverse complement strand
ACGCGCAGCCGGAACGCGTTCCAGCCGTGGCCGCGGAGGATCGTCAGCTCGTCGCTCGGCGTGCCGTTCTCCTGATAGGCGGGGAACCGCCCCCTGAAGCGATCGGCCGCGTCGATGTAGGAGATGTCGGCGCCGAGGTAGGAGGGTCGCGGCTGCGCGGCGGGCGCTGGATGCGCGCGGGGCGTGCACGCGGCCAGGGAGGCCAGGAGCGCGGCGGAGACAAGAGTGTGCCTGGGCATGACGTTCTCCCTCCGGATGACACGACCGTCGAGGCGTGCCGTGGGACTCCTAGGAGTATCGGCGACTCGCGCTGGCGTCAACGCCCGCGTCGCACTTCGCCGGGCGGCGTCAAGGTCCCAGCACTCGCTTCAGCGCGGCCTCGGCCTCTGCCGTGTACGGTCCCTCGGCGCGCCACAGGATGCGCCCGGCGCGGTCCACCAGCAGCACGTGGATCCGGTTCTCGTCGGCGATCGCGAGTGTGTCGCGGAACGACCTCTTGTTGATGTAGAGAGTGATCGTGGCAGCCCGGACCGCGGAGTCGGGGATGCCGCGTCGCATCCCGCCGTCGATGAATCCGCGCATCCAGGTGTAGCCGTGGCCGAGCGTCGGCAGCTCGTAGGCCCGGAGCGTGGAGTCCCGGGCGGCGAGCGGCCTCAGGTGCGGCGTCCAGGTGTCCACGTCCTCCTGCTGGTGCCGCTTGAAGGCTACCAGCACCAGGTTCCGCTCGCCCTCGAAGTCCGCGGGAAGATGGTACGTGCGCCCCGTCAGGCTGCGGCCGGTGACGGCGGGGAAGTGGGGTGTGCTGTCCGGCATGCGGATCTCCGTCTGGGCCTGGAGGTTCGTGACCAGGAAGAGCGACGCCGCGAGCGGGACGAGCGAACGCGCCCCGCGGCGGCCGGCGCGCGGCCGGCGGATCGGGACCGCCATCGTCACAGCCCCGCCCGCGCCGCCGCGTACACGGCGCCGCAGACCACGGCCGAGAGCGTCGCCCCCCACGCCAGGTCCACGACCGCGGCGATCGTCGGGAAGTCGCGGATCAGCGCGAGGCTCGTGAGGTCGTAGGCCGCGTAGGCCGCCAGGCCGAAGAACGCGCCGAGGAGCACGGCGCGCGCCGGCGACTGCCGGTCGATCGCGGGGGCGGCCACGAACACGACGAGCGCGGCCACATAGAGGAGATAGAAGAGGACCGCCGGCACCCAGCGCACGTCGGGCCTGAGCAGGGTTCCGAGGTGGCGCCGGTAGAAGTCCCGTGCGACGACCCCGATCCAGACGAGATCGAGCCCGAAGCAGACCACCGTGCCGACGCCGTAGAGCTTGAGGAACTGCATCGCTGTCATCGTGTCACCACCGGTTGGCCCGGCCGAGCCGGGCGGTACGGGAAGAGTGCGGCGATCCGCCGCTCGCGATAGTCGAAGATCTCACCCAACTGGCGGCGCACGCCGATCGCGTGCGCCAGTCGGCCCAGCGCGCCGAGCGGCAGCACGTAGTCCACCTGGTCCTCGATCTCCACACCGCCGTCCACCGCCCTGAACAGGTGGCGGTGGTACCAGCGGCGGTATGGCCCGGCCAGCATCTCGTCTGCGAACCGGTCGTCCTCCGCGTACTCGGCGATGACCGATTCCCACCGCAGCGGGATGCCGTGCAGCCGCAGTCGGTACCTGATGCGCGTCCCGGCGCGGACCTCGCGGTCGGAGGCGCCCACGACCTTGAACGACAGCCACGGCGGCGTGATGGCCTCGAGGTTGAGCGGGTCCTTGAAGAAGGCGAACACCTCGCTCGGGGTGCCGCCCACCACCTGCCGCCGTCGCAGCCGGTACGTCACGGCGTCGCCCCGCGCGCGGTCCGCAGCCCGGCGAGCCGGTAGTGTCCGACGCCCCACTCCGCGCCGTCCGCGTGGCCGAACAGTTCCTCGCACGCCAGGAGAAAGAGGCGCCAGCGGTGGTACCAGAGACGGCGTGCCGACCACCCGTGGTGCTCGCCCAAGACGCGCAGCACGTCGTCGCGACGGGCTTCGAGATTGCGGCGCCAGGCGGCCGCCGTGCGGCGGTAGTGCCCGCCGTCCACCCACCACATCTCCTCGACGGCGAGCGGGGCAGCGAGACGCGGCACGAGAGCGAACGAGGGCATGATGCCGCCGCTGAAGAAGTGCCGCCCCATCCAGTTGCCCGCGCCCTCGGACTCGAACGTGTAGCCGTCCCGCGCGTGGCAGAAGACGTGGACGAACAGCCGGCCGTCCGCTTCGAGCCACCCCGCGATCCGCCCGAACAGCGCGCGCCAGTTGCGCATATGCTCGAACATCTCGACGCTGACCACGCGGTCGAACCGCCGCCCCGGCGCGAAAGCGTTCATGTCGGCCGTCACGACGTCGAGGTTGGGCGGGCGACGCGAGCGGATGTACTCGCCCTGCGAGCGGGAGTTGGAGACGGCGACGATGCGCGAGTGCGGGTACCGCTCCGCCAGGAACAGCGAGAGCGATCCCCAACCGCAGCCCAGCTCGAGGATCGACTGCCCGTCTTCGAGCTCCGCGCGCTCGCAGGTCACGGAGAGCATGGCCTCTTCGGCGGCGTCGAGCGTTTCGGCCCCGGGGCCCCACAGCCCGCACGAGTACTTCAGGCGGGACCCGAGGATGAGCCGGAAGAACTCCGCCGGCAGCTCATAGTGCTGCGCGTTGGCCAGCTCGGGTACGGCCGCCAAGGGAGCGGCGTCGAGGGTCGCGAGGAGGCCGTCGAGACCGCCCGCGGCGCGGACCTCCGCGAGCCGCCGCGCGTTGAGCCGCCGGATGGCGCGCCGCAGCACCGGCGTGGGCACCCAGCCCCGCTCGGCCAGCGCGATGCCCGGATGCTCGATCACGCCGCCCCCCGCCGCGGCGGCCACGGCACGAACGCGCTGGTGGTGCGCTGGTACTCGCGGTAAACGTCGCCGCGGCTCTTCAGCGCCTGCCGCTCGGTGTACGGGATCCCGGTGACGCGGAACAGGAAGACGAGCATGACCGCCGGGCCCAGGAACGTCAGGAGCGCGCCGTGGCCGATCAGCACGTACGCCCACCAGTGCAGCCACTCGAAGAAGTAGTTCGGGTGCCGCGAGAGCCGCCACAGGCCAGCGCGGCACACCGTTCCCCGGTTGGCCGGGTCGGCGCGGAACGCCGCCAGCTGCCGATCAGCCGTCACCTCGCCGAGCACCGCCGCCGCCCAGACGGCGACACCCGCGACGCTCCATGCATCGAGCCTCCCGCCGCGCGTCGCCGCGGCGATCGGGGCAACGAACAGCGCGGCGACGGGCACCTGGGCCAGGTAGAGCAGCAGGAAGTTGCGCGGCGCGCGCGGTCCCCACTGCTCGCGGAGCGCGCGGTAGCGGCCGTCCTCGCCGCGACCGGCGAGGACCCGGTCGGAGAGGAGGTAGAGGGCGAGGCGCAGGGCCCAGACCGCGGCGATGCCGCCCACCAGAAGGCTCCGCCAGGGATCCCCGGGCGACGTCAGCGCGGCGACGCCGGCCCCGAGGGCGACCAGGAGCGTCCAGCCCAGGTCCACCGAGGCGGCGTTGCGGGTCCGCTGCTGGAGCACCCACAGGGCGCCCTGCAGGACGAGTCCGAAGCCGGCGGCCGCCACCCACGGCGCCGTCACGCGGCGGCTCCGACGAGGGGCACCGGCCCGACGTCCGCGAGCGCGCCCGCCGCCGGCTTGGCGAACGCCAGCTGCACGTCGCCGATCGCGCGTTCGTGGAACGCGCCCTCGCAGTAGGAGAAGTAGAACTCCCACATCCGCAGGAACCGCTCGTCGAATCCGAGCGCGGCGATGCGTGCGCGGTGGCGCGCGAAGTTCTCGCGCCAGCGCCGCAGCGTCTCCGCGTAGTGGGGGCCGATCTCGTCCGCGCGCTCGAGCCGCAGGTCCGTCGCGGCCGCGGCCTCCCGCAGCACCGCCCGCGAGGGCAGGCCGCCGCCGGGGAAGATGTACCGCTTGATGAAGTCCACCTCGCGCCGCGCGGCCTCGTACCGCTCGTCCGGGATGGTGATCGCCTGGATGGCGAGCCGCCCCGTCGGCTTCAACAGGTCCGCGCACTTCCTGAAGAAGGTCCCGAAATGCTCGTAGCCGACCGCCTCGATCATCTCGATCGACACCAGCTTGTCGTAGACGCCCGCCAGATCGCGGTAATCCTGCCGGAGCACCGTCACCCGGTCCTCCAACCCCGCCGCGGCCACGCGCTCCCGGGCGAACCGGTGCTGCTCCGCCGAGATGGTCGTGGCGGTGATCCGGCAGCCGAAGCGGCGCGCGACGTGCACGGCGAATGCGCCCCATCCCGCTCCGATCTCGAGGACGTGATCCTCCGGCCCCAGCGCCGCGAGCGCGGCGATGCGCTCGTGCTTCGCCAGGGAGGCGTCCCGCAGCGAGGCGCCGGGCCGCTCAAACAGGCCGCACGAGTACGTGAGCGTGTCGTCCAGGAACAGGGCGAAGAACTCGTTGCCGAGGTCGTAGTGCGCCCGGATGTTCCGGCGGCTGCCGCGCCGTGTGTTGCGGCGGAGCAGGTTGGCGATCCGGCGCAGCCCGCCTGCGACGCGCGCCCACCCGCCCTCGAGATGCTCGAGCGCCGCGCGGTTGCGCAGCAACAGGCGCACTACGCCGGTGAGGTCGTCCGTCGTCCACCAGCCGCGGATGTACGCCTCCGCCGCGCCGAGCGCTCCGCCGCCGATCGCCGCCGCGTAGAAGCGGCGGTCGCGCACGACGATCTCCAGCGGAGGGGCCGCCGGGTCGCCGAACTCCGCTGCGGCGCCGCCGTCGCGCAGTCGCAGTCGCCCGGACCGGAGCCCGGCCAGGCGCGTATGGAGGGCGCGCTCAGCGAGCGAGGCCGGGAGCAGCATCGGGTTGCACGTCTCCGGGGTGCGGGTGGAACGGGGCGCCCTTGCGCCAGAGCCGCAGCGCCTGCCAGTAGATGCCGGCCGCCACCTGCGCCGTCATCCACGGGTGCCGCGCGAGGGCGGCCGCCAGCGAGCGACCGGTCAGCTCGCGGCGGCGCAGGGCCAGCGTCGCGTCGAAGAGCTTCCCGTGCGGTTCGTGGTTCGCGATGTGCACCACGAGACTGCGGCCGGGGACCGAGAACCGCCAGTCGTACCGCAGGTCCATCCCCATGAACGGCGAGACGTGGAACTCCTTGGCAAGCCGGAACCGATACGGCCCCGGCCCGGCGCCGTTCGCCTGCAGGACGTAGGTATGGCGCTCGTTCCATGGGGTGTTCGTGACCTCGGCGACGATCGCGTCGAGTGCCGCGCCGGAGGGGTCGAAACAGTAGTAGAAACTGACCGGGTTCATCACGTACCCGAAGTAGCGCAGGTGCGTGAGCAGCCGAATCGGCCCCTCCGGCCTGTGGCCGGTGCGTGCGGCGACCAGGGCCCGGACCGCGGCGTCGAGCGGCTGCGCCGGATCGCCGAGATGGTCGGCGCGGCGGAACCAGGCGGGCGCCGGCCCGCGGGCGGACCAGAGCCAGCGGCCGTCGAACACGTGCGGCAGCTCGTCCAGGTCCAGGTAGAGCATGAACAGCTCGTACCGGAAGGCGTGCGACACGGGGCTCAGGCGCCGGTGCCGGACGAGCCCGCGGTAGAGGGCGCTGTTCACGCCGCCGCCAGCACCGGGGCCCCGACGCGGTCTGCGGCTTCGACCTCGCGCGCCGTCGCGAGAGCGCTCACGACGCCGTCCTCGTGAAAGCCATTGCCCCAGTACGCGCCGCAGTAGTGGGTCCGGTTGACACCGCTGATCTCGGTGCGCCGGCGCCGAGCGGCCTCGCCCGCGACCGTGTACACCGGGTGGTGGTAACGGACCCGACCGAGCACGCGCGCCGGGTCCACGGCCTCGGCGCCGTTCAGCGTGACGCAGAACGTCTCCCGGGCCTCGAGCCCCTGCAGCAGGTTCATGTCGTAGGTGAGCGTGGCGGGCGCCTCCGGGTCGTCCCCGAGACGGTAGTTCCACGAGGCCCACGCGGCGCGGGACCGCGGCAGCCGGCTCACGTCGGTGTGGAGGACGGCGTCGTTCGGCTGGTAGGGCAGGGCCCCGAGCACCGCGCGCTCCGCTGCGGACGGGTCGGCGAGCAGCCGCAGGGCCTGGTCGCTGTGACACGCCAAAACCACGCGGTCAAACGGTTCGCCGTTTACCTCCACGCGGTCGGCGTGCCGCTCTATTCTGCGCACGGGATGGCCCACGCGGATCCGCGAGCGGAACGGCGCGATCAGCGCCTCGACGTAGCGCGCGGAGCCGCCGTCCACCACCCGCCACGCGGGCCGGTCGCTCAGCCTGAGCAAGCCGTGGTTCTCGAAGAACCGGACGAAGAACGCCGCAGGCATCTCCATCACCCGGGCCCGCGGCACGGACCAGATGGCCGAGCCCATCGGCAGGATGTACCAGTCCCGGAACGCGCGGGAGAAGCGACCCCGCTCCAGCGCGTCCCCCAGCGACGCCTCGCCCGCCCAGGTGCGTACCGCGCGCGGCATCTCCCGGTTGAAGCGCACGACGTCCGCGAGCATCCGGAGGAACGCGGGGCGAAAAGCGTTGCGCGGCTGCACAAAGAGCTGCCGCAGCGACGAGCCGTTGTACTCCAGCCCCGCGCGGTCATGGCGCACGCTGAACCCCATCGTGGTCGGCCGGGTCCTGACGCCCAGCTCGGCCAGGAGCCGCGAGAACTCGGGGTAGTTGCGCTCGTTGTAGACGATGAAGCCCGAGTCCACCGCCCAGCGCCGCCCGTGCGACGGCACGCTCCACGTGTGCACGTGGCCGCCGATCCGGTGGTCGGCTTCGAACACCGTGACTTCGTGAGCCGCGTGGAGCTGGCGCGCCGCCACGAGGCCGGATACGCCGCTGCCCACGATCGCGACGCGCATCAGCCCCGCCGGTCCATCATCATCGAGAGCACCTCGCGGCGCAGCTCGCGATCGGTTGCGTATACGCCCCGGTAGGCCGAGGTCCGCATCTCGGTATCGTGCTTGCGGGCCCCGCGCAGCTGGAGGCACGAATGCTCGCCGTCTACGACGACCGCGACGCCCCGCGGATCGAGGTGCTGCACCAGGGCGTCCGCGATCTGGGCGGTGAGGCGCTCCTGCATCTGCGGCCGCCGCGCGAACACGTCCACCGTCCGCGCCAGCTTGCTCAGGCCGGTGACCCGGCCGTGCGCCGGGAGGTACGCGACGTGCGCGTGGCCCGTGAAGGGCAGGAGGTGATGCTCGCAGATGCTGCTGAAGGGGATGTTGCGCAGCATCACGACGTCCTCACCGGCGTGATCGTGATCGAATACGCGCTTGAGATGGGTGCCGGCATCCTCGTGCAGGCCGCCGAACAGCTCGCGCACCGCGCGCGCGTAGCGCTTCGGCGTCTCCCGCAGCCCCTCGCGGTCCGGATCCTCTCCGACGGCCAGCAGGATCTCGCGGACCGCGCGCTCGATGCGCGCCAGGTCCGTCTCGCCGCGCCGTGGTTCGTGTCGCTCCGCCGGGGCAGAGTAACGCTCCTTCGGTATCGCCAAGGCAAGCTCGACCATCGCCATGCTCTCCGTTGCGTGTGAGAATCATTCAAATCGTTCATCACCAAGCTACTGAGCTGCCACTGCGATGTCAATAGTCGTCGCTCTTGACATCGGAACGACATGGTACTATGTTACTTGCGTTCACGCAACCGCAGTCCACTCCAATCAGTCAATTCATTCAGATGGCCACTCATGAAGTTGTAGCGATGAGGTCGCTCCTGTCCCCGCGCGAGATCGCGCGCGCCGTCGGCGTCAGCGAGTCCACACTGAAGCGGTGGGTGGATGCGGGCGCCGTGGCGACGACCCGCACGCCGGGCGGCCACCGGCGCATCCCCTTCGCCGAGGCGGTCGCGCTGATCCGGCGCTCGGGCGTGCCGCTGCGGCATCCGGCTGTGCTGGGCCTCCCGGAAGTGGGGGCCGATGTCGTGGCGCCCGGCGCGCCCGGGGCCGGTGACCGGCTCTACGACCTGCTGGCACAGGACGATGTAGCGTGGGCGCGCGGGTTCGTGATCTCGCTGTACGTGGCTGGATGGACCCTGCCGGCGATCTTTGACGGCCCGATGCGCACCGCGCTCACGCGCATCGGCGAGCTGTGGCGCCACGACGGCCAGGGCATCTTCCTCGAGCACCGCGCCACGCAGATCTGTCTGCAGGCGCTGCTCCAGCTGCGCGGCATGCTGCCCGGGCCTCCCGCGGACGCGCCGTTCGCGCTCGGCGCGGCCCCGACGGGCGACCCGTACCTCATTCCTTCGCAGATGGCCGCCGTCATCGCCGCGGATGCGGGATTGCGCGAGCACAACCTGGGGCCGGAGACGCCGATAGATGCGCTCCGGCGCGCCGTCGCCCATCACCGCCCGCGCCTCGTCTGGGTGGCGATGAGCACCACGCCCGACGATCCGCGGTCGGTTGCGGCGGAGCTGGGTGATCTGGCGCTTCAGCTGGAAGAGCAGGGCGGAGTGCTCGCCGTCGGGGGCCGGGCGGCGGCGACGCTCGGTCCCATCAGCGCGCCGGGGCTGCACCGGCTCGACTCGATGGGCGAGCTGGCGGCGCTGGCGCGCGGGCTCCGCGCGGGGGCGGCGCAGCGCGCCTGAGGCGGCGTGCGTCTGGCGGCTACCGCTCGTGCACCAGCAACGCCCGCGAGGAGGTGACGCTCGCTCGTCCGGGCGGCGACATCGTGACCTCCACGCGATAGCGACCCGCCCTGAGTGCCGTCAGATCGAGAACCAGAGCCCGCGACAGCCTCCCCTGCGTCGGCTGCATCGTCTCGTGCCATTCGAGCCGAACGCCGCCCGGCTTCGGCGCCAGTCCCAGTGCGGACGCGAGGCGACGCAGCCAGCTCCTGTGTGCCGCGGTCACGGTCACCGCTGTGGGCACGTCCTCTCGGGGCGAGAACCCGTAGGCTTCCCAATAGAGACCGATGCGTCGTCCGACCGGGATGCCGCCGGCATGCACGCGGGCCAGCGCGGCGGGCAGGTCGGCAGGGAGCGATTCCGCCGGATCGAACAGCAGCACGCCGGACAGGGCGGCGTCGCCCGCGGGTGGTGCCCCCCGGGCCCGGACGACCGCGCGGCTCCCGGGCGCATAGAGCTCCAGCGAGAGCAGCGCCGGATTCCACGGAGCCTCACCCGCCAGCACGCCGGTGGATCCTGTATCGGATTGGAAGATGACGACGGGTCGTGACCGCTCGTCGTGTGCCAGCACCAGGGCCGCCGCGTACGTGGAGCTCCGGAACGCCTTGTCGCCCGCCACGTCCCACGTCGCGACAACCAGCGTCGAGTCTCCGCGCCGGAATGCCGCGAAGTCCGGCTCGAGCAGCGTGAAGGCGCGGGCATAGGCCGGGGCATATCGCTCGAGCGCCCCTCGCTCGTCGAGCGCGCCGGGCTCGTCCCCTGGCGGAGGAGTGTCGAGCGCGCGGTTGTCCGGCAGGAAATGCCAGCCCGGCTCCGCCTCAAGTCCGATGGCGACCGGCTCGTGGGTGTCGCCGCGGTCCTCCCGCACCCAGGCCAGCGGCCACCCGTACCGCATGATCAGCTCGCGCTCGTCCTCGCCCCAGGGGCCGTAGGGGGAAGACGCGTCTTCCAGGAGGCGGACCATCGTGACCCGGGCATAGTGCTCCGTGCGCCGATCGTTGCCCGGCATCCACCAGAGCGGCTGCGCCAGCCACCACACCCGGGCATTCACCCCCTGCCGCTCGGCGCACGAGAGCTTGTGGTAGCTGCGCCACATCTGTCCCTCGAGCAGATCCGAGAGATCGGTCCAGCGGCAGCGTTCCTCTTCCGGCATCGCCTGCAGCGCCGCCTCGAACGACAGATCCGCGTCCTCGAAGTCCTGCGCCACGTGCCACGCCAGTCCTTCCAGTGCGGCGCACCACCAGGCGGTGGCGCGACAGGCCTGCGCAGCCGCCGCGGCCGAATCCGGCAGGCCGGCTTCCAGCAGATACCGGACCCGCTGCCCCGCCACCCAGGCGTCGCCGGGGAGGGTGTGCGCCGCGCTGTCCAGCACTGCGAGCAGCCGCTCCCGTCGCTGCCTGATGCCGGCCGGCTCGGCCGGCAGGACGGTGTCGGTCGTATCGCTCCAGTAGCAGAACCGTCCGATGCGCGCATCGCACGG
>DATKLR010000168.1:0-11483 GCA_035542295.1 Gemmatimonadales bacterium | reverse complement strand
CCATCGCGACCCCCCGCTTCCGCGCCAGGTCGGCCAGCGCCTTCGGCCGCCAGGCGTCGGGCGGCTCTGGCAGCTCCAGGGCGAGGAGCGTCACCGCCCGGTAGAGCGCGCCGCTGTCCAGATGCACGAAGCCGAGCGCCTCGGCGACGGCGCGCGCGGTGGTGCTCTTGCCGCTGCCGGCCGGGCCGTCGATGGCGACGACGGGACGCCTACGCGGGGTGGACGACGCGGGCATAGTCCCGGAAGAAGTTGGGATACGAGACCTGCACGCAGCGGCTGTCGTCGAGCTCCACCTCGGCGCCGGGTACTGTGCGCAGCACGCTGAACGCCATCGCGAGGCGGTGGTCTCCGGCGGTCACGATGCGGCCTCGGGGCGGCTTGTCGCTGCCCTCCACCATCAGGGTGTCGCCCTCCGTGTGCGCCGCCACGCCGAGCGCGGAGAGGTTCGAGGCCACGAGCGCCAGGCGGTCGCTCTCCTTGACCCGCAGCTCCCCGACGCCGCGGAACACCGACGTCCAGCCCTTCTCGGCCCGCGACGCGAGGCATGCCAGCAGCGGCACCTCGTCCACCATGCTCGGGATCTCCTCGGGCTCGACGACAACCGGCTGGAGCCGGGCTGGCCGCACCACCAGCGTCCCGGCCGGCTCGCCCAAGCTGGTCCAGCGGTCCACGACCTCGACCTTCGCCCCCATGCGCTCCAGCGCCCTGAGAAAACCGATGCGCGTGGGGTTGAGGCCGACGTTCCGGATCGTCGCTTCGCCCGTTTCGGCCAGCACGCCCGCCGCGATCATGTAGGCGGCGGACGAGATGTCGCCCGGGATCTCGCCGTCGAAGGCGGGGATCGACTCCGCCGGATGGACCGTGACGGTGGTGCCTTCCACCTCCACGCGCACACCCAGGAGGCGCAGCAGCCGCTCCGTGTGATCACGGGAAGCGACGGGCTCGGTGACGGAGACGCGCACGCCCCCGGCGAGGCCGGCGAAGAAGAGGCAGGTCTTGACCTGTGCGCTGGCGACCGGGCTCCGCCACGCGAGCGGCCGCAGCGCCCCGCCGCGGATGACGATCGGCAGCCGCTCGCCCGCCGCGGCCGCGATCTCGGCCCCCATGCTCCGCAGCGGCTCCGTCACCCGCGCCATCGGCCGGCGGCTGAGGCTCCGGTCGCCGGTGAGCCTCACTTCGAACCCGTGGCCGGCCAGAAGGCCGAGGAGGAGCCGCGCGGTGGTGCCGGAGTTGCCGCAGGAGAGAGCGCGCGCGGGTGGGCGGAACGGCTTCATCCCGGCGCCGGTCACGGACACGCGCCTGTCGCTGAGGGGACCGACCGTGATGCCGAGGGCGCGGAGCGCGGCTGCCGTGGTGCGGGTGTCGCCGGCCGCGAGGGGCGACGTAAGGACGCAGCGGCCGTCGGACAGCGCGGCCACCATCAGCGCCCGGTGGGTGATCGACTTGTCCCCCGGGACCACGACGTCGCCCCGGGCGATCATCCGCTAGCGCGCGGCGCCGACGGCCCCGAAGTCCGGAATGAAGCTGTGGAGGATGTCCTCGTAGGTCGGGGCGCCCTTCTGCGCCACCTTCTTCCGCAGTTCCTGCTGGCGAGCGATGTAGCTCGGGCGCGCGTCCCGCCAAATCAGGCCGAGGGTGATCTGCTCCTTCGGATCCTCGAAGGCGATCGCCCGGGCCTGCTCGCGCTTCGTGAAGTCGAAGCCCTCGGGCACCCCACGCACGCGCTCCTTGACCCAGTCGAACTGCTGGCGGCCGCGGAATACCGGGCAAGGGGAGACCATGTGAACGAACGAGAAGCCGTCGTGCTCGATGGCCTCAGCGATCAGCTCGACCGACGTCTTGACCTCCGAGGAGAACGACCGCGCGATGAACGTGGCGCCGCAGGCCAGGGCCGTCAGCACCGGATTGATCGGGTCCTCGATGTTGCCGTCCGGGCTGGTCTTCGTCACCTCCCCGCTCGGCGTGGTCGGCGATACCTGCCCTTTGGTCAGGCCGTAGATCGAGTTGTCCATGCACACGTAGGTGATGTCCACGTTGCGCCGCGCCGCGTGCACGAAGTGACTGGTCCCGATCGCGAAACCGTCGCCGTCCCCGCCGACCACCACCACCGTCAGATCCGGGTTGGCCAGCTTGATCCCCGTGGCGATCGGGATCGCCCGGCCGTGGATCGCGTTGAACGAGTAGGTGTTCACGTACCCCGGCAGGCGCGACGAGCACCCGATGCCGCTCACCAGCACCGTGTGGTCCGGATCCAGGTTCAGCTTCGCGAGCGCCTGATAGACGGCGGCCACGACGCCGAAGTCCCCGCAGCCCGGACACCACACCGGCTGGAGCGTCGCCTTGTAGTCCTTCCCCGAGAGCTTCGTCACCGCCTGATGGGCCATATGTCCCTCACCGTCAATCGGCCGCCGCCTGCAGGGACGGCGCGACGAGTTTCGTGATCTCCTGCACACCGAGCGGCGCCGCCCCGGCCCGCCCGTGCCCCACCAGCCGCGCCGCCAGCTCCGGCCGCAACTGGCTGCGCAGATACGTGTAGAACTGCCCCGAGTACGAGAGCTCGAAGACGTGCAAGGTCTTGAGCCCCTCGAGCACCCGCTCCACCTGGGCCGTCGGGAACGGCATCAGCAGCCGCGGGATCACCGCGCGGGCCCGGATCCCCGAGGCGCCGAGCACCTCGACCGCTTCGAGCACCGCGCCCTTGGACGCGCCCCAGGCCAGCAGCCCGATGTCCGCGTGGGGGTCTCCCGCCGTGATCAGCAGGTGGGCGTACCGCTCGGGCACGCTCGCCAGCTTGTGGAAACGCTTCTCGCTCATCTGCTGGTGGCCCGCCGCGCCCGACACCGGCTCGCCCAGCTCGTTGTGCTCCAGCCCGGACGACAGATAGTTGCCGCGCGCCTGCCCGGGGACCGCCATCGGGCTCACACCGTCGGGCGTGAGCGTGTAGCGCTTGAAGCCGTGGCGCGGGTCCACCTGCGCCAGCTCTTCCGCCGTCGCGAGGCGCCGGTCCACCGTGCGGACCGCGGACAGGTCGAACGGGCGGATCGCGTCGGTGCGGTGGCCGATCCCCTGGTCGGACAGGGCCAGCACCGGCACCTGGTACTCTTCCGCGATGTTGAACGCGTCGATCGCGATGGAGAAGCAATCGGCCACGTCCGTCGGCGCCACCACGACTTTCGACGTGTCGCCGGGGGAGCCGTAGAGACCCTGCATCAGGTCGGCCTGCTCCGTCTTGGTCGGGATACCGGTGGAGGGCCCCACGCGCTGCACATTGAGCACGACCAGCGGAACCTCGGCCATCGACGCCAGGCCGATGGCCTCGCTCTTCAGCGCGATCCCCGGACCCGACGACGCGGTGAGCGCCTTGACGCCGGCGTACGACGCGCCGATGGCCATGCAGATCGACGCCAGCTCGTCCTCGGGCTGCACCATGACGCCGCCGAACCTCGGCAGCTCGCGCGCCAGCCACTCCATGACCTCGGACTGCGGCGTGATCGGGTATCCGGCCATGAAGCGGCAGCCGGCGACAAGCGAGCCGAAGGCGAACGCGTCGTTGCCGGAGACGACCATCAACGTTTCGGGCGTCTTGGGCCGCACCTGCACCGGCGCGTGGTGCCCGGCCGAGACCTCCACGCCGGCGTCCAGCGCCGCGATGTTGGCCGCGATGACCTTCTCGCCCTTCTTGGCGAACTTCCGCTCGATCGCGCGGGCGAAGGCGTCCCGCGGCAGGTTCAGCGCGCCGGCCAGGACTCCCACCGCCACGATGTTCTTGGCGAGAGCGCTGCCGCCCTTGTCGACCGCCAGCTGCTCGAACGGCACGCGCGTCACGCCCGCCTTCAGCCGCTCGGGAAGCGGAATCTCCCCCGGCGGCGTCTTGTCCATCTCGTCCACGAAGATCAACGTGCGATCGTCCGGCACGAGCTCGGCCCGAAACCGGCCGTAGTCGGCCCAGTTGAACGCGATGAGCACGTCGAGATCGTCACCCTGGGCCATCACCGGCAGCGCGGACAGCCGCACGCGCACCGACGACTCGCCGCCCCGGATCTGCGGCCCGAAGGCCTTCACCAGCATCCCGAAGAGCCCTTCGCGTGCCGCCACCTGAATCAGGAGCTCACCGGCGGACACCACGCCGTCGCCGCCGGCGCCGGCGATGCCTACGATGAGATCAGCTCGAGCCATGCTTTCCCATCCCTCCATACCCGAGCAAGAGCCCGGGAATCCAAGCGGCGCAATCTAATTCCGTTTGACGCCGCAGACAAAGCGCGCTTGTTTGATACGATGCCCTCCGGGACCCGCCCCGTGCCGCGGCCGACAACCGCAGCTTCCGTGCCGAAGTCGCTTCGCGATTCCTGGCTCCTGGTTGCGCTGGAGCGCGAGCGCGTCATCCCGCTCGGCGCGATCGAGACGGTGCGGAAGGAAGGACCGGAGTGGGTGGCGGACGCCGTGGTCGCGAAGGGTCTCGCGTCGCCGGAGCTGGTGGCCGCGCTCGCCGCGCGGGCGGCGCACGTGCCGGTCGCGGATTTCGCCGCCGCCGAGCCCGCCGCCGTGCAGTTCGTACCGGAAACGGTGGCGCGCCAGTACGCGGCGCTCCCGCTGGCGGCATCAAACCGCGTCATCCGGATCGCCACGGCGAATCCGCTCGATCTCGACGCCGAGCAGGCGCTCGGCTTCGTCGCGGGCCGGCAGGTCGAGTTCCAGTACGCGACGCCGCAGGCCCTCTTCAAGCGCCTCGACGAGGTCTACCGCCCGGACCGCTCGATCGAGCGGCTGGTCGGCGGCCTCGCCACCCAGGCCACGGTCGAGCCCGCGGAGCAGGCGAAGGCGTCCACGCCCGCGGCCGTGGACGCTCCCGCAACGCGCCTGGTGGAGGCCACCATCGCGGACGCGGCGCGCGAGCGGGCCAGCGACGTCCACTTCGAGCCGGTCGAGCAGGGGCTGGTGATCCGCTATCGGATCGACGGCGTGCTCAAGGAGGTCATGCGCGTGCCGCGCAGCACCGCCGGCTCGGTGGTCCGCCGTCTCAAGGTGCTGGCGCGGCTCGACATCGCGGATCCGCTGCACGCGCAGGAGGGGCGCGCCACGGCGCGGATCGACGGCCGACCCTGGGATCTCTTCGTCGCGAGCGCGCCGGTCTCGCGCTATGGAGAGCAGGTGACCGTCCGCCTCGTGGATCCGGCGGCCCCGGTGCCCACACTTGCGTCCCTCGGCCTGTGGCCCGACGAGCTGGCGCTGCTCGAGGGGCTGCTCGTCCACCGGGAAGGGATCGTGCTGGTGGCGGGTCCGCGCGGGAGCGGCAAGTCGGTCACGCTTTACGCGGCGCTGGAGCAGGTGCGGGCCGCTGGCGTCGAGGTCGCGACGGTGGAGGAGCCGGTCGCGTACCACATCGCGGGCGTCCGGCAGTACGAGGTGGACGAGAAGCGGGGCGTGAGCTACGGCGTGGCGCTGCGCTCGGCGCTCAAGGAGGACGTTGGAGCGGTCCTGCTGGGTGAGATCCGGGACGGGGAGACCGCCGCAGTGGCCTGGCAGGCGGCCCTCGGCGGACGGCTCCTCCTGACGACAGTGCGCACCAACGACCGGGCGTCCGCGCTGGCGCGCCTCGCGAGCCTCGGCATCGAGACGCCGCGAATCGCCACGGCGATCAAGGGTCTGGTCACTCAGCGCACCGTGCGGCGCCTCTGCCCGCGGTGCGCCGAAAGCGGGGACGAGGGAGCGCTGCCGCCAGCGGCGCGGCCCCCGCAGGCCCTCGAGCGCCCCGTCGCCATCCGCAAGGCGAAGGGCTGCGCGCAGTGCGGCTTCAGCGGGTACAACGGGCGCATCGCGCTGCAGGAGCTGCTGACCGTCGACGGCCGCGTCGCCGAGCTGATCGCCTCCGGTGCGCCGGCGGACGAGGTGGCGCAGGCGGGACGGCGCTACGGAATGCGCACCCTGTGGCAAGCCGGCATTCGCCGCGTCTGGGCGGGCGAAACGACCTACGAGGAGCTGGTGCGCGTCGTGGGCGAGCCAGCTCCCGCGGCCGCCGAGGTGGCGGCGCCGGCTCCGGCCCCCGCCCCGCCGGTCGAGGCAGCCGCGGCCGAAAAGGCTCCGCTCGTGCTCGTCGCCGACGACGACCCGGCGATGCGGGCACTCTTCTCCACCATTCTCAGGCCGCAGGGCTTCGACGTGGCGGAGGCGGCCGACGGCCTCGAGGCGCTCGACCAGGCCCAGCGCCTCGCGCCCGCGATCCTGCTGCTCGACATGGACATGCCGCGGCTCGACGGCTTCGGTGTCCTTGAGGCCCTGCGCCGCCGCCTCGCCAGCCGCGCGGTGCCGGTGATCGTGGTGACGGCGAAGGATGATCCCGCCACGGAGGCCCGCTGCATCGAGCTGGGTGCCGAGGACTATCTGACGAAACCCATCCAACCCTCGTCGCTGGTCGTTCGCATGCGCGCCGTGCTGCGGCGCGTAGGAGCATAGAGCGCGTGGCCAAGATCCTGATCGTCGAAGACAATCCGGACAACATGAAGCTGTTCCGCGCGGTCCTCGCGATCCGCGGCCATCAGGTCGTGGGACTCCCCGGCGGGGAGAAGCTGCTGGAGACGATGCAGGCCGAGGCGCCCGCGATCGTGCTGCTCGACATCCAGCTCCCGGGCGAGGACGGGTTCCAGCTCCTCGCGAAGCTGCAGGCCGCCCTCGCGGACGCGCTCCCCCCCGTGGTGGCGCTGACGGCGCACGCGATGAGCGGCGACGAGGAGAAGGCCCTGACGGCCGGCTTCACCGGCTACCTGACCAAGCCGATCGACGTGGGGACGTTCGCCAGCACCGTCGAAGCGTTCATCCCGCCCGCGTGACCGAAGCGGGAACCTCCGGGCGCGGATGATCGCCGGGGAAGCCGGGAGCCGATGAAGGGCGTGCGCACGCTCACCGTTCTGGCAGTGCTGGCGGCGGCCGTGTGCTGCCTGGCACGGCTCGGCGCCCTTCCCCTCATCCAGCCCGACGAGGGGCGCAACGCGGAAGTCGCCCGCGAGATGGAAGCGAGGGGCGAGTGGATCGTGCCCACGTACGACGGCCTCCCCTACCTGGATAAGCCCGCATTCTACTTCCGGCTTGTCGGCATCTCGATGGCGGCCCTGGGCGAGAACGAAACCGCGGCGCGACTCCCTGGAGCCCTGGCCGCTCTCGGAGTGCTCGCGCTGGTGTACGCTTTCGCGCGCCGCTCCTACGGTGCGCGCGCCGCCGCGCTGGCCGTGCTCGTGGTCGGCACGACGCCACTGGTCGTCGCCTTCGCGCGAATCGTGATCTTCGACATGGTGCTCGCGCTGTTCGTCACAGCGGCCGTGCTCGCGGGTTACGTGGCCGAGGAAAAGGACGGCGCCGCTCGCATGCGCTGGTACCTGCTCGGCGCGGCGTGCGCGGGGACCGGCACGCTCGTGAAGGGCCCGGTGGGGTTTCTCCTGCCCGCGCTGGTGCTGGCCGGCTTCCATCTCCTGAACCGGACCCCGGCCGCGATCAAGCGGCTGTTCGCGCCCCTCAACCTCCTGGTCTTCTTCGCCATCGTGCTTCCCTGGTTCTTCGCCGTCGCCCACCGGCGCCCGGATTTCCCGTACTACGGCCTCGTCGAGGAGTCGCTGCACCGGTTCACGTCGTCGCAGTTCCATCGCAGCGCGCCGTTCTGGTACTACGTCCCGGTCATCGCCGGCGTCTTCTTCCCGTGGAGCATCCTGCTCCCGGAGTCCGTGGCAAGCGCGTGGCGGGTACGCACGCGATGGGCGCGCGCGGACCGCCTGCTGATCGCGTGGGTGCTCGTCGCGGTGGTCTTCTTCTCGATCTCGCAGTCGAAGCTGCCGGGCTACGTGCTGACCGCGGTGGTCGCACTCGGCGTCCTGGTGGCCCGGGTGCTGGACCTCGCCTTCGAGGCTCCCGGGGGCCGGGCCGGGCGGCTGGTGGTGCGCGGCACGATCGGTCTGGCACTGATCGCGGCCCTGGGCGCGGGGCTGCTCGCCGCGGCGCACGCGACGCAGGGCGGCCTGCCCGCCCTGCTGCACGTCCGGGGCGGCGACGTCCAGCGTCTCGGGCCCGCCACCGGCGCGCTCTTCTGGACCTTCGCGATCCTGGCGCTCGCGGCCGCCGTCGCCGCCTGGCGCCGCGACGCGCGCCTCGTGTCGGCCGCGTTCGCGCTGCCGCCGCTCCTGCTTCTGACGATCGCCTTCGGCGGCGCGCGCACCTACGCGGAGGCGAGCTCGGCCCGGCAGCTCGCCCGGACGCTGCCCGCGCTGCCGCCCGCGACGGACGTGGCCTGTCTCCAGTGCCTCCCCAACGGCCTTCCTTTCTACCTGCGGCGCACCGTTACCGTCGTCACCCGCGACGGGAGCGAGACGACCAGCAACTACGTCGTCTTCTTCCTGAAACGCACGTCCCCGTGGCCGGACCAGGTCGTGCCGGTGGCCTCGCTCGGGGCCTGGCTCGCCGCGCGCCGTGCTCCGGTCTTTCTGCTCGCGGACGCCAACGGCCGCAGCCGGCTCGATTCCATCGCCGTGCCGCGAGCCTTGAGCGTGACGCAACTGACCGATGGCTGGTGGGGTGCGCTCCTGCCGCCCCCGGGAGACCACTGAGATGTGCGGGGTGTGTGGGAGTATCCGGTTCGATCCCGGCGCGGCGGTGCGCGAGCGCCAGGAGGGTGAGGTGGCGACCATGCTGCAGGCGCTCGCCCACCGCGGCCCGGACGACGTCGGCGCGCACGCGAGCGGCGCCGCGCTCCTGGGCGCCACCAGGCTCGCCATCCGAGGCCTCGCCGGCGGCCAGCAGCCGTTGGTGGACGCCGCCACCGGCGTGGTCGCCGTCTGCAACGGAGAGATCGACAACCACGTCGAGCTGCGCGCCTTCCTCCGCTCGCGCGGGCGCGAGACGCGGCTCGAGACCGACATCGCCGTCATCCCCGGCCTCTACCTCGAGCTGGGCGAGTGCTTCGTCGAGCGGCTGGTCGGCGCCTTCGCGATCGCCGTGTGGGACCCGCGCACGGCGCGACTGCTCCTCGCCCGCGACCGTGCCGGCGAGCGGCCGCTCTTCTTCGCCCGCCACGAAGGGGGCGTGCGATTCGCCACCGAGATCGCCGCGCTCGCGGCCGAGCCGTCGCAGCGCCTGACCGTCGACCCCGCCGCCCTGCGCAACTTCCTCCGCTTCGGCTACTTCGCCTCGCCCACCTCGCCGTTCGCGGAGGTGCGCAAGGTCGGCCCGGCGGAGATGGTGACCATCGACGCGTCCGGCGTGCGCCGCCGGCGCTACTGGCGCTGGGCGATCGGCTCCGAGCCGAAGCGCTCGCCCGATGCCGATGCCTTCGACGCGATCTTCCGGGAGGCGGTCCGGCGCCAGAGCGAGGTGGACGTCCGCTACGGCGCGTTCCTCAGCGGCGGGGTCGACTCCTCCCTGGTCGCCGCCATCGCCTCGCGCGTCCGCCCCGCCTACCCGCTCAAGGCCTTCACCCTGCGGTTCCACGAGACCTCGTTCGACGAGGGCAGCTTCGCCGAGCGGATCGCGAAGCAGCTCGGCATCCCGTCGGAGGCGGTCTGGGTGAAGCCGGAGGCCTTCCCGCAGGTGCTCGCCGAGCTGATCGCGCAGGCGGGAGAGCCGCTGGCCGATCCCGCATGGGTGCCGACCGCGCTGCTGTCGCGGCGCGCCGCCGACGAGGTGAAGGTCGCGCTGGTCGGCGAAGGGGGCGATGAGCTGTTCGGCGGCTACCCGACCTACCTCGGCGCGCAGATCGCCCAGCGTTACGCCAGGCTCCCCGGCGGCGTCAGAAGAGCATGCCGGCGGCTGGTGGAGGCGTGGCCGCCGAGCGACAAGAAGGTCAGTATCTCGTTTCTCCTCAAGAAGTTCGTCGCCGCGGCCGAGCTGGACGGGCTGCAGCGACACGTGGATTGGACCTCGAACATCGGGCCCGAGCTTCTGGCGCGACTCGGAGTGTCCAAGGTGGATACGCAGTGGTCGGAGGAGGGCGAGGCATCCCTGCTCGACGCCGTGCAGCGCCGCGACCTCGAAACCTCGCTCGCGGAGGGGCTGCTCACCAAGGCCGACCGAGCGAGCATGCACTCGGCGCTGGAGCTGCGGGCACCGTTTCTGGATCAGGCGGTGCTGGAGTTCGCCGCGACGCTCCCCGAGCGGGAGCGCGTACGCGGGGCGACGACGAAGGTGTTTCTGAAGCGCTACGCGCTGCGGTACCTGCCGCGCGGCATCGTGCACCGGCGCAAGCGCGGGCTGTCCGTGCCGCTCAGCCGGTGGCTGCGCGAGCCGCTGCGCGAGTGGGCCGAGGCGCGGCTCGGCTCCGACCGCCTGGCTGTGGCGGGCGTCGAGCGGCAAGGAGCGATGGCGCTGTTCGAGGAGCATCTGAGTCGCCGGGCCGACCACGCCCGGGCGCTGTGGACCCTGATCGTGTTGAGCGAATGGCTGGAATGGGCCGGGAGGCGGCCGAGCCCGAGCCCGTGACCGGTCAGGGGGGAACCCGCGCCACGCCCAGGTGCTTGCGGATGAACCCGAGGATGCAGACGTCCATCCGGTGGCGGCGGGCGAATTCCACGAACGCATCGTAGACCGGCGCCGGGTGCTCGGCGGTGGCCTCGGACATCCGGCGAGCGCGATCCACGTCGTGCACGACCACCCACCCACCAGGCGCCACCATCGGCAGCCCGTTCTCCATGTCGGCCAGCGCCCCCTCGTAGCTGTGATTTGCGTCCACGAGGTAGATGTCGAAGTAGTGGCGGTACCGGTCCTGGATCTCGGGCAGCAGCGCGGTGGAGTCCCCGTTGTGAAAGGTCACGCGGCGCAGCTTGAGGCCCACCCGCTCGATGTTCACCCCGGTGAGCTGCGGGTATACCCCTTCGTTGTACGAGTCGTTATCCACGCAGACGAGGTGCGGGGGCGTCGGCTCCACACCTGCCTCGGCCAGCGCCCGCGCCCACCCCGCGGTCGTGCCGCCCGCCGACGAGCCGACCTCGAGAATGCGCCGCGCCCCGGTCGCACGGGCGAAGGCGTAGCAGAACCGCGAGTAGCGCGGGTGGTCGTGCTCGCGCCGCTTCCACTTGGCTGGCAGGGCGAAATCGGGCGACGGGTCGTACGGCGCGGAGAGGAAGGCCTCGAACACCTCCGGTGGAAGGCGCAGCCTGCCCTGCACGTTCCGCAGCCCGAACGCGCGGAGGTAGAGGTTCTCGAACGGCGGCCTCAGCAGCACCGCCGGGCTCCCGAGCCGGGGGAGAGGGCGGCCGTCATGCAGCTCAATCGACGGGCCTGGGCGGACGCAACTCCGTGTTGCCCGGCGTGACGGGCTCCTGCCCCGCAGCCGTCAGGGCTGCGTTCACACCGCCGAGGTCGCCGGCCAGCGCCGCCTGCGCCGCCGCGAGCTCCCGCTGCACGTCCGGCGCGAACAGCCGGAAGACCTGGTACGCCGGCTCCGTCGGGCGGGCGTCGACGCCTCCCGCCACGTAGCTGAGCGAGCTGATCCGCTCGATCGGGCGCGACGC
>DATKLR010000167.1:0-6244 GCA_035542295.1 Gemmatimonadales bacterium | reverse complement strand
GCGCAGGCGCTGCAGGTTCTCGTCCCCGCTCGCCCCGCTCTTCCAGGCGAGCGCGAGGACCGCCGGCCATCCCGGCGCGAACTTCAGCTCGGGCGGATGTCCGGGGAAGTTGAGGTTGCGGTAGGTGTGCTGCTCCCGGATCGCCTTGGCGAGCACCGCGTACTGCGCGTCGTCCTGGAAGGTCCCGACCGTGAAGTCGCGGGGGGCGAGCGCGGCGATGACCCAGCCGCCGAGGAGGGCGGCGAGCGCCGCGGCCGCCACCCTCCCCGACGCGCTACTCCAGCTCGACAATCGTCAGGTTCCGGTTGGTGAAGATGCAGATGTCGGCGGCGATCTCGAGGCTCTTCTCGACGATGTCCCGCGGCGCCAGCTTCGTCTGCGCCAGCAGCGCCCGCGCGGCGGCGAGCGCGTAGCTGCCGCCGGATCCCACCGCGATGATCCCGTCGTCCGGCTCGATCACGTCGCCGTTGCCGGTGACGAGCAGGCTGCGCTCCTTGTCGGCCACCGCCAGCTGCGCCTCGAGCCGCCGCAGCACCCGGTCGCTGCGCCAGTCCTTCGCCAGCTCCACCGCGGCGCGCGCGAGGTTGCCGGGGTAGCGCTCCATCTTCTCCTCGAACTTCTCGAACAGCGTCAGCGCGTCGGCCACGCCGCCCGCGAAGCCGGCCGCCGCCTTCCCCCCCTTGAGGAGGCGCACCTTCTGCGCGTGCGACTTCATGACGGTCTCACCGACCGTGACCTGGCCGTCGCCGCCCATGGCCACGCGGCCGTCCTTGCGGACGCAGAGGATCGTGGTTGCGTGGATCGTTTCCATCTAGGCTCTCGGGTGTGCCTGGTGGTAGACCTGCTTCAGCCGCTCGACGCTGGTGTGCGTGTAGATCTGCGTCGTGGACAGCGACGCATGCCCCAGCAGTTCCTGCACCGCCCTCAGGTCCGCCCCCGCGTCGAGCAGGTGAGTGGCGAACGAGTGCCGCAGCGAGTGCGTCGTCACCTTCTGGCCCTCGCTCACGGCGTCGAGGAGGCGGCGCACGGCCAGCTGCACCGCGCGCGGCGTGAGGCGGCGGCCGCGCTCGCTCACGAAGACCGCGCGAGGGGGGGCCACCACGCGCCCCTCAGGGCCGCGGCATTGGGCGAGCACTTCGTCCCGCCGGAGGTAGTAGTTCCTCAGCGCCGTGACCGCCAGCCGGCCGACGGGGAGAATCCGCTCCTTCCGTCCCTTCCCCCGCACCCGCACCTGGTCGGACACCAGGTCCAGGTCGTCGAGGTCGAGCCCCACCAGCTCGGAGAGGCGCATCCCCGTCGAGTAGAACAGCTCCACGATGGCGCGGTCGCGCACCGGCCGGAAGGTGTTCGCGCCGGAGCGCTGCTCCGCGAGGGCGAACAGCCGGTCGATCGCCCCCCGATCGAGATAACCCGGGAGCCGCTTCTCCAGCTTCGGCGTGCTCGCCGCGCGCGCGGGATTGACCTCGACGCCGTGGTGCAGGTTCAGGAACCGGTAGAACGCGCGCACCGCCGAGAGCGCCCGCGCGATGGTGCGCTTCGACCATCCGCGGCGCGCGCCCTCGGCGAGGAAGCCGCGGATCGCCAACCGGTCCACTCCCGCCCAGCTCCAGCCGGAGCCGCCGTAGAAGCCGCCAAGGAACGCCTCGAACGCCGCGACGTCGCGCCCGTACGCTTTCACGGTATTCGGCGAGTCGTTCCGCTCGGTCGCGAGCCAGCGCAGGAAGTCTTCGGCCTCCGCCCTCACGCTCCGATCCCCGCGGCGAAGGCCCCCATCGCCTCCAGCGCGCGCTCGGCCAGGAGCGCCTTGCGCCGCGCCCGGTCGCGGCATGGCTGCTCCAGCGGCGGCAGCAGCCCGAAATTGGCATTCATCGGCTGGAACCCCCTCGGATCCGCATCCCGAAGATACGCCATCAGCGCCCCGAGCATGGTGGTCGCGGGGGGCAGCGCCGGCTCGCGACCCTGGAGGACCCTCGCGAGGTTGATCCCGGCCAACAGACCCGTGCCGAGGGACTCGGTGTAACCCTCGACCCCGGTGAGCTGCCCCGCGACCAGCGTGGTCGGCGCGTCCTTCAGCGCGAGCGTGGGCGTCAGGTGCGCGGGGCTGTTGAGGTAGCTGTTGCGGTGGATCGAGCCGAAGCGCAGGAACTCCGCCGCCTCGAGCCCCGGGATCGTGCGGAAGACCCGCTGCTGCTCGCCGGTCCTGAGCCGCGTCTGGAAGCCGACCAGGTTCCACATCTGAGCGGCCTTGTCCTCGCGCCTCAGCTGCACCACCGCGTGCGGCGTGCGGCCGCTGGCCGGATCCGTGAGCCCCACGGGCTTCATCGGACCGAACCGCAGGGACTCGCGCCCCCGCGCGGCCATCTCCTCGACAGGGAGGCAGCCCTCGAAGTAGGGCACGCTTTCGAAATCGTGGCCCGGGTACCGGTCCGCGGCGCGGAGCGCGGTGACGAACGCCTCGTACTCCGGCTCGCTGAGCGGGGCATTCAGGTAGTCGTCGCTGTCGCCCTTGCCGTAGCGCGACGCGGCGAACAGCCGCGACGGGTCCAGCGAGTCGGCGGCGACGATCGGCGCGATGGCGTCGTAGAAGGCAAGCGCTTCGCCGCCGAGCCGCGCGGCCAGCGCCGCGGCGAGTCTGGCGGACGTGAGCGGGCCCGTGGCGACGATGCCGGGCTCCGGCAGCGCCGCCGCCTCCTCGCGCACCAGCCGGATGAGCGGGTGCGCGCTCACCCGCTCGGTGGCCCGCCGCGCGAATTCAGTGCGGTCCACGGCCAGTGCCGCGCCGCCCGGCACGCGGGCGCGGTCGGCGCAGCCGAGCAGGAGGCTCCCAAGCAGGCGCAGCTCAGCCTTGAGCAGCCCATGGGCATTCGTAGTCTCGATGCTCTTGAAGGAGTTGCTGCAGACCAGCTCGGCCAGGAGATCCGTGCGGTGCGCGGGCGTCGGCGTCGCCGGGCGCATCTCGATCAGCGTAACCTCGAAGCCGCGCGAGGCGAGCGCCCAGGCCGCCTCGCAGCCGGCCAGGCCCCCGCCGACGACGGTCGCCCTCAGGAGTGGGCCGCCGCCTCGGCCGGCGCGGGCGTCGCGACCTCCTCCGCCGCGAACTCGGTCCCGCACTTCAGGCACTTGCGGAACGCCCCCCTCGCCTTGCTCTGCTTGCTCTCGGCGCCGACGTATCCGCACGCCGGGCAGATGGCCGGCACGGGCCGGTTCCACGCGACGAAGTCGCACTCTGGGTAGCGCGAGCAGCCGTAGAAGGTGCGCCCCCGCTTGCTCCGGCGCTCGGCCAGGTCGCCCACGCCGCACTTCGGGCACTTCACGCCGAGCGGCATCGGCTTGGTGAACTTGCACTTCGGATAGCGCGTGCAGGCGAGGAACTCGCCGTACCGGCCGGTCTTGATCACCAGCGGCGCGCCGCACTCCGGGCACTTCTCGTCGGTCGGGCGGTCGGGGGCGCGCGGCTTCCGGAGCGACTTGGTGTACTTGCACTCCGGGTCGTTCTGCTTGGTGCACGCGATGTACGGCCCGAAGCGGCCCGCCTTCGCCACGAGGGGGCTGCCGCAGCGCGGGCAGCGCTGCTCCGCGAGCCCCTCCAGGTTGTGCGCCTCCGAGATCATCTCCTCCGGCCGCGCCTTCGCCAGCGCCTTGGCGAACGGGTTCCAGAAATCGTTCAGCACCTCCAGGCGGCTCAACTCCCCGTCCTCGATGCGATCGAGCTCCGTCTCCATCTCGCTGGTGAACTCGACGTTGAAGATGTCGGGGAACCGCGGGATCAGCAGCTTCTCGACGGTCGTGCCCAGCTCCGAGGGATGGAAGCGCTTCTCGACGAGGGTCACGTAGTGGCGCGCCAGGAGCGTGCTGGTGATGGCCGAATACGTCGAGGGCCGGCCGATGCCGAGCCGCTCCAGCTCCTTGACCAGCGACGCCTCGCTGTAGCGCGGCGGCGGCTCCGTGAAGTGCTGCTCCGGCACCACGGCCCTGACCGTCACCCGGTCGCCCACGGCGAGCGGCGGGAGCGGCGGCAGGTCGTCGAGGGTGCGGCCCTTCTCGCCGGGCTCCCGCGCCTCGTGGTAGAGCCGGTGGTAGCCGTCGAACACGATCACCGACCCGGTGGCGCGGAACAGGTACCGGCCGAGATCGAAATCGACGCTCGTCGTGTCGTACACGATCGCCGCCATCTGCGACGCCACAAACCGCTGCCAGACGAGCTGATAGAGCTTGAACTGGTCGGGGGTCAGGTCGTGCTTGAGCTGCTGCGGCGTGCGCTCGACCTCGGTCGGCCGGATGGCCTCGTGCGCGTCCTGCGCCTGCGGGTTCTTGGAGCCGCCGTACAGGACCGGCTTCTCGGGGAGGTACGACTTCCCGTACTGCCGCTCCACCCAGGCGCGCGCGGCGCCGACGGCACTTTCGGCCACGCGCGTGGAGTCGGTCCGCATGTAGGTGATGAGCCCGACCGAGCCCTCGTCGCTGACCTCCACGCCCTCGTACAGGTCCTGCGCCACTTTCATCGTCCGCTTGGACGAGAAGCCGAGCCGCTTGGCCGCCTCCTGCTGCAGCGTGCTGGTGGTGAACGGCGCGGGCGCATGCTTGCGGCGCTCCTTGCGCTTGACGTCGGTGACGACGAAGGCCGCGTCCCGCGTCGCCGCGACGATCTCGTCGGCCGCGGCCGCCGTGCGGATCTCCGGCTTCTTGCCGTCGAGCTTGTGCAGCTCCGCGTCGAACGCCTGGCCCGCCTTCTCACACTGCGCCTTGACGGTCCAGTACTCCTGCGTCACGAACCGCGCGATCTCCTCCTCGCGCTCCACGATGAGCCGCAGGGCCACCGTCTGCACCCGGCCGGCCGAGAGACCCGTCTTCATGGACTTCCAGAGAAGAGGGCTCACCTTGAAACCCACCAGCCGGTCGAGGATGCGCCTCGCCAGCTGGGCCTCGACCTTCTTCTCGTCGATGCGGGTCGTGTGGGAGATGGCTCGCCGGATCGCGTCCTTCGTGATCTCGTGGAAGAGCACCCGGCGCACGTGCTCCGCGCCCAGCTGCTGCCGGACGTGCCAGGCGATGGCCTCGCCCTCGCGGTCGGGGTCGGTGGCGATCAGGACCTCGGAGGCCTCCTTGGCCGCCTTCTTCAGCTCCTGGATCGCCTTCGTCTTCCCCTTGACCGTGACGAACTTGGGCTTGAACTCCGCCTCGATGTCCACGCCCAGCTCGCGCTCGGGCAAATCCCGGATGTGGCCCACGGTCGCCTTCACCGTGTAGCCCTTGCCGAGGTACTTGCCGATCGTCTTCGCCTTCGCGGGCGATTCGACGACCACGAGCGTGCTGTTCTCCGCCATCGTCCTCACGATCCTTCGTTCACGTCACCGCCGCATCACCGCACCATACGCGGCCTTACCCGGGGTCCGGGATCAGGGTTCCGGGGTCCGGGAGGTGCGGCCTCTGCCCCGGGCCCCGGATCCCGGGTTCCGGACCCCCGGGGGGCCGTGAGTCTACCAGCCAGCCCGATCCCGGGCAAGCGAGACGACCCGGCGGGCCACCTCCTCGGCGGGGATGCCGGTGGTGTCCACCGCGCACTCCGATTCCCGGTAGAGAGGCGCGCGGGCGGCCAGGAGTGAAGCCATTTTCCGGTCCGGGTCGCCGCCCTCGAGGAGCGGACGGCCCGCCGCGCCGCCGAGCCGCCGCACCGCCTCTCCGGGGTCCGTCTCGAGGTACACGACGAGGCCCGACGAGCGCGCCAGCTCCCGGGTCCGCTCGCCGGCGAAGAACCCGCCGCCGGGGGCCACCACTGCCGGCGGCGCGCGCAGCGCCGCCGCGCCGGCGGCGGCTTCGAGCGAACGGAACGCCGCTTCGCCGTCTTCCGCGAAGATGCGCGGAACGCTCTTGCCGGCGCGCCGCTCTATTCGCTCGTCGAGATCCACGAACTCGGCGCGGAGCGCCGCCGCGACCAGCCGGCCCACCGTCGTCTTCCCCGAGCCGGGAAGCCCGACCAGGATGACGTGTCGCTTGATCAACCGGTGCGGGTTCCCATCGCGCTGCGGCGCTGCTCGAGCCGGGCGACGTAGCCGTCGAAGTTGCGGCGCATCTCGGCCAGCGAGTCGCCGCCGAACTTCTCGCCGTAGGCGGCGGCCAGCGACAGCGCGACGGCCGCCTCGGCGATCACCCCGAGCGCGGGCACGGCCGTCACGTCCGACCGCTCGCTCTGTGCCGGGGCGCTTTTCCCGGTCTCGAGGTCCACGGACTGGAGCGGGGACATGAG